>NZ_JARUBN010000001.1:7427242-7738363 GCF_029626265.1 Micromonospora sp. WMMD1102 | reverse complement strand
CGTTGCGGGACATCGCCGACCGGCAAGCCGAGCAGGCCAAAGCCCAAGCGGCCAAGGCCACCGACCCCGACAAGCGGGACCAGGCGTCAGCCGAGGCGGTGGCCGCTGCCATCGCGGCCGAGGCGATCACCGTTCCTGGCCTGCCCCGGCTGATCGTGGACGACGCCACCCCGGAAGCGTTGATCGGGTTGATGGCCGCCAACGGCGGCCGGATGGCGATCATCAGCGACGAGGGCGGCATCTTCGACACCCTGGCCGGTCGGTACTCCGGTACGCCGAACCTTGACCCGTACTTGAAGGGTCACGCTGGTCAGCCGATGAGCAACGAGCGGCAGACCCGGGAAGGCGCGTCGGTCGACAAGCCGGCCCTGACGGTGTGCGTGATGGCGCAGCCGAGCGTGTTGCGGAAGTTCGGCGGGAACGCCGACCTTGCCGGCCGAGGGTTGCCGGCCCGGTTCCTGTTCGCGCTGCCCCGGTCGCTGGCCGGGTGGCGGTCCGTCGACACGGAACCGGTGCCGGAGCAGGTGACCGCCGGCTACCGCCACCGTGTGCACGACCTGGCCGCGATGCTGGCCGAGTGGGAAGACCCGGCGGTGGTCACGCTCACCCCGGAGGCGGGACGGGTACGGCGGGCCGCCGCCGAGCAGGTGGAGGCCGAGCTACGGCCCGGCGGGAGCCTGTACGACATGCGGGAATGGGGCAACAAGCTGGCCGGCGCAACGCTGCGGCTGGCCGGGCTGCTCCACGTCGCCCACCACCCGCAGGATGCGTGGCGACGGCCGGTCGACGCCGACCGGATGGCCGACGCCGTACGGCTGGCCGAGTTCTTCGCCGCGCACTACCGGGCCGCCCTCACCACGATCGGCAGCGACGCCGCGATGGAGAACGTCCGCTACGTCCTCGGAGTGCTGACCAGCAAGGGCATGACCAGCTTCACCCGACGGGAACTCCACCGCCGCGTGTCCCGCCGACTCCCGAAGTCCGACGAGGTGTCGGCAGTGCTGGCCGAACTCGCCGCCCTCGGATGGGTTCGCCACAACGCGGACGGCCGGTACGAGCTGCACCCCCGCGCTACCGGAGAGGACCCGGGAAGCGTTGACACGCTGACACCCGCCCCGGATGGGGACGTTTTCGCAGCTCACGACACCCGCGAGACTGTCAACGGGCCGCGTTGACACCCGTTGACAGGCGTTGACACCCCGACCGCCGGCCCGCCCGGTGTCAACGGGTGTCAACGCCTGTCAACGCCCACCGTTGACACCCCGACACCGGCCACCACCAGCGGAAACACGCACCCGACCGCCGATTGTCAACGTGTCAACGCCTCCCGGCCCCGCCGCCCCGGTCCGGGACAACACCTGGCCGACCAGACCGACACCGGAAACGGCCCGCTGAGAGCTACGGAGACGGATCGGCCCTACGCCGTACACCGGGACACGACAGATCTTGGCCCTCCGTGGCTCTCAGCGGCCCGCTATACGCCGTTCTGCGGCGACGCCTCCCTGATCCTCCACAAGTGACCAGCATCGACCGGAAGGCACCCACGATGCGAATCAGGCTGCACGGCACACCCGCTGAAACACACGCAGCACTGACCGCCCTGGCCAAGGTGCTGCACATCCGCTCCGTCTCCCGGCCCTACCCCGACCGCCGATCCCCCATGTTCCAGCGCATCTACCTCGACGCCACCCCGAGGGAGGACGCCCGATGACCGCCCGACCGCAGCGCACCACACCCACCGGTCAGTTACTCACCCTCGCCGAAGTCCTTGACGAACTCCGCGTACCCCGATCCACCTTCTTCCGCTGGAAGGCCACCGGCCGCGCACCCCGAACCATCAAGTACCCCAACGGCAGCCTCTACGTCCGCCGCCGAGACCTCGACACCTGGCTCAACGATCACGAGGAGGCCGCTTGAGTACCTACGACGTACGAATCCACGCGATTCTGACCAATGGCTTGTCCGACAAAAAGAAGTCGTACACAGTGCGGTGGAAGGCTGCCAACAGGCCATTTCGGAAGACGTTTGCCACCCGAGCATTGGCCGAGAGCTTCCGATCGAAGCTGGTCGTGGCCCAGCGCGAAGGAACGGCCTTCGATGAAAAGAACGGGCTACCCGAGCCCATGGCACGCGAACTGAACAGCCGGAATTGGTACGATCTTGCCGTCGCTTTTGTCGACATGAAGTGGTCGCGCGCCGCTGCTACTCAGCGCAAGAGCATAGCCGATGCTCTGACCACTGTCACACTCGCATTGCTCACCACTTCCAGAGGAGCGCCAACCGAAGCAGAGATGCGCCATGCCCTCTATACGTGGATCTTCAACAAGGCGCAACGAGACCGAGACAACGGCGAACCGCCTAGCGAACTCGCTTCAACGGTGCGATGGCTCAAAGCGAACACCCTGCCTCTACCGGAAGTAGCCGATCCGGCAACCGTTCGAAAGACGCTCGATCTACTGACCTGCCGGATCGACGGCAGCCCCGCCGCCGCAAACACAGTGGCAAGAAAGCGTGCAGTCTTTTACGGGGCTCTGAAGTATGCCGTAGAGCTGCGGTATCTCGAATCTCATCCGATGGACTTCGTACAATGGCGAGCACCGAAGAATACCGATCAGGTTGATCGGAAGGTGGTGGTAAACCCCGACCAGGCACGCGCGCTACTCCGGGCGGTACGCAACCGCGACCCGCACTTGGAAGGCTTCTTTGCGTGCATGTACTTCGCTGCTCTACGCCCGTCCGAGGTAATCCACCTACGGGCCGACGAATGCGAGCTACCCGAAGAGGGTTGGGGCTGGCTCCGCCTCAGCGGATCTACTCAGCAGGTAGGCGAGGATTGGAGCGACAGCGGCAAGTCGCTTGAGGATCGTGAATTGAAGCACCGGGCAAAGAAGGCGACGAGGGACGTACCGATCTGCCCGGAACTGGTGAGCATCCTACGTCGCCACCTACGGCAGCATTGTCGAGACGCCACCGGACGGATGTTCAACGCTGCCGGCGCTCGACTGGCCCCGATATCGAAAAGCACGTACCTACGCGCGTGGCGCCAGGCACGAGCGGCGGCCCTGACGCCGGTTCAGCAACGGTCGCCGTTGGCCCACCGGCCGTACGACCTACGCCACGCCGCCGTGTCGCTCTGGCTCAACGCCGGGGTGCCTGCCACACAGGTAGCGCAGTGGGCAGGGCACAGCGTGCACGTACTACTGAAGGTCTACGCGTCGTGCATCGACGGCCAGGATGAGGCCGCACGGAAGCGGATCGAGGGAGCGTTGGGTACGGAGGAGCCGACCGGGGAGACGTCAGGAGGCGCCGACACGTAAACGACACGACCAGTGAGACGCGCCGGTCCCTGGTGAGACAGAGTGAGACGGACTCGCCACCTACAGACACGCCCCCTGACCGGCGTTCGCGCTGGTCAGGGGGCGTTTTTGCTGTCCAGAGAGCGGAGGGCGTGGGATTCGAACCCACGAGGACGTTGCCGCCCTACCGGTTTTCAAGACCAGCGCCATCGGCCACTAGGCGAGCCCTCCCGGGGCCGTGGTCGTCGATGGGACAGCGGTCCACAGCCGTGCCTAGTGTGCCATGACCGCCGGCCGGCCCGGCACGCCCGGCACAGACCGGCAGACCCGGGCGAGAAGACGCAGCACCGGGCCAGCGGAACGCGGGCACCACCTGAACCCCTCCGGACCGTTGCCGAGCCGGAACCCCACGGACGTGTCAGGTGACGGCACCGGGTCGAGGCTTGGGCTGGGGACGAGATCGGGTAAGACTGGACCGGTGAAGGCGATCACGATTCCCGAGCCGGGCGGCCCCGAAGCGATGGTCTGGGCCGACGTGCCCGACCCCACCCCCGGGCCGGACGAGGTGACGCTCGACCTACGCGCCGGTGCGGTCAACCGGGCCGACCTGCTGCAACGCCAGGGCCACTATCCACCGCCGCCAGGCGCGTCGCCGTACCCGGGTCTGGAGTGTGCCGGCGTGGTCAGCGCGGTCGGCGCCGAGGTGACCGGCTGGAGTGTCGGCGATCCGGCCTGTGCGCTGCTCAGCGGCGGCGGCTACGCCGAACGGGTGGCGGTGCCGGCCGGGCAGCTCCTGCCGGTGCCGGACGGCGTCGACCTGGTCGACGCGGCGGCGCTGCCCGAGGTCGCCTGCACGGTCTGGTCCAACGTGGTGCAGCTGGCCCGGCTCGGCATGGGCGAGACGCTGCTGGTGCACGGCGGCGGCAGCGGCATCGGCACCTTCGCGATCCAGCTCGGCACGGCCCTCGGCGCCACGGTGCTGGCCACCGCACGGGCAGCCAAACACGAGCGGCTGCGCGAGCTGGGCGCCAGCGGCGTTGTCGACTACGCCGAGGAGGACTTCGTCGAGGCGACGAAACGGCTCACCGACGGCCGGGGCGCCGACGTGATCCTGGACATCATGGGCGCCTCCTACCTGGGGCGCAACGTCAAGGCGCTGGCCACCGGCGGCCGGATAGTGGTGATCGGGCTCCAGGGCGGACGCAAGGGGGAACTCGACCTGGCCGCGCTGCTGGCCAAGCGGGGCTCGGTGGCCGCGACCGCACTGCGTTCCCGGCCCGCCGCCGAGAAGGCCGCGATCGTCCGGGGCGTACGCGAGGAGGTCTGGCCGCTTGTCGAGTCGGGCGCGATCCGCCCCGTGATCCACTCCCGGATGCCGATGTCCGAGGCGGCCGACGCGCACCGGCTGGTCGAGTCCAGCGACCACGTCGGCAAGGTGCTACTCACGGTCGGCTAGCCACCCGTCAGCCGCTGCACGTCACCGGTCGGCGGGCCGGGCAGCATCCGGCGCGGGCCGGGGCCCTCGGCAGACAGCTCGTCGTCCGGGTTGTAGAGGTTGCAGCTGCGCAGCGACAGGCAGCCGCAGCCGATGCAGTTGGTCAACCTGTCGCGCAGCCGGGTCATCAGCTCGATTCTCTCGTCCAGCCGGCGCCGCCACTTCGCGGAGAGCCGCGCCCAGTCCGCCTTCGTCGGGGTACGCCCCTCCGGCAGCTCGGCCAGCGCCCCTCGGATGTCCTCCAGCGACACCCCGAGCTGCTGCGAGATCCGGATGAACGACACCCGGCGCAACTCGGTCCGGTCGAAGCGCCGTTGGTTGCCGCCGGTACGCCCGGCCCGGATCAGTCCCAGCCGCTCGTAGTAGCGCAGCGCCGACGTCGCCACGCCGGAGCGGGCGGCCAGTTCCCCGATGGTAAGCGTCTCCTGCCGCACCCGATCCCCCTGGTCGGAAAGGTCTTGAGTTGAAGCGCACTTCAACTTGCAGGGTAGAGGCATGACGACCACAGCCACCGCGTCGGGGCGTACCGCGCAGAGCGCGCCGGAGCCGGCCGGACCGTCCGCGTCGCGGCTCCGGCGCTCCGCACCTCCTCCGGGCCGACGGCCGGCAGCAGCGAACAGGCTGCCGGCCGAACTCGGGCCGCTGCTGCGCCGGCTCACCGGCGACGAGAAACACGCGCCAAGCGCGCACTCGACCCTGGACGTGCTCTGGGTGCTCTACGACCGGGTCCTCCGGGTCTCCCCGGCGAGCGTCGACGACCCCGACCGGGACCGGTTCCTGCTCTCCAAGGGGCACGGGCCGGCCGCCTACTACGCGGTCCTCGCCGCCAAGGGCTTCGTCCCGGAGTACTGGCTCGACGACCTGGCCGGCCCGGAGAGCCGGCTCGGGCACCATCCGGACCGGATGCTGGTCCCGGGGGTCGAGATCGGCACCGGTTCGCTCGGCCACGGCCTCGGGCTGGGCGTCGGCACCGCCCTCGGGCTCCGCGCGCAGGGCCTGGCCGAACCCCGGGTGTACGTCCTGCTCGGCGACGCCGAACTCGACGAGGGCTCGAACCACGAGGCGATGGCGTACGCCGGGGCGACCGGGCTGGACCGGCTGACCGCGATCGTCGTCGACAACCGCTCCGCGAGTCACGGCTGGCCGGGCGGGATCGCCAGCCGGTTCACCGTGCACGGCTGGACCGCCGCGACCGTCGACGGCCGGGACCACGACGCGATCGAAGCCGCCCTCGCCGCCGCCCGGCCCCGGCAGCCGCACGTCGTCGTCGCGGTCGTCGACCCGAAGCAGTGACGGTACGACCCGACCACACCGAGGAGTGACCGACCATGCGTGACACCTTCGTCGACACCGCCGTCGCACTGCTGGACGACGATCCGCGTACGGCGGTCGTCCTTGCCGACATCTCCGCGTCGAGCTTCACCGCCGCCACCCGGGCACACCCGGACCGGGTGCTGAACGTCGGCATCCGGGAGCAGTTGATGGTCGGGGTGGCCGGCGGGCTGGCCCTGACCGGACTGCGCCCGATCGTGCACTCGTACGCGACGTTCACCGTCGACCGGGTCTACGAGCAGCTCAAACTCGATCTCGACCATCAGGGGGTCGGTGCCGTGGTGGTGAGCGTCGGGGCGTCGTACGACGGGGCGAGCATGGGCCGGACGCACATGTCCCCGGGTGACGTGGCCCTGCTGGACACCCTCACCGACTGGACGGTGCACGTCCCCGGGCACCCGGCCGAGGTGCCGGGCCTGCTCCGGGCTGCCGCCCAGCACGACGAGCGGGTCTACCTGCGGCTCTCCACCCAGGTCAACGAGGCTCCGCTGCCCCGGGCGGGACGGCTGGCGGTGGTACGCCGTGCAACGCCGGGTGCCGCCCTGGTGCTGGCGGTCGGCCCGATGCTCCGCCCGGTGCTGGACGCGGTCGCCGGGCTGGACGTGACGGTCGCGTACACCCACACGCCGCGCCCGTTCGACGTCGCCGGAGTACGGGAGCTGGTCGCTACGGCCACCGCGACCGGCACCGCCCCGGCGGTGGTACTCGTCGAGCCGTACCTGGCCGGCACATCCGCCGCGCTGCTCTCCGCCGCGCTGGGCGGGGTACCGCACCGGTCGCTCTCGCTCGGCGTGGGCCGCACCGACCTGCGACGCTACGGCGCGCCGGCCGACCACGCCCGGTGGCACGGTCTGGACCCGGCGGGACTACGCCGGTCGATCACCGACTTCCTGGCCTGACTCCCGCCAACGTCCTGGCCTGACCCTCGCGACTTCCCGGGCTGACCCTCGCGAACCTCCCGGGCTGACCCTCGCCACCTTCCCGGGCCGACTCGACTCCCGCCGCCCGAGCGGTTGGCGCCGGTCAGCGCCGGCCGGGGGTGTCCCGGCGGCGGGTGCGCTCCCGGCCCAGGATCCAGAACGCCTCCACTCCGTCCTTCCAGGTGATCTTCTTGCCCTCTTCCCGGTTGCGGGCCCGGTAGCTGATCGGCACCTCGTACGGGCGGATGCGGCGGCGCAGCAGCTTGCCGGTGACCTCCGCCTCCATCCCGAAGCCCCGGGAGCGGACGTCGAGCGAGCGGAAGAGCGCGACCGGCATCAGCTTGAAGCAGGTCTCCAGGTCGCCGATGTAGGAGTTGAACAGCACGTTGGCGGCGGTGGTGACCGCCTTGTTGCCCATCACGTACCAGAAGCTGTAGGCGCTGTGGCTGCCGAATGTCCGATTTCCGTAGACGACGGTGGCCCGGCCGTCCAGCACCGGCGCCAGCAGCTTCGGGATGTCCTGCGGGTCGTACTCCAGGTCGGCGTCGAGGATCACCATGTATTCGCCCTCGGCGTTCTCCACCGCCGTGCGGATCGCCGCGCCCTTGCCGGCGTTGCGGGGATGGGTGATCACCCGAACCCGGGTGTCGTCGACCCGGCCGAGAATCTCTCCGGTACCATCACGGCTACCGTCATCGACCACAACGAGTTCGATCTCGCACGGGTAGTCGACCGCCAGGGCCTGCTTGAGGGCGTCCGCAAGGCGTTCTTCCTCGTTGTAGACCGGCATGAGGATCGAGAGCTTCACGGGGATCTCCACGGTGCCGACGACGGATCGGCCCTAGCCTAGCCTGATAACCGACCCGGGCCGTGCCTGGCATCCGGCCGCCGACCCTTCTTCACGCCGGCCGGTGACCGATTCTCACCGTCATGCCGGTGACCGGACGCCGAGTTTTCCACCGCCACGCCGGCAACCGGACGCTCATTTCCGCTGGCGCCGCGCCGGTAACCGGACGCTTGTTCTCTGCCCGCCGCGCCGGTAGCCGGACGGTGATCTCCTACCGCTGCGCCGGCAACCGGACGGTGAAGGCCGCGCCACCCTCCGGGGCGTGGCCGGCCGTGATCAAGCCGCCCAGCCGGCGCACCAGACCGGCGGCGATCGCCAGCCCCAGCCCGCTGCCGACCTTGCGGACGCCCTGGTAGCGCTGGCGCAGCGCGCCGCGTTCGAAGGCCACCGCGAGGTCGTCGTCGGTGAGTCCCGGCCCGGCGTCGCGGACCTGCAACACCCCGCCGGGCGGCTCACCCGGCCCCGCCGGCCGGACCGCGAGCACGATCACCCCGCCCGGCGGTACGACCCGGAGCGCATTCTCCAGCAGCCCGTCCACGACCTGCCGGATCCGGCCCGGATCGGTGTGCACGGGGGTCGGCCCGGCCGGCGCCTCGACCCGGAGTACGACGCCGAGGGCGGCACACCTGGCACTCCACACCTGCGCGGCGTCGGCGGTCAACTGGTTCAGGTCCACCGGTGCCGGCTCGAGGGCGAAGTCGGCCGCCTCCAGCCGGGCCAGCGACAGCAGGTCGCCGATCAGCCGGTCCAGGTGTTCCGCCTCGGTCTGCATGGTCTGCCCGGCCCGCTGCGCCCCCTCCGGGCCGACCACCCCGTCGGCCAGCGCCTCCGCATAGCCCCGGATCGCGGTCAGCGGGGTACGCAGTTCGTGCGAGACGGAGAGCAGGAACTCCCGCTGCCGCCCTTCGCTCAGGGCCAGCGCGGCGGCCAGCTCGTTGAGCGCGTACGCCAGGTCGGCGGCCTCCTCCGGCGGTTCCACCGGAAGCCGTACCGCCCGGTCGCCGGAGCGTAGCCGGGCCGCCGCCGTCGCCGCGTGCCGGATCGGCCGGGCTAGTCGACGGGCCAGCAGGGCACCGGCCACCACCCCGGCGGCCAGCCCGGCGAGCAGCGGCAGCCAGAGCAGCCCGGCGACGTCTCCCCAGAGTCCGGTGGTGGGCGGCCGGGCCAGCACGATCCCGTTGCCGCCGGGCAGCCAGCGCCCCTCGACCATCGCCGGGTGGCCGTCGACGGGTCGGCGTCCGGAGAAGTTCCGGCCGGCGGCGATCCGGTCGACCAGGTCGGCGGGCAGGCCGGGCCGGTCGGGCCTGCCGGCCCTGATCAGGTACGCGTCGATGCCCTGGTTGCGCAACTGCCGGACGATCCGCTCCTCGTCGGCGGCCCGTCCCCGGTCCAGCCGGTTGCGCAGCGCCTCGGCGGCGAGCCGGGCCTGCGCGGCCAGCGCCTCCTGGGCCTGCCGTTCGGCCGACCGGGCGGCCAGCGGCACGGCGACGACGGCGGTGACGAGGACCGAGACCAGGGCCACCGCACAACTGACCGCCACCGCGCGGGCCGTCAGGGTACGACCGAACCGGCGCGGCCGCTCCTGTCCGTCCTGTGCCGCGTCAGCCGGCACAGGCGTACCCGACGCCGCGATGGGTCCGGATCACGTCGGCGGCCGGGCCGAGTTTGCCGCGTACCTGGGCGACGTGCACGTCGACGGTGCGGGTGCCGGTGTGCGCGGCGTATCCCCAGACGCCGGCCAGCAGTTCCTCCCGGGTGAAGACCCGACCCGGCCGGCCCATCAGGTGCGCCAGCAGGTCGAATTCGGTGGAGGTGAGCTGCACGGGGTCGCCGGCGACGGTGACCTGCCGGCGTACCGGATCGAGGGTGACCGGACCGACTATCCGGGGTTGCTCGGCCGCGTCCGGTGCGCCGCCGGTGCGCCGCAGCACCGCCCGGATCCGGGCCACCAGTTCGCGCGGGCTGAACGGCTTGGTCAGGTAGTCGTCCGCGCCGAGTTCCAGCCCGACGACCCGGTCCACCTCGTCGTCCCGGGCGGTCAGGAAGATCACCGGCGTCCAGTCGCCGGCCGCGCGCAGCCGGCGGCAGACCTCGGTGCCGGAGAGGCCGGGCAGGGCGATGTCGAGTACGCAGGCGACCGGGCGCAGCCGCCGGGCCGCGGCCAGCCCGGCGTCGCCGTCGTGTTCCACGTGCACGCCGTAGCCGTCCCGGCTCAGGTAGAGCCGGACCAGGTCGGCGATGGACCGCTCGTCCTCGACCACCAGGACGAGTCCTCGGCTCGGGGCGCTGCCCGGTTGCGCGCTGTCGACGGCCACCGGTAAATGATCCCCGATCGCCGGCCGGATGCCCCGGCCGGCAACGTTCGGATCCGGTACGGGATCCGGAGCCACCTGCCGGCGGGCGCCACCGCCGGCCTGACCGACGGGTCAGGAGATGTCGGTGAGTTCCAGGCCGCGGGTCGGAGGGCTGCGGCGGGGGTGGGTCAGAGTGCTACGGCGGGACTGAGTCGCGGTGCGCGGGTCGGCGCGGCCAGTCGGGCCGGCGGGGCTGGCGCGACCGTCGGGACTGGGCGGTGCCGGCTGTCCAGCAGGGCCGGGCGGCCGACCGGTGCGGCACACTCCGCCACCCGGGACCGGACCGCCAGCTTCGGCCGGAAGACCTGGCTGAACAGGGCGTCGAGCTGCCAGAGCTGGCTGGGCCGATCGGCCCGGATCAGGAACCGCTCGCGTACGCCGTCGACGGCGGTCGCGGCCAGCTCGACCATCGAGGCCCGGGGGTCGGGATTCCAACTGACGTTGTTGAGGTGCCGCAGCTCGGTGTTGAGGTGCAGCCGCAGCCGGTGCAGCAGCCGGGTCTGCTCGGTCACCACCAGCCGCCGGGTGGTGAGCAGCAGCAGGCAGCCGTTGCTGGGCTGGTCCGGGCGGGTGCATCTGGTCACCAGGACGGTGACGTCCCCGGCCTGCACGCAGTTGCGCAGGAACGGCAGGTGCCGGCTGACCGTCGGGCTGGCCACCCCGGCTTCGGCGGCGGCCGGTAGGAACGTTCGGCTGAACACATCCACGCATCTTCCAACGACATCCCGCCGTGGATGATGCGGCCGAGGAATGGACGAGAATGAGTTTATAGAAGTTCCACGATGGTCGCGTTGGCCATCCCGCCGCCCTCGCACATCGTCTCGAGGCCGTACCGGACGCCGGTGTCGCGCATGTGGTGCAGCATGGTGGTCATGATCCGGGCGCCGGAACCGCCGAGCGGGTGCCCGAGGGCGATCGCACCGCCCCGGGGGTTGAGCCGGGCCGGGTCGGCCTCGGTCTCGGCCAGCCAGGCGAGCGGCACCGGGGCGAACGCCTCGTTGACCTCGTACACCCCGATCTCCTCGATGCCGAGCCCGGCTCGGCGCAGCGCCTTCGCGGTGGCCGGGATGGGTGCGGTGAGCATCATCACCGGATCGTCGGCGGTGACCACGGCGGTGTGGATCCGGGCCAACGGTCGCAGGCCCCGCTTCCGGGCCCACTCGGCGCTGGTGACCGCGAGCGCGGCGGCGCCGTCGGAGATCTGCGAGGCGGAACCGGCGGTGACCACCCCGTCGGCCCGGAACGGCGTCTTCAGCCCGGCCAGCCGTTCCAGGCTGGTGTCCCGGCGGACCCCCTCGTCGGCGACGACCTTGGTGCCGTCCGGCAGCACCACCGGGACGATCTCCGGGTCGAAGGCCCCGGCGTCCTGGGCCGCCGCCGCCTTCTCGTGGCTGGCCAGCGCGTACTCGTCGAGCTGCCGCCGGGTCAGCCCCCACCGCTGCGCGATCAGCTCCGCGCCGACGCCCTGGTTGAACGGCACCGGGTCGTCGGCGGCGAAGCCCGGGGTGCCCCGGTAGCGGTCCCGGACCAGGTCGCCGTAGGGCAGGCCGGTGCCGGGCGTACCGCCGGCCGGGCCGGGCGCGATGCTGCTGCCCATCGGCACCCGGGTCATCGACTCGACGCCGCCGGCCACCACCAGGTCGGCCTGGCCGGAGACGACCGCCGCCGCCGCGAAGTGCAGCGCCTGCTGGCTCGACCCGCACTGCCGGTCGAGCGTGGTGCCGGGCACCGACTCCGGCCAGCCGGCCGCGAGTACGGCGTTGCGGCCGACGTTCCAGGCCTGCTCGCCGACCTGGGAGACGCAGCCCCAGACGACGTCGTCCACCTCGGCCGGATCCAGCCCGGTGCGCTCGGCGAGCGCGGTCAGCACCCGCGCCGAGAGGTCGACCGGGTGTACGCCGGCGAGTACTCCGCCGCGCCGCCCGACCGGGGTACGCACCGCACCGACGATCACCGCGTCCGCCATGTCTACTCCCCAGTAACTTGGCTGACCTCGATAGTACGCGGTCCCGGCTCGACACCACCCTCGGCAGCGCCAGCGGTGCCCGGCGCGAGGTGTAAGGAAGGGCCCCCGCATATCGTTTTCTGTTGTAGCGGGGGCCCTTCCTTACAGCTCGGCGCGGCTGGAGTTGCCCGGGCAGGGCCCGCCCGTGCTCGGTGGGCGACGCTCCGTGTGGCGATGGCATCCTGGGAGTCGTGGACTCCGAACCGGACACCTCCGCCCGGCAGTGGCGGGTCGACCGCGCGCTGCCGGTCTGCAAGCTCGGCGCCGCTGCCCTCTTCGTCGCACTCGGCGTCGCCTTCGCCGACGGCAGTCCGGTACGCCTCGGCGCCGGACTGCTGGTCGCGGCCGTCCTGCTCGGCTGGGGCGTACGGGACCTGGTGGCGCCGGTCCGGCTCGTCGTGGACCCCGGCGGGGTCACCGTGATCCAGGGCTTCGCCGGACGGCGACACATCCCGTGGGCGGAGGTCGAGCGGATCACGGTCGACACCCGTGCCCGGCTCGGACTGTCGACCGAGACGCTGGAGATCGACCGGGGCGCCTCGCTGCACCTGTTCAGCCGGTACGACCTGGGGGTCGCGCCGCACGAGGTCGCCGAGGTGCTGCACGCCGTACGCGCGACCGGCCCGGCCGGCGGCGCCCCGATCCGCTGACCCCGCCCCGAACGGGTCCGGCCGGGAACGCGAGCCCAGTCGGGCAGGAACGGGCGGGTCGGGGAACGGCAACTCAGCCCAGCAGGGCGGCGGGACGTCAGGCGAGCAGGGCGGCGGACTGCATCACGGTCAGGCCGATCAGCACCAGGCCGATGACCGCGCCGCCGCCGAGCTGGAACAGCGTCCGGTGGGCCCGAGGGGCGTAGGCGAGCACCAGGGCCATCGCGGCACCGGCGGTCAGCCCGCCCAGGTGGCCGGCGATGGAGATCCCCGGCACGGCGAAGGTGAAGACCAGGTTGACCACCAGGATCGGGATCACCGACGAGGTGTCCCGACCCAGCCGACGCATGATCACGAAGAGCGCGGCGAAGAGCCCGAAGATCGCCGTGGACGCGCCGACCGTGGTCTTGTACGGCGCGGTGAACAGGTACGCCGCGACGTTGCCGCCGACGCCCGCGACCAGATAGAGCGCCAGGAACCGCAGCGGGCCGAGGGTCGCCTCCAGAGAGCGGCCGAGCACCCAGAGCGCCCACATGTTCATCAGCAGGTGCAGCAGCCCGTAGTGCAGGAACATCGCGGTGAAGAGCCGGTAGTACTCGCCGGCCGCGATGCCCTCCTCGGTGCCGAACGGGCCGAACCAGTCCAGGCCGAGCACCCCGCCCCAGCTGGTCAGCGGGGTCTCCCCGCCGAGCAGGCCGCCGAAGCCCGCTCCGGCCACCGCGTCGCCGCTCCGGGCGGTGTAGATGGAGATCAGGATCAACGCCACGTTTATCGCGATCAGCGTCTTGGTGACGTATCCCCGGCGGCCGGCGGTACCGCCACCGAAGGCGGTACGCGCCGGCCGTTGCCCGCGGCGGCCCTCCGCCACGCACTCCGGGCACTGGTGCCCGACCGAGGCCTCCCGCATGCAGTCCGGGCAGATCGGCCGGTCGCACCGGGTGCACCGGACGTAGGTCTCCCGGGACGGGTGGCGGTAGCAGACCGGTGTGGTCGGCGGAGACT
This sequence comes from Micromonospora sp. WMMD1102, assembly GCF_029626265.1. NCBI lineage: Bacteria > Bacillati > Actinomycetota > Actinomycetes > Micromonosporales > Micromonosporaceae > Micromonospora > Micromonospora sp. WMMD1102. The sequence continues at coordinate 7,724,462 of NZ_JARUBN010000001.1, read as the reverse complement.
CGCTCATGCCGCTCCTCCGCCACGCCCGACCATCTGCGACCTCCGCCCGCTACGAGTCATGCACGCAAAGGTACCCCGGGATAGACGTCAGCCGTCCTTACGCTCGATCTCGACGCGCTCGATGACCACGTCCTGGACCGGCCGGTCCTGGGCACCGGTCGGGGTGTTGGCGATCGCGTCGACGACCTTCGCCGACTCCTCGTCGGCAACCTGACCGAAGATGGTGTGCCGGTTGTTCAGGTGCGGGGTCGGGGCCACCGTGATGAAGAACTGCGACCCGTTGGTGCCCGGCCCGGCGTTCGCCATCGCGAGCAGGTACGGCCGGTCGAACCGCAGGTCCGGGTGGAACTCGTCGGCGAAGTTGTAACCCGGGCCACCCCGGCCGGTGCCGGTCGGGTCACCCATCTGGACCATGAATCCGCTGATCACGCGGTGCGAGATGGTGCCGTCGTAGTACGGCCCGCTGCCCTGCTGGCCGGTGCGCGGGTCGGTGTACTGCCGGGTCCCCTCGGCGAGTTCCACGAAGTTGCGCACGGTCTTGGGGGCGTGGTTCGGAAACAACTCCAGCCGGATCGGACCGGCGTTGGTGTGCAGGATTGCGTAGGCGGCCTCGGCCACGAGTACTCCTCGATCGACATGCCGCCGGCCGCGAGTTGCCGGCCGGCGGGGCGGTCCGCCGGCCAGGAGGCGCAGGCCGGCGCTGGTAGGTGGTTCTAAGCGGATCCTCCCATGTGCCCGTTCTGGCAGTGCGGGCGCATCCGAGGGTGCAGGATGACGGGGGAACAACACCCAAGGAGGTGGGGACCGGTGTTTGGATTCGGGGGGCGCAGATCCCGCAGGAAGCTCGTCAAGGCCGAACTGGGCGAAAGCCTCGATCACCTGATGCGGGCGGCCACCCACGCGGCGTCCGGGGTCGGGGCCACGGTGGGGCCGCGGGCGTACGCCGCCCGGGCCGTTCTCGGGCCGACCGCGACCAGGGTGCGGACGACGGCGTCGGACGGCTGGGAGTCGGCGGTGACCAGGTTCGCGCCGCTGGCCACGGCCGCCACGGACGGCGCCCGCCAGGCAGGCTCGGTCGCCCGCAGGACGAGGTCGAAGAAGATGAGGGCGATGCGGAAGAAGAACTCGACGATGCGTCGACGCTGGCCGGTCCTGACCGGGCTGCTGGTCGCGGGGGCGGTGGCCGGTGTGCTGGGCACGGCCGCGATGCGGCGGCGCGGGCAGCGCCCGTGGGACGAGTACGACCCGGCGGCGACCCTGGACGCCGTACGGGACGACGCCGCCACGATCATGGGCAGCTCGGCGGGCGGCCCGACCCGGGGCGGCGACGCCGGGCCGAAGTCGGTGCCGACGGAGAAGCCGGACCGTACGGCGACGGCCGGCGAGAAGACCTCGACGGCCGGCGAGAAGATCTCGACCGGTCCGATCACCGACGGGGCCAGGAAGGCGGGCGGGAAGGGCGGCGACAAGTCCGACGGGCTGCTCGGCACCGCCGCCTCGCGCAACAGCGGCAACTAGAGCGGCGGTCGGTTCGCTCGGGCGGCGTGGGGCTTCCGGTCCCACGCCGCCGCCGTACCGGGCCCTGCGGATCAGAGCCAGCGGTTGCGGCGGAACCAGCGGTACAGGCCGAGCGAGATCACCAGCATCAGCGCGAGTACCACCGGATAGCCGTACTTCCAGCTGGTCTCCGGCATGAAGTCGAAGTTCATCCCGTAGATGCCGGCGATCGCCGTCCAGACGGCCGCGATGGCGGCCCACGCGGCGATCTTGCGCATGTCGTTGTTCTGGTCGACCGTCACCTGGGCCAGCCGGGCCTGGAGGATCGAGTTGAGCAGGTCGTCGTAGGAGTTGACCTGCTCGACCGTCCGGGTCAGGTGGTCCTGCACGTCCCGGAAGTACCGCCGGATCTCCTTCGGGATCTCCCGGTTCACCTGGGCGGTCAGCGTCATCATCGGCCGTTGCAGCGGGACGACCGCCCGCTTGAACTCCACCAGTTCCCGCTTCATCTGGTAGATCCGCTGGATCCGGCCGTGCGCCTGCCGGGCGAAGACCTCGCCCTCCAGCAGGTCGAGATCGTCGCCGACCTGGTCGGTGACCTCCAGGTAGATGTCCACCACCCGGTCCATCACCGCGTACGCCACCGCCCACGGCCCCTGCCGGAGGATCTCCTGCCGGGCCTCCAGTTCGGTGCGGACCGGCGCGAGCCGGCAGGCGTCGCCGTGCCGGACGGTGAGCACGAAGTTCGGCCCGATGAAGAGCATCATCTGGCCGGTCTCGATCACGTCGGAGTTCTCGGTCAGCTCGCCGTGCCGGACATACCGGACGGTACGCAGCACCAGGAAGCTGACCTCGCCGAAACGTTCCAGCTTGGGGCGCTGCTCCGCCTTGACGGCGTCCTCGACTGCCAGTTCGTGCAGCCCGTACGCGTCGGCGATGCCGGCCATCTCCGCCTGGCTCGGCTCGTGCAGGCCGAGCCACACGAACGCACCGGCCTGCTGACGGGCGGCGTCCAGTGCCTCGGCATAGCCCAGCTGCCCCGGCTGCCGTACGCCGTCGACGTAGAGCCCGCAGTCGACCACGCCCTGCCCGTCCGGGCGGGAGTTCTCCGGGTTCCGCTGCTGCCCCACCTCGGTGCTGAGCATCCGGGTCACCGCCGCGCGGACCGGGGCGGCCCAGGCCCGGGGTCTCGGCCGGCTGTTCCCACTGACCGCCACTCGCTCGGAATCGGTCTGGTCCGGCATCGCCACCGCCCCCTTTCGGCCCGTTCGGGTGCGCGTTGCAGCGTACGCCGCCGATGCCGGGGGCCGGACATGTCGCGGATCACCCCTGGTCGCACGGCAGGTGCGAAGGTCCGTCTCGGAAGGCGGGGCGGAAAAGTGGTGCCGGGTGGACCGTCCACGTCGGGGGGTAAGGTGCGGACGGCCCACCCGGCACCGTTGGGGGCGGGGGTTCTGCTCTGGCGCACCAACCACGGCGGAAGCCCGCCGTCCCGGGGCCGGGGCGGGGGTCTCGACGCGAGTGGCGCTCGCAGCATTGTGGGCCGGCTACCGGCGCGTAGGAAGCCCTGAATTCGCCGACGACCACTATTGTCAAATATCTGACAATAGTCTTCCGACCTACAACAGACCTGCAATGGAGGCTGCGGCTACTGGCGTACCGCCCGGACCGCGTCGGCGAGTCGGCGGACCCCCTCGTCGATCTGGTCGACCGTCACCCCGGAGTAGGCCAGCCGCAGCGCGTGCCGACCCCCCTCCACCAGGAAGTCGCTCCCCTTCACCACCGTGACACCCCGCTCGGCCGCCGCCGGCGCCAGCGCGTCCACGTGCACGCTCTGCGGCAGCTCGATCCAGAGGAAGTAGCCGCCGTTCGGCTCGGTGAACCGGGCGTCCGGGATGTGCTCGCGCAACGCCGCCGCCAGCCTGGCCGCCCGCTCCCCCAGGGCGGTGCTGACGGTCCGGATCGAGCGCTCCAGGTCGCCGTTGACACAGAACTGGTAGACGATCGCCTGGGCCACCAGGCCGGGCGAGATGTAGAGGTTCGTCGCCTCCCTGGCGACGTGCGCGATCAGCGGGGCGGGGCCGACCAGGTAGCCGACCCGGACCCCGGGGCAGACCGTCTTGGTGAAGCTGGAGGCGTGCACCACGGTGCCCTGCCGGTCCAGCGAGAGCATCGAGGGCAGCGGCTCACCCCGGAACCGGACGTCCGCGTACGGGTCGTCCTCGAAGATCGTGAAGTCGTACTCGGCCGCGAGGTCGAGCAGCGCCTGCCGCTTCTCCAGCGACAGGGTCACCCCGGCCGGGTTCTGGAAGTTGGGGATGATGTGCGCCAGCTTGGGGCGTACCCCGGACTCCAGGAGCTTGCCCAGCTCTTCGGTGTCCACCCCGTCCGGCGCGATGGTGACCGGATGCAGCTCGCCGCCGAGGTTCTGCAGGTTCAGCAGGGTCCGGTCGTAGGTCGGGCGCTCCACCACGACCGCGTCACCGGGGCGCACCAGGTGCTGGAACAGGAACGCGTCGGCCTGCAGCGATCCGTTGGTGACCAGAACCTGGTCGACGTCGACGCCGTGCTTGTCGGCGATCCACTTCCGCAAGGGTGGGTATCCGACGGATGTCCCGTACCCGGTGATGCCGGCCGGGTCGGCGTCGAAGGCGCGGACGGCCGCGGCCTTCAGCCCCTCGACGTCGACGATGTCCAGCGACGGCGCCCCACGGGCGAAGGAGATCAGTTGCTCGACAGTCATGACTACCCAGCGTACGGGCGCCGAAAGCGTCCCGGGCGCAGGCACGACAATGTCCGTATCTTGGGCGGACCCCGCCCGGCCGGCGTCAGATCGAGGCGACCGCCGGAGCGCCCACCCAGACCCGGACGATGTCCCGAACCGAGATCATCCCGACCACCTCGCCGTCGTCCAGCACCACCAGATGCCGGAAGCCGCCCCGGGACATCGCCTCGGCCGCCTCGTGCACGGTCCAGTCCGGCCCGGCGTAGACGGCGTCCCAGGTCAGGTGGGCAGCGGTGCGCTCCACGTCGACGTCGAGACCCGCGCCGACGGCCTTGAGCACGTCGCGTTCGGTGATGATGCCGACGCCCTCCGAGTCGGGGTCGACGACCACCGCGGAGCCGACGCCCCGCCCGGCCATCATCTCGGCGGTCTGCCGGAGAGTGTGCTCGGGACCGACCACCAGGACGTCCCCGGACATCGCTTCACGTACCCGCATCATTCATCACGTCCTCATCGACGGAGATACCGGTAGGGACAGACTGGACGCCGTACCGCGGAAGTACAAGCCGGCCGTACGGGTGGCGGGACCGGGGTGGCTAGTCTCGACGCGTGTCCACAGAGCCCCTACGCTGCGCCGGAGCCCTGATCGTCGACGACGAGGGCCGGATATTCATCCAGCGGCGGTCCCCGCACCGGAAGCTCTTTCCCAACACCTGGGACATCGTCGGCGGTCACCTCGAACCGGGCGAGACGGTCGAGGAGGCGCTGTTCCGCGAGGTCACCGAGGAGACCGGCTGGACCGTCTCGCTGGTGCTCGGCACCGTCGGGGAGTACCGCTACACCCCCGACGACGGCGTCGAACGGATCGAGACCGACTTCCTCGTCCGGGTCGACGGCGACCTCGACCGCCCCCGGCTGGAGGCGGGCAAGCACACCGAGTTCCGGTGGCTCGCCGAGGACGAGGTCGCCCTCCTCGACGAGCACCGGGACGTCAACGACGGGCTGATCCGGCTCATCGCGGAGGACGGCTTCCGCGCCCTGCGCCTGATCGGCCTGTGATCGACCCGGTCCCGCTCGCCCCGCACCAGGCCGCCGCGCTGGCCTGGCCAGCCGTCGACCGGGTCTTCCGGGCCGTCCTGGCCACCGCCCGGATCCGGGGCGGCGCCGAACTGGTGCAGAGCTACGGCGGGCCGGCCGCCACCGGCTTCCTGGTCGACTTCCGGACCAGGCTGGCGGCCCCCGGCGGCACCGTCGACCGCACCGGGCTGGCCGCCCTGTTCCGCTACGGCGACCCGGCCGAGTGCCAGCGGGCGCTGGACAAGCAGGTCGCACACGGCATGCTGCACCGGCTGCCGGACGGCGGCATCCTGGCCACCGAGCGCGGCCGGGCCTTCCTGACCGACCTGTTCGCGCTGCACGCCGAGCTGACCGACGAGATCTGGGCGGCACACCCCGAGCGGGTACGCCGGCTCGCCGGCACCCTCGGCCGGCTGCTCTCGGCCGCACTCGCCGACCCGGGCACCGCCGCCGCCCCGGCCGCCGGTGCCGGTGCCGAACTCGGTCCCGGTGCCGGTCCCGACCATGGCTACGGCCGCCTGCCGCCCTCGACCGGTGGGACCGAGCCGGCCGACACCGCCGGTGTCCAGGGGCCGACCGACGGCCGGGCGTTCGAGGCGATGGCGCCGCCCTACGAGCCGGACGGCACCCCGCCGGGCGTACTGCTGCTCAACCGGCTCGGCGTGCTGCGCTACCACCGCGCCGACGCGCACGCCGCCGCGTGGCAGGCCGCCGGGCACACCGCCCGGAGCATCGTCGAGTTGGCGGCGGGACCGGAACGGCTCGCCATCGAGCTGGAGACGGACCGCCGGGCGGCCGGGCCGTACGCCGTACTGACGCCGCCGGAGCGGCTCCGCCTGCTCGCCGACCTGGCCGCCCTGCCCGGGTGACCCACCCCGGTCCGGTACCGCCCCCGGTGGGTCGTCGCGTCCCCTTCACCCAGGGTCACATCGACCCGGGTTGGCCCGCCGTTCGCCGGGAATTCGTACTCCGGACACGCGGCGCTATCCTCCGTGCGTCGGACGTGTCGCGAGGAAGGACCCGGAATGATCGGTGTGGTACTGGCCGCAGGGGCGGGTCGCCGGCTGCGGCCGTACACGGACACCCTGCCCAAGGCGCTCATTCCGGTCGACGGCGAGACCACGATCCTCGACATCGCGCTGCGCAACCTGGCCCGGGTCGGGCTGACCGACGTGACCGTGGTCGTCGGGTACGCCGCCGAGGCGGTCCGGGCCCGGCAGTCCGCCCTGGAGGACCGGTACGGCGTCACGCTCACCCTGGTGCAGAACGACCGGGCCGAGGAGTGGAACAACGCGTACTCGCTCTGGCTGGCCCGGGAGCACCTCGCCCAGGACGCGCTGCTGGTCAACGGCGACACCGTGCACCCGGTCGACGTGGAGCAGACCCTGCTCGCCGCCCGTGGCCCCGGCATCCTGCTCGCGGTCGACACCGTGAAGAAGCTCGCCGAGGAGGAGATGAAGACCGTCTTCGACGACTCCGGCCAGCTCACCCGGATCAGCAAGCTGCTCGACCCGGCGCAGGCGTACGGCGAGTACATCGGGGCGACCCTGATCGAGGGCCGGATCGCCGGTGAGCTGGCCGACGCGCTGGAGGCGACCTGGCGGCGCGACCCGAACCTCTACTACGAGGACGGCTACCAGGAGTTCGCCCGGCGCGGCGGCGAGGTCCGGGCGGCACCGATCGGCGACCTGCCCTGGGTCGAGGTGGACAACCACGAGGACCTGGCCCGAGCCCGGGAGATCGCATGCCACTACTAGCCCGTACCGTCAACACCCCGCTGGTGATCGACGTGCGCCGCGGCGCGGTCGCGGACCTCGGCGGGCTGCTGGCCGACCGGCGGATCTCGGCCGGCGGCGAGGTAGCCGTGGTGGTCGGCCCCGGGCAGGGTGAGCGGATCGCCGAGCTGTGCCGGCCCGGCCTGGGCAACGCCGACGTCTTCACGGTGACCGGCGGCACCCTGGACGCCGCCCAGGAACTCGGCGACCAGCTGCGCCGCCGCTCCTACGACGCGGTGGTCGGGATCGGCGGCGGCAGGACCATCGACACCGCCAAGTGGGCCGCGTCGCGCTACGGCATCCCGATGGTGTCCGTGGCGACCAGCCTGGCGCACGACGGGATCGCCTCGCCGACCGCGTCGCTCGACCACGACGGCGGCAAGGGCTCCTACGGGGTGCACATCCCGATCGCCATCGTGGTCGACCTCGACTTCGTGGAGAACGGCCCGGACCGGCAGACCCAGGCCGGCATCGGGGACGCGCTGAGCAATCTCAGCGCGGTCGCGGACTGGGAACTGGCGCACCGGGTACGCGCGGAGCCGATCGACGGACTCGCCGTGACGCTGGCCCGCTCCGGGGCCGAGGCGCTGGTCAACCACCCGGGGAAGATCACCGACGACGCCTTCCTGACCACCCTCGCCGAGGCGCTGATCCTGGGCGGGATCGCCTCCTCGATCTGCGGCTCGACCCGGCCGGTCAGCGGCGGCTGCCACGAGATCTCGCACGCGCTGGACCGGCTCAACCCCGGCACCGCCTCGCACGGCGAGCAGGTCGGGCTCGGTGCGCTCTTCTGCACCTACCTGCGCGGCGACCTGGAGCGGTTCGGCCAGCTCGCCTCCTGCCTGCACCGGCACGGCCTGCCGACCACCCCCGCCGAGCTGGGGCTCGGCGACGACGAGTTCGTGGCGGCCGTCGGGCACGCCCCGAGCACCCGGCCGGACCGGTACACCATCCTCGAACACCTCGACCTGCCTGCTGCGGCGATCGCTGAACGGCTGGCAAACTACGTCGATGCAATCCGTGAACATCTCGGCTGACCTGGTGCCCCCGCCGACCGCCGCCGACTTCTACCGGGTCAACCGGGGCGGTGGCCTGTTCAGCGAGGCGATCAGCCAGCGGATCGGCGCCGCCCTGGCCCTGGCGGCGCACCGGACGGGACTGCCGCCCACCGCGCTGACCATGGCCAACCTGGTGCTCGGGCTGGCCGTCTCGGTGACCGTGGTCACCCTGGCCGGGCCGGTCGCCGCCGGGGAGGTGCCAGCCTGGCTGGTCGGGCTGGCCGCGCTGCTCGGCTGGCAGTTGGCGTACGCCCTGGACTGCGCGGACGGCCAGCTCGCCCGGGTCACCGGTCAGGGCAGCCCGGCCGGCGCCCGGGTGGACGTGCTCTGTGACGTGGCCGCCCAGATCGCCCTGGTCACCGCGCTGTCGGCGACGGCGGTGGCGCAGCGGCCGTCGGCTCCGATCTGGCTGGTCGCGGCGTTCGCCGGCACCTGGATGGTCAACCTGGTGACCTCGGTGATGGCGGCCGGCCCGAACGCGGCCAGCATGGTCACCTCGACCTCGCTGCCGGTACGCCTGGTGAAACTGATCCGCGACTACGGCGCGGTGATCTTCCTGGCCGGGCTGGTGCTGATGGTGGTGCCGGAGTGGACCACCTGGCTGATCGCCGCCTTCACCCTCGTCAACGGCGGCTTCCTGCTGGCCAGCATCGCCTTCTCCGCCCGCGCCTCACTGCGCTGAGGGTGTAAGGAAGGGCCCCCTCTTATCGTTTTCTGTTGTATAGGGGGCCCTTCCTTACACCTCACAGCTGGGCGTAGACGTCCAGGAGTCGCTTGGTGACCACGTCGGGGTGGAAGGTGCGCTCGTAGCGGGCCCGGGCCAGCGGGGCGCTGCCGGTCGCGCCGTCCCGGGCGGCCGGCAGCGCGGCGGCCAGCGCCGCCGGGTCGGCCGGCACCAGCCAGCCGGCGGGCCCGCCCGGGTCGTCCGCGCCGACCAGGTACGGGATGCCGCCGAGCGCGGTACCCAGCACCGGGCGGCCGGCGGCCAGCGCCTCGATCACCACCGTGGGCAGCACGTCGTGCCAGGTCGGCACGGCCAGCACCACGGCGGTGGCCCGGAGCGCGGCGGCCACCCCGGCCCGGTCCAGCGGGCCGAGGAACTCGACGTCGGCCCGTTCGGCGGCCGCCGCCTCGGCGAGTGGCCGCAGCTCGCCGTCCCCGGCGATGCGCAGCGGCCCGAGCGCACCGACCGGGTGCCGGCGCCAGGCGTCGAGCAGCAGCCCGACGCCCTTCTCCGGGGAGAGCCGGCCGAAGAAGAGGAAGCCGTCGCCGAGCGGCGGCGGCGGGCCGGGGTCCGGGATGGCGTTCGGCTTGACCACGATCCGGTCGTCCGGGATGCCGTAGTCGCGCAGGTGCGCGGCGATCCCGGAGGTGAGCGCGATGTAGCGGTCCACCGAGCGCCAGGTCGGCCGGTGTACGGCCAGGGTGGTCGCCATCAGCGCGCTCTGCGCCCGGGAACCCCGGTAGCAGCGGTGCACGATCGCTGGCACCCCGAGCGCCCGGCCCCGGCAGTCCTGGCAGATCCGGCCGTCCCGGAAGTAGAGCCCGGAGGAGCAGACCTGGCGGTAGTTGTGCACCGTCTGCACCACCGGCACCCCGTGCTTGTGCGCGGTCCGGACCACCCAGGGGGAGAGCAGCGGGTACGGGTTGTGCAGGTGCAACACGTCCGGCCGGTGCTCGGTGATCAGCCGGCTCAGCTCCTGCTGCGCCTTCGGCGCGTAGATCGGGGAGATCGGCAACAGCGCCTTGGCGGTCGGGGAGAACTCCGCGATCTCGTCGGAACTCCGCAGGAAGGGACGGACGGTCACCCCGGCGGCCCGGAGCTGGACGATCTCCTGGTCGACGATGGTGTTCTCGCCGGACGGCTGCGCCTCGCGGTACCGGTTGTGCGCGACGATCACCTGCACGCCGGTCGCCCCTCCTCCATGATCGGGTCCTTCCCGTCCCGCGCGTCGGGCGCGTGGCCGGGATTGAACGCTACCGTTTATCCCGTGCCCGAGTTACCTGAGGTGGAGGCGCTCGCCGGCTACCTGCGCGAGCGGGCGGTCGGCCGGCGGGTCGACCGGATCGAGGTGGCGGCGATAAGCGCCCTGAAGACGTACGATCCGGCGCCGTCGGCGGCTGCCGGACGGCAGGTCACGACGGCGGGCCGGCACGGCAAGTTCCTCGACGTGACGCTGGCCGGCGACGGTGTGCCGGACGTGCACCTGGTGGTGCACCTGGCCCGGGCCGGCTGGCTGCACTACCGGGAGTCGTTCAACTCGGGCCTGCCGCTCAAGCCGGGCAAGGGCCCGATCGCGCTGCGGGTACGACTCGACGACGGGTCCGGTTTCGACCTGACCGAGGCCGGTACCCAGAAGAAGCTCGCCGTGTACCTGGTGACCGATCCGGCGCAGGTGCCCGGGGTGGCCCGGCTCGGGCCGGACGCGCTCGCCGCCGAGCTGTCCACCTTCGCCGAACGGCTGCGCGGTCGACGGGGCCAGGTCAAGGGCGTGCTGACCGACCAGGAGGTGCTGGCCGGGATCGGCAACGCGTACTCGGACGAGATCCTGCACACCGCGAAGCTGTCGCCGTTCGCGCTCACCAACCGGCTCACCGACGAGCAGTTGGCGACGCTGCACGCGGCGACCCGGCAGGTGCTCGGGGACGCCGTGGAGCGCTCGCTCGGCCAGCGGGCGGCGGAGTTGAAGGGGGAGAAGCGGGCCGGGCTGCGGGTGCACGCCCGGACGGGGCTGCCCTGTCCGGTCTGTGCCGACACGATTCGTGAGGTGTCGTTCGCCGACTCGAGCTTGCAATACTGTCCGAAGTGTCAGACCGGCGGCAAGCCGCTCGCCGACCGCCGGCTCTCCCGGCTGGTCCGTTGACCGGTCGGCGGCCCCGCTTGATCGATCGGGTTCGCTGGTTGCGTGCTTGTGTTTGTATGTTGAGCGAAACTGCTTGTACGTTGAGTGATCCCGGCCCCTACTCCGGGTCGAAACCGCCCACTGGGCAAGAAACCGGCAACCGCCGGGCTCTACCGCCACCGTGCTCCGTCGGTATAGTGACCCCGGTCTGCGACTCCGCTGCGGGCGGTCCGGCTCTCGTTGCTGGCGAGGCGGGCGGCGTGCTGTCCCTCGGGTCGGCGTCACCGACGATCACGATTCGTCCGGCCGCGCCACGAGACGGCGCTGGCGGACGAACCGGGATCGGGGCCGGCAGGGGAGAGACTGAGACGGTGGGCGACCCGAGCCCCTTACGGCAGAGGGGCGGCACGTGTCACGCGGGAGGACGTGGGTGAGGTGACGACAAGCCTCCAACGCCCGGTAGGCAACGGCCAACCGAGTACTCTGCGTCACGTCGACAGCTTCGAGATCCAGCCACCGACCGCTCCGCAGCCGAACGGGGTCCCCCGCTCGGCGTGGGCGCGGGCGCGTCGGCGGGTCTCCCGCTGGCACCGGCCGTACATCGCGATCCTGCTGCTGCTCGACTTCGGCGCGGCGGTCCTGGCGAGCTGGCTCGCGATCCAGTCGTTCGACCAGGCGGCGGCCGGTTTCACCGACGCGGACAAGGACCCCACCTGGTTCCATACCGTCTCCTACCTGCTGTTGCCGCTCGGCTGGCTGATCGTGCTCTGGGCCAACGGCGCGTACGACCGCCGCTACCTCGGGCTCGGCACCGACGAGTTCAAGCGGGTCACCCGGGCCGGCGTGGCGGTCGCGGCCAGCGTCTCGTTCCTCGCCTTCGCCACCAAGACCGACCTGTCCCGGTGGACCGTCGGCACCGCGCTGCTCGGCACCCTGCTGCTGGTCCTGGTCGCCCGTTCCACCGCCCGGCTGCTGCTGCACACCGTGCGTCGCCGGGCCGGGCAGGCCGCCCAGCGGATCGTGCTGGTCGGCACCCTGCCGGAGGCGCTGGAGGTCTACAAGGCGATCAAGCGGGTGCCCGCCGCCGGGCTGGTGCCGGTGGCGATCCACCTCACCGACGGTTACGCCGCTGCCCGGGGCATCGAGACGCCGATCCCGGTCTACGCCGGCCGCGACATCCTCTCGCTGGTCCGGGAGGTCGGCGGCGACACCATCGCGGTCTGCGGGTCGGCCAGCACCGAGCCGGGCGAGCTGCGCCGGCTGGCCTGGCAACTCGAAGGCTCCGGCGTCGACCTGATCGTGGCGCCGCAGCTCACCGACATCGCCGGCCCCCGGGTGCACATCCGGCCGATCGAGGGCCTGCCGCTGCTGCACGTCGAGGAGCCGACCCTCTCCGGCCCGGCGCTGCTGGCCAAGAACCTGCTGGACCGGTTCGCCGCCGGGCTGGGGCTGCTGCTGCTGGTCCCGCTCTTCGTCGCGGTCGCGGTGGCGATCCGGATCTCCGACCCCGGGCCGGTCTTCTTCCGGCAACCCCGGGTGGGGCACGAGGGCCGGACGTTCCGGGTCTGGAAGTTCCGGACCATGTACGTCGACGCCGAGCAGCGGCTGGCCAGCCTGGTCGACCAGAACGAGACCGACGGCATGCTCTTCAAGATCAAGGAGGATCCCCGGGTCTTCCCGGCCGGGCGGTTCCTCCGGGCCAGCTCACTCGACGAGCTGCCCCAGCTGATCAACGTGCTCCGGGGCGAGATGTCCCTGGTCGGCCCCCGCCCGCTCCCGGCCGACGACGGCGACTTCCTCGGCGACGTCCGGCGCCGGCTGCTGGTCCGGCCCGGCATCACCGGGCTGTGGCAGGTCTCCGGCCGCTCCGACCTCTCCTGGGACGAGGCGGTCCGGCTCGACCTCTACTACGTCGACAACTGGTCGCTGGCGTACGACCTGAGCATCCTGTGGCGGACCGTCGGGGTGGTACTGGCCCGCAAGGGCGCCTACTAGCCGTACGTCCGGGCCGTAGCCGGACCCACGGGTCGGGCGGCGGGGGATTCCGGCCGGATCGTGGCTTGGCGAACCGGCCGACCAACCGTCAGGATCTCTGGGTGGGGATGCCCGACCTGTCCACGGCGGTCGCCGTGGTGGCGATGATCAGTGCGCTGGCGGCTGCGCTGTTCGCCGTCGTGCGGCTGCGCGCCCGGCGGGGCATCGCCACCGCCACCCAGCGGGCCACCTACGACGTGCTGCACACCGCCGGGCTGGCCGCCGAGCCACTGCGGGCCGGGCTCACCCCGGCCGGTGCGGCCAAGGCGGTACGCCATCTGCGTACCCTGGTCGGCTCCGCCGGGCTCGCGCTGGCCGAGCCGGACCGGCTGCTCGCCATCGACGGGCGCGGCGGCCACCACGGCGAGCAGTTGCTGGCCGCCGCCGCCGGCACCATCCGGACCCGCCGGTCGACGGTGCTCGGCGAGTCCGACCTGCGCTGCGACCGGGTCGACTGCCCGGTCCGGGGCGCCGTGATCGCCCCGCTGACCGGCCCGGACGGGCGGGCCGGGGCGGCGCTGGTGGCGATCGCCGACGACCAGCCGGCCCCCGGGCTGGTGCAGGCCGCCCTGGAAACCGCACACTGGGCCGGCGCCCAGCTCGCCCTCGCCGAACTCGACTCGTCCCGGGAGCGGCTGGCCCGGGCCGAGGTGCGCGCCCTGCGCGCCCAGATCAGCCCACACTTCATCTACAACGCGCTGACCGCGATCGGCTCGTTCGTCCGGACCGACCCGGAGCGGGCCCGGGAACTGATCCTGGAGTTCGCCGAGTTCACCCGCTACTCCTTCCGGGCGCACGGCGAGTTCACCACGCTCGCCGAGGAACTGCGCTCGATCGACAGGTACCTGACGATCGAGCGGGCCCGGTTCGGCGACCGGCTCCAGGTGAAACTCCAGATCGCCCCGGAGGTGCTGCCGGTCAGCCTGCCGTTCCTCTGCCTGCAACCGCTCGTCGAGAACGCGGTCCGGCACGGGCTGTCCCGCAAGCCGGGGATGGGGATGCTCAGCATCGAGGCCCGGGACGCCGGGGCAGAGTGCCACATAACGGTCGAGGACGACGGGGTGGGGATGGACCCGGCGGTGCTGGTCGCCGGGATCGCCGACGCCGCCGCCGACCCGGCCGACGACTCCGGCCAGCACGTCGGACTCTCCAACGTGGACGAACGACTCCGGTCGGTCTTCGGGGACCAGTTCGGCCTGGTCGTCGAGACCGACCTCGGATCGGGTACGAAGGTGAGCATGCGGATACCGAAGTTCCACCGTCATGTCCGGGCGAGCGCGTGAGGGCTGAACCGTGACCGGTTTCCTGCGCGTGCTGGCCGTCGACGACGAGCCACCGGCGCTCGACGAGCTGGCGTACCACCTGCGGGCCGATCCACGGGTCTCCCGGCTGCACACCGCCGGAGACGCCACCGAGGCGCTGCGGGTGCTCCGGGACGCCGACGTCGACGTGGTCTTCCTGGACATCCGGATGCCGGGGCTGGACGGCATGGAGCTGGCCCGGGTACTCCGCCGGTTCGCCCGGCCACCCGCGATCGTCTTCGTCACCGCGTACGACGACGGCGCCGTCGACGCCTTCGACCTCGGCGCCACCGACTACGTCCGCAAACCGGTCCGGGCCGAACGACTCGCCGAGTCGCTGCGCCGGGTCGTCGGCTCCCGGGTGGTACCCGCCCATCCGGCGGCCCTGGCCCGGGCCGAACCCGACCCGACGATCCCGGTCGAGCTGGCCGGCACCACCCGGATGCTGCCCCGCTCGGCCGTACGCTGGGTCGAGGCGCAGGGCGACTACGCCCGGCTGCACACCTCGGACGGGTCACACCTGGTCCGGGTGCCGCTGGCCACCCTCGCCGAACGCTGGGCCGACGCGGGATTCGTCCGGATCCACCGGTCGTACCTGGTGCAGCTCCGACTGATCGCCGAACTCCGGCTCGCCAACTCCGGGTACGTGGTGGTGATCGACGACTCCGAACTGCCGGTCAGTCGCCGGCACACCCGGGAACTGAAGGACAAGCTGGTCCGCGCCGCCAAGCAGGACTGGAACCGCTGACGAGGTCGGCGGCGTCGGGCGTACCGCCGGTCAGAGGTGCTGCCGGTCAGGGGTGCTGCCGGGGGTCGAGTTCGGCGGCTCGTGCGGTGAGGTGGCGCCGCTCGGGCAGGCTGGCGGTGCGCCGGGCCGCCGCCCGGTAGCCGGCCGCCGCCCCGGCCCGGTCCCCGGAGAGTTCGGTCAGGTGGGCGCGGGTGGCGAGCAGCCGGTGGTGGGTCGCCATCCGCTTGTCCGCGGCGACGGTCTCCAACAGCTCCAGCCCGGCCGCCGGCCCGCGCACCATGGCGACCGCGACCGCCCGGTTCAGCGTCACCATCGGGTTCGCCGCGGTGAGCTGTTCGAGCAGCTCGTAGAGGGCGAGGATCTGCGGCCAGTCGGTCCTGTCGACGTGCTCGGCCTCGTCGTGCACCGCCGCGATCGCCGCCTGCACCTGGTAGGGCCCGACCGGCCCCCGGGGCAGCGTCTCGGTGATCAGCGCGACGCCCTCGGCGATCCGCTCCCGGTCCCAACTTCCCCGGTCCTGCTCGGCCAGCGGCACCAGGCTGCCGTCCGGCCGGGTCCTGGCCGGCCGCCGGGCGTCGGTGAGCAGCATCAGCGCGAGCAGCCCGGCCACCTCGGGATCCTCCGGCAGCAGCCGGTGCAGCCAGCGGGTGAGCCGGATCGCCTCGTCGGAGAGCCGCGGCGCGGTCAGCTCCGGCCCGGTCGTCGCGGTGTAGCCCTCGTTGAAGACCAGGTAGAGCACGTGCAGCACCGCGCCCAGCCGCTCGGCCCGGTCCGGCCCGTCCGGCGGCTCGAACGGCAGGCCGCTGCTCCGGATCATCTGCTTGGCCCGGCTGATCCGCTGCGCCATCGTCGCCTCCGGCACCAGGAAGGCGGCGGCGATCTGCCCGGTGGTCAGGCCGCCGACCGCGCGCAGCGTCAACGCGATCCGGCTGGCCTGCGACAGCGCCGGATGACAGCAGAGGAAGAGCAGGGTCAGCGAGTCGTCCCGCTCGGTGCCCGGGTCGGCGTCCGCCGGCCGGCCCAGCAACTCGGCCTGCGGGGTCGCCGCGAACACCGCGTCCTCCCGCCGCCGCCGGGACGCCTCGCTGCGGAACTCGTCCAGCAACCGGTGCACGGCGACCGTCACCAGCCAGCCCCGGGGATTGTCCGGAATCCCCTCGGCCGGCCAGCGCAGGGCGGCCCGGAGCAGCGCCTCCTGGGTGGCGTCCTCGGCCGCGTCGAACCGGCCGTACCGGCGGACGAGCGCGCCGAGGACCTGCGGCGCCAACTCGCGCAGCAGCTCCTCCACGGCCCGGTCGACGCTCACCCGTGATCGACGTTCCCGTGCACGGTCAGGCCAGGTCTGCGGCGGACTCGTGCAGGATCGGCCAGACCTCGACCGGTTCCTGGTCCGCCCAGGGCATGTCGGCGGCGATCTCGTACGCCCGCGCCTCGCTGTCGCAGTCGAGCAGGTAGAAGCTGGCGATGTACTCCTTGGTCTCCAGGTACGGCCCGTCGGTGACGGCCGGGGCGCCACCCTCGCGCCGGACCAGCCGGGCCGCGGCGGCGTCGGCCAGCCCGTACCCGCCGAGCAGTTCACCGGTCTCGTGGTAGCGCCTGTTGAACGCGTCCTGCTTGGCGATCTCCTCCGGCCACGACTCCGCCGGGATCGAGTCCCACTTCTCCTGGTTGCCGTAGATCAGCAGCAGGTACTTCATCTCGGATCCTCCGCCTCGCTCGTCCTGCCGTACCCGGTCGGCACGCCGTCACCCTACGGACGGAGCCGGCGCCGCGTCCTCGACATCGCCGGCCAGCCACGATCGGCGGTGCGGTTGCCGGACGGTGCGACAATGCACTACTTCGCAGGGTGCGTGCCGCCGGACCTGCCGGCAGCCCGGCCGGGCGATATCGACATCAGCGCTCCGGCCGCGCCACGTGGCGCGGCCGGCGTACCACACGGGGGATCTGACCGATGCTCGACGCCGAGACGACCCAGGTACTCGAACCTGTGCCGCCACCGTCACCGCCACCAGCGCCGAAGCGGAGTCGCGCCCGCGGCTACTGGCTGCTGGCCATCGGGATGCTGATCGTGCTGCTGGCCGGTGCCACGCTCTACGCGATCGCGCCGCTGCGCACCCCGCTGCCCACGGCGGCCGTCACGCGTACCCTGCCGGAGGCGACGAGGATTCCCGGCAAGGCGCCGGTGGTGCCGTGGCCAAGGACCGGGCAGGCCGCGCTCTCGGTCGAGGGGGTCGGCTCGTTCGGCACCTCCGGCGGGAACGAGCCGGTGCCGATCGCCAGCGTGACCAAGGTGATGACCGCGTACGTCATCCTCACCGAGCACCCGCTCGACCGGGGCGAGCACGGGCCGAAGCTGACGGTCAGCGCGGCACAGGCCGCCGCGTACCCGGCGGAGCTGGCCCGGGGCGAGTCCCTGGTGCCGGTCGTCGCGGGCGCGGTCTTCACCGAACGCCAGGCGCTCCAGGCGGTGCTGCTGCCGTCGGCGAACAACATGGCCCGGATCCTCGCCGCCTGGGACGCCGGCAGCGTCGAGGCGTTCGTCGAGAAGATGAACGACACCGCCGACGCGCTCGGGATGAAGGACACCCGCTACACCGACCCGTCCGGGCTCGACCCGGGCACCGTGAGCACCGCCGTCGACCAGGTGATCCTGGCCCGCAAGGCGATGGAACTGCCGGCGTTCGCGGAGATCGTCGCGCAGAAGAAGGCCACCCTGCCGGTCGCCGGCGAGGTGAAGAACTACAACTCGCTGGTCGGCCGGGACGGCGTGGTGGGGATCAAGACCGGCTCCACCGACGAGGCCGGCGGCTGTCTCGTCTTCGCCGCCGTCACCAGGGTCGGCGGTCGGAAGATCACCATCGTCGGTGCCGTGCTCGGCCAGCCCGGCGCGAACACCCCGGTGCAGCTCGACCGGGTCTTCAAGGCGACCCGCCCGCTGGTCCGGACCGCCGCCGCCGCGCTCACCGTGCATCCGGTCGTCAAGGTCGGCGACCAGGTCGCCACCGTGCAGGGCCCGCTCGGCACCGGCACCACGATCCACGCCGGGAAGGAGCTGTCCGTGGTCGGCTGGCCCGGCATGCGGGTACGGCTGGACGTCGACATCCCGGCCGTACCGGACCGGCTTGCGGCGGAGACCGAACACGGCTCGATCACCGCGGTCGCCGGCCACGGTGCGCCGGTCACCGGCACACTCCGCTCCGGGGTACGCCTCGAACCGCCGAGCGACTGGGACCGGATCCGGCAGCACCGCTGAGCGGGGCTCGGGGCCCGGTCGGACGTTCGTGCCGTCCCGACCGGGCCCCGCAGCGGTAGCGGGTTCAGGACGTCGGCTGGGTAAACCGGATGCTGTTGCCGAACGGGTCGCGCAGGCCGCAGTCGATACCGTACGGCCGCTCGGTCGGCTCCTCGGTGAACTCGACACCCTTGCCGAGCAGCGTCTCGTACGTCTTCCGGCAGTCGTCCGTACTGAAGATCAACCAGCCACCGGTCGCGCCCTTCGTCAGCAGCTCGCGTACCTGCTGCGCCGTCTCCTCGGACAGGGCCGGCGGCCCCGGCGTCGTCAGCAGGATCTGCCGCTCCGGGTCGCCGGGGACGTTGACGGTCAACCAGCGCATGAAACCGAGATCGGTGTCGGTATTGACCTCCAGGCCGAGCTTGCCGACGTAGAAGTCAAGGGCCTCGTCCTGGTCGAGGACGAAAATCTGCGAGTGCGTGATGGCGTTGAACATGCCCATCACGCTACGGATCGGCCGGGCCGAGAACTTATCCGAAACTGCTCAGTCTGCTGTGCCGTATCCGCAGCTCAGCGCAGATCGACGGTGGGTCTCGTCCAGGCCATCGTGAAACAGTTCGGCACGTTCGGGGGCGCTGCCGGGCGCTCCTTCCGGTACTCCCTCGGGGAGCTGCCGACGATCTCCCGGAAGGTACGGCTGAAGGTGCCGAGGCTGCCGAAACCGACACCGAAGCAGATGTCGGTGACACTGCGGTCGGTCTCCCGGAGCAGGAACATCGCCCGCTCGACCCGACGCCGCTGGAGGTAGCGGTGCGGCGTCTCGCCGAACGTCGCCCGGAAGGTACGCGTGAAGTGCGCCTCCGAGACGTGCGCGATCCGGGCCAGCGCCGGTACGTCCAGCGGCTGCGCGTACGCCCGGTCCATCGCGTCCCGGGCCCGAAGCATCCGGCGGTTGTTCTCCTCAGCGGCCCGACTCACACTTCCATCACACCACGGCGTCCCGCCGCGTCAGACGCCCCAGATCAGCCCGGTGCCGAGCACCGCCACCACCGGGCGCCGGCTGAGCCGCTGCTGTAGGTAGAGCTGCGCCAGCCGAACATCAGTTCAGGGTCCGCTGGGTCACTACCGCCAGCGGGCCGAGTACGGGTAGGGCTGTCCCTACAGCGGTGCTCCAGCGTTCCTGATGCTGCCGGTCAGCGGGAAGGTGACCCCGGTGAGCTGCTCGGAGGCCGTCCACAGGCGCCGTGCGAGGGCGTCGTCGCGGGCAGCTGCGGAGCGGCCAACCAGCCTGGCCCCACCGCGCGTCTGCAGGAAGCCGGTCGGGCCGGCGTAGCTGTTGCCCGGGATGTCCGCCACCGCCGCGTAGAGGGTGGGCAGCGCCCCGTCCTCCTCGCTCTGCGAAAGCAGGTTGACGACTCTCCGCTGGAGCGCCTCGATCCAGGGGCGTTCGCCGGCCGGGCGCAGCAGGTTCGTGGCCGCCATTCCGGGATGCGCGCGGATCACACCGGTCCAAAGCACCGGTCCAAACATCAGTTCACACCAGGCAGAAGGCGAAGGACGTGTCTCGACGTCTCGCTTACAAGCTCCGCGCATCGCGTCCGCACACGCCGGGAACGGCTGCACGCTCCGAACTTCGTCCATGCCAGCGCTCGTCAACACGCCACCGTCCGACCCGACTGCTGTCAGTCGGGCCTTCCGGGCTGCGGTATCGTCTGGCGCCGGCTATTCGAGTAATCCTGGCGCCAACGTCTGTTTGTGGTTCCCGAGGTAGCGGTAATCGGACGTACTGGAGGTTGATCGCGTGGCTTCGAAGGTCGACGATCGGATTCAGAAAGCACTGCGTCGCGGTGCCTCTTCGTTGAATCTTGCTGAGCTTGAATTGGCGTTCCTGCCCGAGACGCTGGGCAACCTCACCAACCTCACCGAGCTCCACCTGTACGACAACGAGCTCACCGCGCTGCCCGACACACTGGGCAACCTCACCAACCTCACCAACCTCTACCTGGCCCACAACCAGCTCACCGCGCTGCCCGACACACTGGGCAACCTCACCAACCTCACCAAGCTCCACCTGACCAGCAACCAGCTCACCGCGCTGCCCGACACACTGGGCAACCTCACCAACCTCACCAAGCTCCACCTGACCAGCAACCAGCTCACCGCGCTGCCCGACACACTGGGCAACCTCACCAACCTCACCGGGCTCTACCTGCACGGCAACCAGCTCACCGCGCTGCCCGGCGCCCTAGGCAACCTCACCGACCTCAGCGATCAGCTCCCCTGGTTCTGAACCGCCGCAAAGCGAGACCACCCTTTGGCCATCCCGTCTGCCATCGACCCGCCCAAACGTGGAAGCGGGCCGCCGCCCGGCTTGCCACGTCAAGCGGACCTTGACTTCCTGGTGAACGGCGACGAGTCGGGGACGGGGGTGACGGCGCGCTCCATGTAAGGGCAGGCCATCGGCCTGCCCACGACTCCTGCCCAAGGGTCGCAGAGGCTCTGAGGTCAAGTGCGGCCCGCAGGGCCGTCGCTTGCGATACGTAGCGCCCTTGAGCTTGGAGGAGCAGCCCGGCACAATCGCGCCGGCCACCCCGGCCCCGACGGCCGAAACCCGCTGCGCGGACCCGGCGTGCCCTTTTCTGCGCCGCGTCGCTCGGGCACGGCGTGGCCGGCCGCCAGCGACGAACCTCCACCACTCTCAGACCGATCCAGGGCTTTCGCAAGGTCGAGATATGCCCGTTTTAGACAAGTCCAAGGAGTCGTAGGGATCGGTACGGGTCTCGGCCGTTTCGGCGGAGGGCTGGCGCGATCGAGGTGACGCCGTCCAGGCGGAGAAGGCTGATTGCGGTGTTGCGGAGGGTGGCTAGGGCGCGGGATGCGTTGCCCGTCCGCAGCCGGCTGGCGTCCTCGCGGTAGGTGGTGTCGCGAACATGGTGAAGTACCTCGATGGCCCAGTGTCCGCGTAGCCAGTCGGCCACGTCGGCAGGGCTGGCCTGAGCTGCGGTAAGGCTGGTGATTGCGTACACGGTGACGGTGGACCAGTGGCCGGTGGCCGCGTTGTACCGGCGGCGTCGGATCCGCAGCGCCTGAACCGCGTACGGCAAGTCCAGCGTGAGCGGTCCGAGGCAAGGGCGGCAAGCCGAAGAAGAGCGACACCTCGAAAAAGGGCGACGGGCCGAAGAAGGCGGGCAGGGGCAAGCGGCGCGGCGACGACCCGGACGACGGGATGGCCGGCGCGGTGGCCCGGCGGCGCTAATGGCCCGTGGATGGCCCAAAGCATGATCGCGGCTCGGAGCATATCAGAGGCCCTGGCTGGGACTGATGTCCTGACCAGGGCCTTTCGGTTGGAGCGGGTGACGGGAATCGAACCCGCACTGTCAGCTTGGGAAGTGTCGAAGGTAGGCCGCCTGACCAACTGGCGCCCTGGTCACGGCGATCATCTAGCGGCCCCGGACGGCCTCCGCTGTCCTGGCCCAATGGCACGTTAATGGCACGCCGTCGACATGAGCGCTTGGTCGACCTCACGCGCGAGGCGTGGAAGTCGATAGCCATCGGTGCTGGCGTCGCTTTGCGGATACCAGTTGATCTTATCCATGGGGTTTCCTCGGCTGCCGTTACAGCGCAGCCTCCTCAGCTCGGTTCACCTGTATCAATAGTCATGCGGGCCATCAAAGGCGAGTATCGGCCCGACCTATCCACCCAACAGCCAGTAGCGGCCAGAACACTGAGATATCTACCCTAAGCCTCTCGCGAGATTCACGGTGGTGACGATGGCTCGGCGTGCCGTCTGGGTGGCAGTGCTCAACATCAGCTGGCGAACCGCGGAGAAGATTGCGGCCAAACATCAACTGACCTGCGACGAGGTACGGGACGCCGTGGTCTGCGTTGCCGGGTTGACGTACAGCTGGGACATCGATGAACATCGTGGGGAGCGAGCGATCATCCAGGTCGAGCTTCGAGGAAGACGCGCCCTGGTTGTCCTATATCCATCCGATGACCCGATTGGGGACGTTTGGAACCTAGGCAGCGCTTACTTTGTTGATAGCTAGCCAGCCACACCAGGAGAAGGGATGATGACCCCATGGCCAGCAACGACGAGTTCTATGAGGCTGACGAGCCGGTAGACAAGATCATAGAGGCGTTCAACCGGGGCGAGAAGGGCGTCACAGGGCGGCCGACCTGGTCAAACACCTCGTACCTGAAGCTACCGGGACGGGTGGAGCAGATCATCAGCAACCTGACCAACAAGTCGACGCGAGAGTTACCCGCCCACTGATGGCTTCACCCGTCGAAGCGCAGCTCATCCTCTGCGACGCTGCGCAGGCTGAGTCTGGCAAAGTCCACATGCTGGGGGCAGGTTGGTCCGTTACGTCCTCCCCCACCGCGCCCCATGCCGTTGCAGTCCTGATCAAGATCCCATGGGATCGGGCAAACCAGCGCCTCCCCCTCAAGCTACAGCTACTGGACTCGGATGGGCGGCCAGTCAAGGTCCCTACAGCAGACGGTGAAGCCTCCATTGCAACCGAGGCCGGCGTCGAGGTCGGGCGACCACCCGGGTTGGCCCCTGGCACAATGCTTGATGCTTCTTTCGCTTTCAACGTCCCATCCCTTCCCCTCGCGCCGGGTCGCTACGAGTGGCGCATGACGTTTGCAGAACAAGAGTATGTAGCAGCATTCACGGTCGGTCGTCGCTAGCACGGACGACGACAGGGCCGACGCCCAGGTGTACCGGTGCTCATGGCGCACGACGTGAGTATGGATCCTGAATATCGAAGGCCCTGGCTGGGACTGATGTCCTGACCAGGGCCTTCGTTGTTGGAGCGGGTGACGGGAATCGAACCCGCACTGTCAGCTTGGGAACTCGCTGAGGCGCCGATCCGAGCCAAGGTCAACGGGCCGCACTCCTGGTCACGGTGCCCGCAGGTGACCGTCGTTCCCCGTGGCTTCCCGGCGCTACGGGCACGTAGGGGGCACGGGCGACGGCCCGGTACGCCTGGACGCCCACGACGGGCAGTGACCCGGGGCGCTCGGTGGCAAGCCAGTCCGGGGTGTGGACTGGCGCGGCAGCCGGAAGCCCCAACCTCGACGGCGGCCAGCCCTGCCGGCTTCCGTACCGCCGCGAGGCTGTGGGATTGTCGAGGTATGCAGATCATCCAGAAGGGTCATGCCGCGTAGGCGCCCGAGGCAGGTGCGAGCTTCCAAGCTTCGTGCCCGACAGCTGGACGGCCTTACGTTTCGCGTAGCCGGCCTCTCATACCGAGGGCTCCAAGCCATCGCATACCTGGAACGCTCCCGTTTCACGGAAGGTGCCGTCGCGCGGGCGCTTCGGGCGTGGGCGGACTTCGTCCAGGACCCGTGGCACCGGCTGTGGGACCCCCAGTACGGCTGTGGCATCTTGGAGTGTTGCCCGGACCTGCGAGAGGTTCGTCAGATCCTTGAAGCTGCGGCTTCCGTACTGCCATCACGGGACGCCCGTCGATTCAGGGCAGACGTCGCCAAGATTGACGAGTTGTGGTGACCGTCTGGCAGCCAGTCGGGGGCGCGGGGGCGGTTCCCGCCAGGGTTCGGGGGCTTCCCGCCCCGGCCGCGAAGCGGTCCGGGGCGGTGCTCCGCCGGGCGGCCTGCCGCCCCGGCGCGGCGCCGCGCAGCGGCGCTCTTGATCAGGTACAGCCGGATTCGGCAGCACACGAGTTGCAGTGGTCCAAGCCCAGGGGGCAGGCGGACTGGGCGATGGCACGGTGCCCTTCGAAGCACCCTCGATCTGGTGGCGCCTCCCTGGCTTCTGGCCTGGTCAACCGGTTGAACCCGCCACACCCCCCTAGACAACCGGCTGCCGCAAATGAAGGAACCGAGAGGCGCGAGACAACGATCATGGGCGGCAGCTAACGTATGAGCTTGACCAGCGGTACCCAAACGAAGCGAGGAACCAGGTGTCAGCGCAGACGAAGGGCGAGACGGCGAACCAAGCACCGCTCTTCCAGGTTGATGCCGCTTCCTCCGTTCCCGGCAAGACATCACTGTCTCCAAAGCGGCCACGGGTCGAGAAGTCCGGACTTGCAGATATCTTCCCCTACTATGCTGGCTTTTCCTTTGAGTGGGCCTGCCGGGAACTAAGAAGACACCCGATTCGAGTCGAAGAGCCAATCCTAGACCCATGGAACGGAAGCGGGACGACTACGCTAGCAGCACGTCTTATAGGGCTGGCGTCGGTAGGGGTTGATCGAAATCCGGTAGCGAATGTTGTCGCGCAGCTTCGGCTAAGATCGGGAGCCGTTAGTATCTCTGAGGGTGATTCGCCTCCCGGCAGCAGAGACTTAGATCCCTCCGACCCTTTGCTCTCATGGTTCGAGTCGGAGACTGCCTCAAGGCTTCGGGATTGGACGCGGTATTCAGAATCACTGCCACAATCTCAGTCCGCTTTAACCTACGTGTCACTCTTCAACGTAGTACGCGCCCTCACTGGCAGTTTCCAGGGGTCAAACCCGACTTGGATTCGCAGAACGGGGCCAAACCGGCCAAGAGTAGCTGTACCACTGGACGTGCTAGATGGGCTCGTCCGTAACGAGCGATCGCGAATCGCGGATCGGTTACCACAACGAGTAGATGCATCGGGGCCCGTAGTGCTCGCCACAGGCTCGTCTCGCAGCCTCCCGCTGTCCGATAGCTGTGTGGGGAGAGTATTGACTTCGCCACCGTATCTAACCCGGATTGACTACGCGATCGCCTACGCAAGGGAATTTGCACTGGTAGGAGTAAACGTTTTTGAGGATAGGGAGATTCGGTCCGAACTCATGGGCACTACCCTCATACGAACTAATACGCCCGACAGCCTACCGCTCGGTACAGTCGCATCCAGCCTGCTCGAGCAGATTAGCGCACACGCTAGCCGAGCATCGAACGGCTACTACCTCAAGCAAGCCCGCCAGTACTTCGACGACCTCACGTGCAGCCTCGATGAGATATCGCGGGTTTGTGTTGCCGGTGCAATAATGACGCTCGTAGTGCAAGATTCCTACTATAAAGAGTTACCCATCCACTTGGGGGCAATCTGCAAAGAGGAGGCGGAGCGTCGTGGTTGGGATCTAGTTGAGGAAGTACCATTTGAGGTCAACAGATCGCTCGTTTCTTTAAACAAATCCGCGCGCCAATATCAGAAAGGGCCGGTGTCAGAAACAGTGGTAACGCTGCGGAAGCAGTAATAGACCTAACCAGCCGCTGACGACACACCGTACCTGATGGTGCTTTGGCAGTCGACGTCCTACTCCGCCTTCTAACCTCACGGGCTATACCGCGCAACAGCCACGTCTGGTAGAACATGAACTATGGCGATCGACCACTCGGTCCTACAAGCGGAGCTTGCAGAGCACCGGCAAGCAGTTGACGTGGACTTCTTCGACCTATCCTTACGGGAGCTGGCCAGGATGGTTGAGGAGAGGGAGGTCCGGATTGCGCCAGAGTTCCAGCGGCAATTCCGCTGGAATGATCAATTGCAGTCTGCGCTGGTTGAGTCCTTTTTGCTTGGGTTGCCCGTCCCAGCAATCTTCGTAGCCACGAATGGTGATGGGACTTGGGAGGTTGTCGATGGCTTACAAAGGATTTGCACTCTCCTGAGATTCATGGCCATTGACGCGCCCGAGTCCGACCTTCTGCACTTCTCGCAACGGCCGCTTCGATTGACCGGACTTAAGACTCTCGAGGGTTTTCAAGGCGTATCGTACGAAGATCTTCCCCGCCCCATAAAGCTCATGTTTGAGCGCCGCTATCTTCGTATCCAAGTGCTGAGTGACAAATCAGACTTGGACGTGCGATTTGAGCTGTTCCGTCGTCTAAACCAAGGAGCAGTGGAGCTATCCGGGCAGGAAGTCAGGGCGTGCGTATATCGAGGTACACTGAATACTTTAGTCGAAAATTTGGCCGAATACGAGCCGTACACGAGACTGCTCAAGCTCAAAGAAGTCGACAAGAGGAATGGAACTGCAGCAGAGATGGTTCTCAAATTCTTCGCGTATCTCGATGACGTGGAAAGCTTCCAAGGAAGTGTCACGGGCTTTCTAAACGAATACATGAAGAAGCATACTAATATCACCGACACCGAGGCACGGCGACAGGAGTTCCACAAGTGCGTTGATTTCTTGGGAGCCATCGTCAACGGGCCGTTCCTCCGATCAGGAACCAAGGTAACACCGCTTAACCACCTTGAAGCAGTACTCGTGGGGATCGCTCGCGTATTCAGGGCGGGAAAGGTGCCGATACGGCCGGAGGGCGACTGGCTCAACGACCCAGAGATGTTGGAGTTCGTCAGAACGGGCACCAATGCAAGAAGAAGCGTGATCGGCCGCGTGAATCGCGCAGAAGAACTCTTTAGCCCAAGATGACCTACGCGATAGAGACTATCTTCGAAGAGGCGTCACGGCTGATCGCTCGCGAAGATCGGCGACTACAGGCTCTAGACCAAGCCCGAGTGAATCTCATCCAGGACCAATTTGATGCCGACGGTGTTGCGGCGATGAATCGTGCACTCACGTTTGTCGTCTGCGCAGGGATTCTAGAGCAGTTGATGAGGGACCTCCCCGCAGCGCTTTCGTCCGATCTCTGCGCCCTGCGAGTCCCGCGTAAGCGACTTCCGATGGGTTTGCTCGCAATTCTTGAAGCCGTCGAGTTTAGGCGTTGTGCGGAACAAAACGTAGCATCATTCTCGTCTCGAGCAAAGTTGCTCCGAAGCATCTCGCTTCACTCGGGCGACGAGAGGTTGATCAGCGACTTCTCTGACGATCTCAAACTCGCCGACGGAAAGACAGTCAACGAGAGGCAGTTCTCTGCGCTATGGGAATTACTTGATCTTCCGGGGGAATGGCGCAACGACCCGAAGGATCTACTTCTCCTCAAGGAGATACAGGCAAAGCGGAACTCCATTGCACACTGGGAGCAAGATCCCGTTGCAGTTGGTCGCATGAAGACCTATGTCCAGTTACGCGAGACAACACGGTCGCTGGGCCTACTTCTTGACCATGTCCAGCTACATCTCTGCGACTGGCTTGATAAGATGGCTCGTCTGCAATTATTGTCAACCCCCTGACGCCAAGTGCAGAGCTACTATAGATTAGGCGTAGATCTCGTATTCCAGCTCGGTTCTATCGGCAGAAAACGCCATTTCACAAGCAACTTCAACAACTCTTACATCCGCCATCGTTCGGCGGGTTACGGCGATGATCGGTGCCCCCGGCGGTAATCGGAGTGCGTCAGCCTCCTCACCCGTAGGCATACGTGTCCGCACAAGCTCTTGAATCTTGGTCACGATAACGCCAAGGAGCCGTAGCTGCGCAACGTGTCCGCCAGGCCAAGGTTCGCGGCTAGGGTCAAATACCGTAGTGCCGGCGACCATATCGAGCAAATAGTAAGATGTGGTCAGCTGTTGGGGTACAGC
Source organism: Micromonospora sp. WMMD1102 (assembly GCF_029626265.1). Lineage (NCBI taxonomy): Bacteria > Bacillati > Actinomycetota > Actinomycetes > Micromonosporales > Micromonosporaceae > Micromonospora > Micromonospora sp. WMMD1102. The sequence goes on along the minus strand of NZ_JARUBN010000001.1, from coordinate 7,696,748 downwards.
GTGAGCGCTGGTGAGTAGACGGCGCTCCAGCAGCATCCTTCCGGGTTCGACGCCGAACAGTTGAGCAAGTTTAGGAGTGGCGGGTATCTCCTGGTGCTGCGCGTCGACCTGGTCGTCTTTGTCGACTCCGCTCGTGGTGGCCAACTGACCGGGCAGAGCTACGTCATGGGTCTTTATCTGGTAACGGTCGTACGCAAGTCGCCGTACAGGGAGGTCGGGGCGGGCGTAGGTGCCTCGGCCGTGTTCGGTCACGACCAGGCCCTCACTGCGGATCACGTTGATGGCTTCGCGGATAGTCCCGCGAGCGACGTGGAACTCGGCCGTTAGCGCGCTCTCGGAGGGGATGAGGGCACCAGCTGGTATGGCGCCTGCGGCGATGCGGCGTCGGAGTTCGTCGGCGATGGCGCGGTACCGGGGTTGTCTGTGCGGGGTTGGCACGGGCATCACCGTACCTGTCTGCCGTGTTCTCGGCAGCCATCCATAGCCTTCATGGATGTATAGACAAGCTGCCTGGTTGTAGGTACCTTTCTGATGTGCGGTCGGGGTAGCTGGTCTGGCAAGGGGTTGGCATGCCGTCACCTCGGCCGCGCATCCAAAGTGCATTGCCGCGCCGAGCAGTGGTTCGACGCGATCCCGCGTGTGCCTGAGCTGGGCACGGCGATACCCGACGCCGCTCTCCGGGCGGTGCGCCGTGCCGTCATCGGGCCGGTGGCCGGTCCAGCCTCCGCCAGGAAGCCGGCCACCGGCTCTCTCAATCACCCTGCAAGGAGGTCGTGATGCGCCGTGTTCGCTTACCTGTCTGGCTCGCGTTCTGGCGGTCGCCTGGGCGCCACAGTCGACGGCCAAGGTCGGCGCCGTCCACACGCCGAGTCGTGGCCTACGCGACTCCTCGGCCCGCTGTGCCGTCCTGGGCTACGGCTCGAACGCGTGAGTACGTCTGTTGGCGGGATGTGCCGCTGTTGACGCTCGGGCAGGAGTTCCGGGGACGTGGCGGGAGGTGGTCCCGGTGAGCAGGGCGCCTCGGCAGCGGCCCGAGGTAGCACATCCGCCGTGGTGTGTGCCTCAGCGGTGTGAGTTCGTGGTGCCGCCGCAGACGCAGCACCCGCTTCGCCATCACAAGGGTCCGGTACGGAGTTTCGGCGACCGGCGCGGCGGTGGCAGCGTCGTCGTGTACCTGTTCGCCGGGCAGGCAGGTCAGCCAATGATCGGGCTTCATGCTGTCGGCCGGTGGCGGGGATCCGGCGGGGCAGTGCTTCGGCTGGCCGAGGTATGGCGCCTCGCTCGGCACCTGGACGAGCTGCTGCACCAGGCCGGATTCACTCCACCACGGGCAGACGACGATGGCCGGGAGTGACCACAACGCCGCAGGGTTGCCGTGGACGAGGGACCTGCGGCGTGACGCGTGCCCCGTCTGGTGTCAGGGCTGCCTGGCCGCGGACACGAGGCACCGTAGCCGGATGGCGACCGTCGGCCGGGAGGGCAGCGGCTGGCTCAGCGTCCAACTCGTCGCCGATCGCGGCGCCGCGCACGCTCCGCTGTTGAAGGTCGACGTCACGCGCTACGGGTCTACCGAAACCGTGCTGCTCACGTTCGCGCAGACCGGCCGCATCCTCGCCGAGATCATCCACTTGCCGCATCCGGTCGGGGCCTGGCAGCTCCGAGAAGATCCGCTGCTTGGGGACGAGGGCGGTGACTGACCGGCGCGACAGGTCGACGGCCCGGCAGACGTATCAACGTCTAGGCGGTAGCGTAAGCGCCGTGAACTCTCGTGACTGGCGTCCGCGCTACCTCCAGCTTGCGGAGGATCTGCGCGCCCGGATCGAGAGCGGCGAACTTCCCCGGGGTACGGCCATGCCGAGCGAGACGGAGTTGGCCGACTCCTCCGGCCTGTCCCGGACCAGCGTGCGTAACGCCATCCGGCAGCTTCGGGAATGGGGCCTGGTCCGGGCCGAGCAGGGCCGGGGCACCTACGTGCGGGCGCCCCGGCAGCGGGTCCGGCGACGCAACACCGAGCGGTACCAGTGGGAAAAGGATCGGGTTCTCCTCGACGAGGCCGAGCGGCGGCGAACCGGCGGGACAGAGCATGACACCGGGCTGACGGTGGATGATCTCAAGTTCCACGCCGAATACTCCGAGGTGAAGGCGGACGAGGAGATGGCGGCGGCGTTCGGGCTGCCGGTCGGTGCGCCCCTGCTGCGGCGGGTCTACTGGACCAGTTCCCGGCACGAAACCGCCCCGCTGTCGGCGTCGTACTCCTACCTGCCGTATGACCTGGTGAAGGGCAACAAGCAACTACTCTCCGCCGACTACGAACCGTGGCCGGGCGGCACGCAACATCAGCTCTCCACCGTCGGCATCGAGCTGGACCGGATCGAAGAGGTCGTACAGGCCCGGCCACCGCTGCCGGACGAGGCGGAACTACTCGACATCGAAGCCGGGGTTGCCGTCCTGGACGTGCGCAAGACTTCGTACGACATCCGGGATCGCGTGGTAGAGATCGCGGACATCGTTTTCCCTGGTGACCGGACGGAACTCTGCTTCACGACGAAGCTGAAGCGGTGGAACGCTTGAGCCGACTCGTCTCGGTCGTCACGCCGGTTCACTGGCCCAGCGTCGGCTACCTCGCCGACGCCTACGGGTCGTTGACTGGGCAGAAGATGCCGGACGGGTGGGACTGGCAGTGGCTCGTCCAGGAGGACGGGCAGGACGGGCTACTACTCGACCAACTCCCCGACGATCCCCGAATCCTCGCCGGCAGCGGCCGGCCCGGCGGCCCAGGCGTCGCCCGAACCCTCGCCCTGGCACGGGCGGAAGGCGAATTCGTCAAGGTCCTCGACGCCGACGACCAACTCACCCCGGGCGCGCTTGCCCGAGACATCGCCACGCTCACCGACAATCCGCACCTCGGCTGGGTCACGTCGCAGGTCCTGGACCTGCACCCCGACGGGTCAACGCACGGATGGGACAAGGACCCACCCGACGGAGCGATCAGCCGCAGTGCGGTCCTCGCCTTCTGGAAGGCCAACGACTACCGGGCGCCCGTACACCCGGCGACCCTGTGCATGCGCCGGGATCTCCTCCTGGCCCTCGGCGGCTGGATGGCTCTACCCGCCTCCGAGGACACCGGCCTGCTCATCGCGGCCAACGTCGTCAGTGACGGCTACTTCATCGCCGAACCCGGGCTGCTCTACCGCAAGTGGCCCGGACAGATGACCGGCCAGGCTGCGCACCGCGACCCGGCCGAGCACACCGCGCGAATGCGGATCATCGAAGCACGGGCCGAAGCCCTTCGGTCGCTCCTGTCGACCTCGCCGTCGTCATCCGCCTCGGGCCTGCCGACTCCCTGACGTTCCCGCTCCCGCCGGGCTCGGCCTCCCTCGACGCGCGCCCGTAGGGACTTTTCTGTCCAAAGCAGACGACTTCCCCTCCACTTGTTGACTTGTCTGCCAAGTCGCCATACCTTCGAAGCTCATACATGGCAGCCAAGTTAGCTACTTGGCAGACAGGCTTCGGAGGTCTGGGCAATGGCTCTGCGTGGTGGGACCCGGTTCGCGGTCCGGTGTGAGGACGTGTTCCCGGCGGGGTGCGCGTTGGTGCCCGAGTCGCTGGGTGAGGTGGAGGACTACGACGAGAAGACGGGGCGGCGGACCCCGGCCAAGGACAAAGTGACGGGTCAGCGGGTGTGGCAGGTCCGGGTGATGGACCTCGACCCGGAACTCGGGAAGCGGTCGCGGGAGACGACGGTCAAGATCTCGGCCGACGTCCAGCCGGTGCCGCCGACGGGCGTGCCGTTCGAGGCGGTGGAGTTCGACGGCATGACCGTCACGCCGTACGTGACGAACAACAACCGGATGGCGTACTCGCTGCGGGCAACCGGGATGCGTGCCCCGGCCGGCGTCACCCGTGACTCGTCGTTGGCGGCGGCCTGACCGCTGCTGGGTGGGCGGGGCTGTCTGGTCTTGGCGGACGGCAGCCCCGCCCCTCTTTGCCAAATCCCCCTGCTCATGGCGAGAGAGGTCTTTGACGTGTCCAAGCGTAGGCGCCGTACGGCCCAGGTGCGGTCGCGGTGTGGTGTGTGTCAGTCCCGGTTCGACCCGACCGACAGCGCGGACGGCCGTTGCCCGTTGTGCGCGGATCAGCTCGTTCTGCCGTTGCCGGCGGTCCGGGACGCGTCGGGGCGGTTCGTGTCCCTGCGGGGTGTCCGATGATCGGGCGGCCTCGGGGTGAAGTGGTGATGACCTCGGCCGGGGACCTGATGGTGATCCGGCCCAAGCGGCTCGAACTGCCGTTGTGGTTGGTGATTCCCGGCCTGCTGCTCCGCTGGGGCTGGCGGGCGCTGTGGTGGTGCCTACGCCACCCGGTCGCCACCGCGTCGACGGCGTTCCTCCTTACCGTCTACCTCGACCACGGCTGGCAAGGTCTCGTCACCCTGCTGGTCCTGGTCGGCGGGGTGTCGGCGGTGTGGCGGTGGCGGCACGAAGCATCGTGGTGGACCTGGTTCGCCGGTCCGCTGCTCGGCTGGTTCCGCCGGGTGACCGTCTACCGCCGGGTGTGGCGTGAAGCTGTGACCCTGTGCGGGCTGGCCGAACGGTTCGATCATCAGACGGTCCTGCCCCGGCTGCTGTCGGTGCGCTCTGATCCGGCGTTGGACGTGTTGGCGGTCCGGATGGTGCGTGGTCAGACGCCGGAGGACTTCCAGCGGGTCACGTCGAACCTGGCGTACGCGTTCGGGCGCCGGCATGCCCGGGTCTACTCCGAGCATCCCGACGACCGGCCAACCCGGTCGGGGCGGTGGGCGTGGCTGCTCCGCGCGGTCGATGCCGTTCGGTTCCGCGACCGGCCCAGCGTCGTCTACCTGGTCCTGGTCCGCACTGACGCGCTGCGCGCTGTCGTTCCGCCGTTCGACGTCCCGGCGGTGCCGGACTTCACCGCGCTGCCGCTGGCCAGGCGGGATGACCTGAGTACCTGGTGCCTGCACCTGCTGGCAACTCACGTCCTGGTCGGCGGCGCCACCCGGCGCGGCAAGGGCTCGGTGCTGTGGTCCCTCGTCCGCGCACTCGGCGGCGGGGTCGCCTCCGGTCTGGTCCGGCTCTGGGTCATCGACCCAAAGGGCGGGATGGAGTTCGCCATGGGGCGACCGATGTTCGCCCGGTTCGCCTGCAAGTCGTTCGAGGCCATGGCCGACCTCCTGGACGAGGCGGTCACCGTCATGCGGGAACGGCAGGCCAGGCTTGCCGGCGCCGTCCGGGTGCACACGCCGACCGTCGCCGATCCCCTGGTCGTGGTCGTCATCGACGAAATGGCCGCGCTCACCGCCTATCTCCAGGACGTCGAGCTGCGCAAGCGGATCGCCGCGTCGCTGGGACTGTTGCTGTCCCAGGGAGCCGGGGTCGGCGTCTTGGTCGTGGCCGCGTTGCAGGACCCACGCAAGGAAGTCCTGCCGTTCCGGGACCTGTTCCCCACCCGCATCGCACTCGGCCTCACCGAAGCGTCGCAGGTCGACATGGTGCTCGGTGACGGTGCCCGCGACCGGGGCGCGCTGGCCGACCAGATGCCGCGCTGGGCCAAGGGCGTCGGGTACGTCATCCTCGACGGCACCCCGGAACCCGCCCGAGTCCGGTTCTCGTACATCTCCGACGACGAGATCCGGGCCATGGCTACGCGGTTCCCGGCTCCGGTCGATGCGGCGGACATCCTGGCCCAGGTCGGCCGGGAAACCGCCCCCGAACCCACCCGGCCATCCCTGCCCCGTCAGCGCTCCTCCGGGCCGCTGCTGCCTGACGCGCTGCTCAACCTCCTCCGGCAGGACCCGGACAAGGACGGGGGTGAGCAGGCATGACCGAGCCGACCGGACGACGGTTCTACCGCCTCCGCACCCCGAACGACACCGGGCAGAGCACGGCCGTATCGGTCCGCGTCGACCAGGACCGACCGGACCCGTACCCCGTCTACCTCGCCGTAGGTGCCGGCCGCCGCCGCATGTACCTCACGCCCGATGAGGCGTGGGCGCTGTGGCGCTGCCTGTCGGAAGCCGTGGCCACCCTCGGCGACCCGCCCGACAACATCCGCACCACCATCCGACCGGCCCGGAGGTGACCAGCCATGACACCCCTCAACCGCATCGCGGCTGCGTTCCGCCGGCCGCTACGCATCCGGCTCGTCGCTTCCCCCGACAAGGCGGCGGCTGCCCTACGCGGCCTGGCTGCCTTCCTCCACCACCGCACCGAGCTGCGATACCGGCGCATCCGCATCGACCATTCGGCCCGACGAGGAGGGCAACCGATGAACCCGTGCACCCTCCACCCCGGCGAGCCGACCTGCGACCGGTTCGGCCTGATCGAGATCGAGCACGGGACCAGTGGCCGTGCCTGGACCTGCGTCGACCACGCCATCCGCGCCGTCTGGACCATCGACGGTGCCCACGTCGTCCGCGACCTACGCACCGAGCAGACGGGGGCGGGCCAATGATGCGGGTACGCCTCGAAGCCGCTGCCCGACTACTGATCCTGCTCGCCATCGGCGGGATGGCCGGCGCCGCTGCCTTCACCCACGTTCATGATCTGACCGTCGCGCACGGTCAACCCGACTGGATCGGCTGGGCCAACGCCGTCGCCGTCGAGCTGATGGCCATCTACCTCGGCCTGGAGATCCGCGCTCGGCGTCGGGCCGGTCGTCCGGTCGGGTTCGTCGCCGTGCTCCTGGTCGGCTTCGCCATCCTGTCCCTCGCCGCCCAGGTCGCCGAAGCCGAACCGTCGGTCTGGGGCTGGATAGTGGCCGCGGTTCCCTCCCTCGCCTTCCTCGCCCTGGTCAAAGTCGTCCTGTCCAGCGCGCCGGCCACGATCGCGGCCACCGACGACGAGGCGCCGGCCGTCGTCGACGACCCCGACCCGGAACCCGTCACCCTCGACCCCGAACCGGTCCAAAACCGTGCGCCGGTCGTCTACGCCCCGGTACCGGCATCGCGGCCGGGCTCGTCGGCGGTGCTGCCTCCGCTCGGCGTCGTCCACCCTGCCCGTTCCGCTGGGGTCGCCCGATGACGGCACCGACCCTTCCCGGCCTCGACCCGTCCACCCCGACTCCGGAGCAACCCCGGCCGGGGTCGCGGGCGGCACGGATGGGCCTACCCCGCGCCGTCGACGTTCTCAAAGACGTCGCCACCGAATACGGCGTGTGCATCCGCCCCCTCGCCATGCGCCGCACCGACCTGAACACCGGGCAGACCGAGGTCATCGACCTGCCCTGCGGCGCGACCCGGGAGGACAAGTGCCCGGCCTGCGCGAAGAAGAACCGCCGGCTACGGCAGGCACAGATCCGGGAGGGCTGGCACCGCTCGGACGAACCCCTGCCCGGCCCCGAACCCGCGACCGGGGAGCAGAAGGCGCTGATCGTGCTGCGGGCACACCTGGAATACGGCCGCGACGAAGCGGCCCGCGCCTCCGAGTGGGAGCAGGTCGAAGACCTCGACGAGGCCATCCGCGAGGTGGAAGAGGCGATCACGGCCGAAGGGCTGCGCGGTCGGGTCGGTCCGCCTCACCAGTCCGGCGACGACGGCCAGGGCGACGAGGACACCGGGCGGCGGCGGAAGCGCTCGACCAGGCGGCGGCAGGACGCACCCGACCTACCCCGCCGCAAGGTCGAGCGCCGCACGGTCGGCAAGGTCTACACCGCCCCGGACGGCTCGACCTACCAGCCGTCGATGTGGCTCACGCTCACTCTCGACTCGTACGGGCCGGTGCTGTCCGACGGCACTCCGGTCAACCCCGACCGGTACGACTACCGCCGGGCAGCCTGGGACGCCGTCCACTTCCCCCGACTCCTCGACCGGTTCTGGCAGAACCTCCGGCGCTGCGAGGGCTGGAACGTCCAGTACGCGGGCTGTGTCGAGCCGCAACGACGACTCGCCCCACACGCGCACTTCGCAATCCGGGGCACCATCCCGCGTGGCGTGCTGCGCACCGTGGCAGCAGCCACCTACCACCAGGTGTGGTGGCCGTCCGTCGACGTCCAGCTCTACACCCGCGACCGGCCCCCGGCCTGGGACGAGCAGGGGGCGGCCTGGGTCGACCCGGCCACCGGGCAACCGCTGACCACCTGGACCGAAGCGCTCGACACCATCGACCAGGACCCGGAAGCCGACCCCGTGCACGTCGTCCGCTTCGGCAAGCAGGTCGACGCGCGCGGCGTCATGCCCGGCACCGACGACGCTGCCCGGACGATCCGCTACATCACGAAGTACATCACCAAGGCCACCGGCGACTGCCTGTTCTCTCCGGGCCTTTCGGGCCCCACCTCTCCAGCAAGTTCTGGACCCTCCAGCCACGGAATGTGTCCATGTCTCGATGGAAACTCCAGTTCCAGTTGGCTCCACCAGTCCCAGAAGCCGGAACGGTCGTACTTCGGCCGGAGGAGCCCCACCAACCCGCCACCAACCCGCCAACGCCGTGGAGCTGCGCTCCGACCAGCGACGCCTTGGGGCGGCGATTCGGTGGCAAGCCGGTCGAAGACCGGCGCGGCAGCAACTCGGCGCTGAGCGACGCGAACCGGTGGGGCCGCGATAACGCCGCCAGCCATCGACGCCCATGTGGGGCCGCAGGTTTCTGGAATCGACGTGGCGGGTCCAGGAATCGATGGAGCAGTGGGGCCCGAACAAGTCGGCGAGAACAACTGCCACACCATCGCCACCGACCGGCAGCAACGCCACCTCGACCGGCTCTGGCAACAACTCCAGATCACCCCGTGCACCGACCGTTGCCCCAACTGGCTGCTGTACGGCGTCCAGCCGAAGAAGGCGCACGCCAAGCTCAAACCCGGCCGGTGCAAGGGCAAGGTGCACCAGCGGGAAACCCTCGGCATCGGCGGCCGACGCATCCTCATCTCCCGCGACTGGTCCGGCAAGACCCTCGCCGACCACAAGCACGACGCCCGTGCCTGGGTACGGGCACTCCTCGGCGTCACCACCGACCTTGCCGGCGTCGACCACGTCCAGGGCGCCACCACCGAACCCGTACGCCACGCGTGGGAACTGGCCCGACCCGACGACCCAGACGTCGGCCCCATGTCACATCGGCTCATGCGCGCCATCTCCGAGCGCGCCCGATGGCGTACCGAACTCCTCGCCGCAAAGGACCGGGCGGCCCAGGGAGCGACGCCCGACCATTCGGCAACCGCAGACAGCACAACGGAGAACGGGGAGGCGTGAACACTGTGGACAAGCTGATGACGGTCGACGAGGCGGCGGAGCGGCTGCGCACCTCGACGCGGTTCGTCCGGCGGCTGATCGAGGAACGGCGGATCGCGTACGTCAAGCTCGGCGCTCACGTCCGGATCGAACCTGACGCCCTGGACGCGTTCGTCGCCGCCGGCCGGGTCACCCCGGCTGCCTCGGCGGTCAGCATGCGGAGGGCCGCGTAATGCCGAAGCGGCGGCACTTCGGTCGAGTTCGGAAGCTCCCATCCGGGCGCTATCAGGTGCGGTACCCCGGGCCGGACGGCGTACTGCGGCCGGCGCCGGACACCTTCGACCGGAAGCGGGACGCGGATCTCTGGCTTTCGGCAAAGGAAGCGGAGATCGCCCGGGGCGACTGGTTGGACCCGGAAGCGGGCAAGGTCGCCCTGCTTCCGTACGGCGAGGCGTGGATTCGGGAACGGCCGAAGCTGCGGCCCAAGACGGTCGTGCTCTACGAGGGGCTGCTACGCCTGCACATCGCTCCGGCTCTCGGCAATCTCACGCTGACTGAGATCACCACGCCTCGGCTTCGCAAGTGGCGGCGGGAACTGCTGGATTCTGGAGTCGGCCCGGTCACGGTGGCGAAGGCGTACCGGCTGCTGCGGTCGATCCTGAACACGGCGGTATCCGACCGGCTGATCACAAAGAATCCGTGTCAGATCCCGGGCGCCGGCCAGGAAAAGAGTCCGGAGCGGCCCACGGCGACCATCGAGCAGGTGTTCACCATCGCGGGCGCGGTGCCGGACCGGTACCGGCTCCTCGTCCTGCTGGCCTGCTTCAACTCGCTGCGCTGGGGCGAGCTGGCGGCGCTCGCCCGAAAGCACGTCGACGCGGACAGCGGCACTGTGCTGGTAGAGCGGTCGGTCGTCGAGCTGCCCACGGCGGAACTCGTCTTCGGCCCGCCGAAGTCCGACGCGAGCGTCCGGGTCGTCACCATCCCGAGCATCTGCCTGCCCGACGTCATCCGGCACCTCAAGGACTTCACCGGAGAGGGTCCGGAAGCGCTGCTGTTCGTCGGCCCGAAGAACGGGCCGCTACGCCGGTCGAACTTCCAAGGCCACTGGCGGAAGGCAACGGCAGAAGCGGGCATCCCGGATCTGCACTTCCACGATCTCCGACACACCGGGAACACCTGGGCAGCGGAGACCGGCGCGACGCTGCGGGACCTGATGGACCGGATGGGCCACTCCACCACCCGAGCGGCGCTCATCTACCTGCACAAGACCGCCGGGCGTGACCGGAAGATCGCCGACGCGCTGAGCAAGCTTGTCGAGGACGCACGCAGGGGACCTACCGGAGAACAGGGTGACGAGCGGCGGCCACAGCCGCGATGACATGTACGGCCAGATGTTGAGTGCGAGGTGGCTCGGTTGGTCCTCAAGACCAGCGAGCCACCTCGTTCACCCGGTCACCCTTCGAACGCCTGCAACAGGGTTGCGATGGATCCGAGAAGCGTCGCTGCGGTCCCCGCAGCTAGACAGATCTCCTGGATCCCGAGCCGTCGTCGCTGCCGTCTCCGCCCGCTGGCTTTCCTACTGCCGGCCCTCCGGTGCATCATGGGGGTGGACTCTCCTCTCTTCAGTTGGCGTGGGAGTTCGTGGAGCGGCACCTTTGGTTTGGATGCCCGGGGTGCCGCTCACTCACTCCCCGATTGATTCCTGCCTCAACTACTTGCGAGATGCCGAACTTGCCCTGATTTTGCTGGCCAGAAGCTTGATCGACTTGACAATGTAGTAGAATGGGTCTACAATCGGTGTTGTCTGCCGAGCAGCCTATACCAGGCCGCCGGTTTCTTCAACATGGGCTCCTTCGGCGGCGCCTTGAGCAAGACGCGCCTGTTGGCCCGTTGCCCGGCGCGAGCACAGCGGGAATGGCTTCTACTACTCGGAGCAAGCTCAGACGGAGCAAGGTCAAGCCGGAAGGCGACTGAATCCGGAGGGGCACGCAGGGGGCACGTCACCCGGATAGAGATCAGAAACGGCGAAGGCCCAGCGTCAGGAATGTCCTCTGACCTGGGCCTTCGTTGTTGGAGCGGGTGACGGGAATCGAACCCGCACTGTCAGCTTGGGAAGCTGATGTTCTGCCATTGAACTACACCCGCGAGCGGACCCCACTGTACCCGGTCGGATCCGATCATGCACTCACCTACCCCCGAGCCCCACCCCGACCCCACCGCCACCTGCTCGAACAGGTCACGAACCACGCCGTGCCGCCTCGTTTGCAACAGAGACCGAGCCAGGTAACGTCCGCCCCACCTGCAACTATGGCTCTGTGTCATCACAGAACCACTATCCGAAAGTAAAGGGTGTGGCGATGGTGTTCCGTGGACTGCGCTGGTCGTCGCGTTCGACCGGCATGACGAGTGTGTTTCTCGTCCTGCTGCTCGGACCCGGTCCGGTGGTGGCGGCACCTCCGGATCCGGCCAGGGAATCCGGCGCACCCGCCTGCACCGAGACCGCCACAGGGCACCCGCACACCGCGAGCCCGCACGGCAGCAACCCGAGTGCCAAGGCCAAACCTGGTGCGCCGTACGCGGTCGAGCCGAACGAGCTGACGTCGGCCGAGGCGGCCGAGCGGGACCGGGCGGTCGACGCGGCGTACGCGCAACGGGTCGGGGTGGCGCCGTTCGGCGTACCGGGGAAGCTGACGATCACGATCGACGTGGTGTTCCACGTGATAAGCGAACGGCGGACCCGGGCCGCCGGGGACGTCCCGCTTTCCCTGATCCAGGCTCAGATCAGGGTGCTGAACGAGTCGTTCGGCGGGCGTACCGGCGGGGCCTGGACACCCTTCCGCTTCCGGTTGAAGAAGGTGAACCGGGTGACCAGACCCGCCTGGTATCCGATCGCGCCGGAGAGCCCGACGGAGACCCAGATGAAGCGGGCGCTGCGGGTCGGTGGCAAGGACACACTGAACATCTACACCGGGCTGCTGGAGGAGAAGCTGCTCGGCTGGGCCACCTTCCCGGAGCGCAAGCTCGACCCGTACGACGGGGTGGTGGTGCTGGCCGAGTCACTGCCGGGTGGGACGGCCGCGCCGTACAACGCCGGTGACACGGCCACGCACGAGGTCGGGCACTGGCTGAATCTCTACCACACCTTCCAGGAGGGCTGCGACGGCCAGGGCGATCAGGTCCTCGACACGCCTGCCGAGGCGGAGCCGGCCTTCGGCTGCCCGGAGCGGCGGGACACCTGCACGGCGAAGCCGGGCACCGACCCGATCCACAACTTCATGGACTACTCGGTCGACGCCTGCATGTACGAGTTCACGTACGGTCAGGCGTTCCGGATGCTCAAGGCGTGGAAGGCGTTCCGCGAGCCGTAGGCGTGCGTGCGTGCCGGCAGCTCAGGGCGTCGGGACGGGCTCCTCTTCCACCGCCCGGCGCCGGCCGCGCCGCCTCGACCCGGTGGTGGCACCGACCGGTGTGCCCGGTGCGCCCGGTGCGGCGCCGGCCGGGTCGAGCCAGACCTGCACGGCCGGTCGTTCGGACCGGTCTCCGGCCGCGAGCGGGGTGGCGCCGTTGCTGCCGTGCCGGGCCACCATCGCGACGTCGACGGTGAACTCGAAGAGCCGCCAGTCGACCTGCGGGGCGGCCCGCAGGTTGCCGGCGAGCTGGTCCACCCGGGCCTGGTCGGTCACCGGCCGGGCCCGACCCGCGACGTACGCCTCGTCGTCGCTGTCCTCGGGCGGGAACGAGTGCAGCGCGTATCGGCCGTCGCGTTCGAGGTCACGCCGCTTCGGAGAGTCGACGACGAAACAGAAGAGTCCCTCGTCGGTGATGACCGGGGACACCGGGTGCACCCGCGGCCCACCGTCGGCGCGCACGGTCGCCAGGTAGCCGAGACCCGGACCGTACTGCTGGATGAGGACGCGGATCGCGTCGGCGAGTCGTGGCTCGTCAGAGGCGAATTCGGACCAGGATGCCATGCCCACATTCTATCGAACACCTGTTCGATCACCTACCCCGATCCCACCCATCGGCGAGGTCGCGGCCGGTCACCGTCACGCCACTCGCTAAGGTGATCCGGTGCTGCTCTCCGACCACGACCTAGTGATCGAGATCAAGGCGGGCACCCTCGCGCTGGAGCCGTTCGAGCCCGCGCTGGTGCAGCCGTCGAGCATCGACGTACGCCTGGACCGGCTCTTCCGGGTCTTCAACAACCACCTCTACACGCACATCGACCCGGCGATCCAGCAGGACGAGCTGACCTCGCTGGTCGACGTGCCGGACGGCGAGCCGTTCGTGCTGCACCCGGGTGAGTTCGTGCTCGCCTCCACGCTGGAGGTGATCTCCCTCGGCGACCAGCTCGCCGGCCGGCTGGAGGGCAAGTCGAGCCTGGGCCGGCTCGGCCTGCTCACCCACTCCACCGCCGGCTTCATCGACCCCGGCTTCTCCGGCCACGTGACGCTGGAACTGTCGAACGTGGCCAACCTGCCGATCCGGCTCTGGCCCGGGATGAAGATCGGGCAGCTCTGCATCTTCCGGCTCTCGTCGCCGTCGGCCCACCCGTACGGATCGGCCGTCTACGGCTCGCGCTACCAGGGACAGCGCGGGCCGACTCCGAGCCGTTCCTGGCAGAACTGGCGCACCTGGCCCACCCGCTGAGGCACGGCGCCACCCCGTCGGCCGAACGGCAGAACCCCCGCCGCACCTGCGCGACGGGGGTTCTGCGTTGACTCGGTCGACTCGGAGACCGTCGACCCGGGGACCTCAACCCGGAGATTTCAGCCCGGTCTGCCGAAGCTGTGGATCTCGCCGTCGTCCATCCGCTTCATCTTGACCGGTTCGCCGGCCCGGGAGGCGTGCACGATCCAACCGTTGCCGACGAACATGCCGACGTGGCTGAGGTCGGCATAGTAGAAGACCAGGTCACCAGGGCGCAGCTCGGAGCGGCTGATCTGCTTCGTCTGTCCGCGCTGGGCGCGGGCGTTGTGCGGCAGCGAGACGCCACCCTTGGCCCAGGCGGCCAGGGTCAGGCCGGAGCAGTCGTACGAGCCGGGGCCTTCGGCACCCCACTTGTACGGCTTGCCGATCTGCGCGCACGCGAACTTGACCGCCTGGCCGGACGGGCCGCCGGGGTAGGTCGCCGGGCAGGGCGCGGGCCGCAGCGGGCCGGCGGAGCCGTTCCCGTACGCCTGGATCCGCAGCTTCTGTAGCCGCTCGACCTCGGCGTCGATCTCCTTCTTCTTCGCCGCCAGTTCCGCCTCGGTCTTGGTCAGCTGGGTGACCAGCCGGTCCAGCGGAGCCTTCTGGGCGGCGTACTTCTCCTTGAGGTCGACGACCTCCTGCACCTCGCGCTGCTGCTGGCGCGCGAACTGGTCGAGCACCGAGAGCTGGCCGACCAGCGCGGTCGGCGACTTCGAGGTGAGCAGGGCGTTGACCGCCGAGGCCTTGTCACCCTTGTACGCCTGCACGGCGAAGTCGCTCACCCGGTTCATCGCGGCGTCGATCTGCGACTGCAGCGGGGCGATCTTCTTCTGCAGGGTGGCGGCCTGCTTCTTCTTCGCCGCCAGGTCCTGCCGGGTGGCGTTGTGCTTCTCGACGACCGGCTCCAGCTTGCGCCAGGCGGTGTCGATCTGCTGCTCGATCTCGGCCACCGACGGCTCGGCCAGTGCCGGCGTCGTGCCGGTGAACAGCACGACGGCGCTGGCGAGGGCGGTGAGGGCGATGACGAGGATGGACCTTCGAGGGCGCGGTTTCGCGTTCCCGGCGTCGGCGGCTGCCGACGGGAGGGAGGGCGACCGCGGCGGGGCAGGGGAAGCCACCGGGGTCCGTACTCCTTCTTCCGTAGCCCGCCTACCGGGTTAGCTGACGGGTTCGGGCGGAAAGAGTGTCGCCCTACCGCAGAAGGCGCGGATTCACCCCAGGATGCTCGGGTCCCCGGTTCGCTCTGTGTGACGATTCGGCGGTGTCGAGACGTCGCCGCCCGGCTAGGCGGCCTGCCGTCGGCTCGACGGTCCCCAACCTTAGAGAAGGGTGTTATCCAAACGCAACCCCGTGATCTGAGTCGATTCGTTGTGTATCGGGGCGGTCACGGACGGCGCGAACCGACGCTCGGCGGAGTCGACCCACGAGGACCGGCTCGGACACGCTCGGTATAGGTGAAAGTTTTCTACATGGCGACGAGCTTGTTTGGCAGGTATTGACCGCAGCGGTGTCCCGGGTGGAGGGTGATCGGCAGGCCCACCCCGGCCCCTGGAGGTTCGATGCTTCCCACGACAACGCCGCTGAGCAGGAAAATCGCGATCGGCACCGCCCTGCTCGGCGCTGCGGCACTGCTGCCGGCCAGCCCCGCGCTCGCCGCGCCGCCGTCGACCGACACCCGGCAATCCGAGTACGCCGACACCCGGCAGTCCGAGTACGCCGCCGCGGCGACCCGGCGGCCTGGTACGGCGCGGTGGCCCGGTACGCCGGCAGCGACCGCGCGGACGCCGCCGCCGCCTTCGCTGACGAGGTGTACCGGACCCTCGCCGAGGGTGCCAGCCGGACCACCGACGACGGGCACCGGATCACCCTCCCCGGCCACCCCGGGATCGTCCCGCAGCGGCACTGGCTGGACCGGCTCGGCCTGCCCGGCCGACCCCGCCCGGACGGGCTGGAGTGCCCGCGCGACATCTCCTGCGAGTGGATCCCCGCCCCCTACCAGGCGTTCGGCGAGGGCGACTACGGCAACCACGACCTCTCCGACCGGCCCGCCCGGCAGAAGGTCGAGTACATCGTCATCCACGACACCGAGGGCAGCTACGACACCACGCTGCGGCTGGTCCAGGACCCGACCTACGTGAGCTGGCACTACACGCTCCGCTCCGCCGACGGGCACATCGCGCAGCACGTGAAGGGCAGGGACGTGGCCTGGCACGCCGGCAACTGGTACGTCAACGCCAAGGCGATCGGCCTGGAACACGAGGGCTTCGCCGCACAGGGCACCTGGTACACCGAGGCGATGTACCGGACCTCGGCCAAACTGGTCCGCTACCTCGCCGACCGGTACGACATCCCGCTCGACCGCGACCACGTCATCGGGCACGACAACGTCCCCGGGATCCTGCCGGCGAACGTGCGCGGCATGCACTGGGAACCCGGGCCGTACTGGGACTGGTCGCACTACTTCGACCTGCTCAGGGCGCCGTTCCGGGGCGTCGGCGCACCGGCCGCCGGACTGGTCACCATCGACCCGGACTTCGCCACCAACCGGCCGGCGTTCACCGGCTGCACGGCGGCCGGGGTGCCGTGCCCGGCGCGCGGGTCGTCGTCGGTGGTGCTGCGCACCGCACCGACCGCCGACGCGCCGCTGGTGAACGACCTCGGGCTGCGCCCGGACGGCACCCCGAACACGATGCACATCTCCGACCACGGGGCGCGGGCGTCGGCCGGACAGACGTACGCGCTCGCCGGCCGGCAGGGCGACTGGACCGCGATCTGGTATCTCGGGCAGAAGGCGTGGTTCCACAACCCGAGGTCGAAGCCGACCGCGAAGTGGACGGTGGGCCTGGTCGCGACGCCGAAGCCGGGCCGGGCGACGATTCCGGTGTACGGCCGGGCGTACCCGGAGGCGGACGCCTATCCGGCCGGCGTACCGGTGCAGCCGGTCACCCCGTTGCAGTACACCCTCGCCGCCGGGCAGCGGTACGCCGTCGGGAACGTGCTGCCCGGCGAGTACTACCGGGCCACCACCTTCGACGGCTCGTCACCCGGGGACTGGACGGTGGTCCGGGGCGACAGGCGGTACGTCCAGATCCAGTTCGGCCACCGGATCATGTTCGTGCACGCCGACGACGTACGGCTGCTGCCGTCACCGGTCGGCGCACCGCACTGAGCCGAGGCCGGACCCGGTCGGGTCAGACCGGTGCGGATTGGGTGCCGGTGCCGGTGCCGGTGGGGTCGGTGGTCGTCCCGACGACGGCGGTGAGCACGTCGTCCAGGGTGACCACCCCCATCGGCACCCGCCCGTCGCTGACCAGCACCATGTGCCGGCGCTCCCGGCGCATCGACAGCAGCAGGTCGGCGAGGCTGCGCTCCGGCGGCACCACGGCCAGCGGCCGGAGCAGCTCGGCCGGCACCGGCGCCCGGCGGGCCGCACCGGAATACCCGAGGACGTCCTTGACGTGCACGAAGCCCAGCACCCGACGGCCGGCCCGCTGCACCACCGGGAACCGGGACCGGCCGGTCCGGGTCGCCAGCACCTCCAGGGACGCCGGAGAGACGTCCTCGGCCACCGTGGTGACGCTGGCCCACGGGCGCAGTGCGTCGGCGGCGGTACGCCGGTTCAGCGCCAGCGCGGCGGTGATCCGGGCATGCTCCTCGGAGCCGAGCAGTCCCTCGGTACGCGCCTGCGAGACCAGCCCGGCCAGCTCCTCGGCGGTGAAGACCGTCTTCACCGCGTCGGTCGCCTCGATCCGCCACAGCCGCAGGATCCGCGCCGACGTCCACTTCATCGCCAGCAGCAGCGGCTTGGTCGCCACGCAGAAGGCCAGCATCGCCGGCCCGAGCCAGAGCGCCGACGGCTCCGGCCCGGCCAGCGTGATGTTCTTCGGCACCATCTCGCCGATCACGGTGTGCAGGAAGACCACCACGCCGAGCGCGATCACGAAGGCGACCGGGTGCACCGCCCGGTCCGGCAGCCCGGCCGCGTGGAACGGCTCCTCCAGCAGGTGCGCCAGGGCCGGCTCGGCGATGGCACCGAGGCCGAGCGAGCAGATGGTGATGCCGAGCTGGGCACCGGCGATCATCAGCGGGATCTGGTTCATCGCCGAGAGCGCCCAGCGGGCCCGCTGCGACCCGGCCGCCAGCGGTTCGAGCACGGTACGCCGCGACGCGATGAGCGCGAACTCGCTGCCGACGAAGAAGGCGTTGCCGAGCAGCAGCCCGAGGGTGACCAGCAGGTTCATCCGGCCGTCTCCTCGGGCCGGACCACCCGGACCTGCTCGATCCGGTGCCGGACCACCTCGACCACGGTGAACTCGAAGCCCTGCTCCTCGACGGTCTCGCCGGCCTCCGGGATGTGGCCGAGCCGGGCCAGCAGAAAACCACCCAACGTCTCGTACGGCCCCTCGGGCAGCCGGAAGCCGACCTGTTCGGCCAGCTCGTCGGCGCGGAGTACCCCGTCGACGAGTGCGGTGCGTTCCCCGCCAGGGGCGGTCAGCTCGACCGGCCTCTCCTCGACCGCGCCCCGCCCCGAACCGGCGGCACCCTCGGCGATACCGGCACCACCCCGCGCGGAACCGCCGGAGCCACCCGGCGCGGAACCGCCGGCACCCGGTGTGGATCGGCCGGCGACCGGTACGGGCTCCTCGGCGACCGGGTCGAACTCGTCGGCGATCTCCCCGACCAGCTCCTCCACCAGGTCCTCCACGGTGACCACCCCGTCGGTGCCGCCGTACTCGTCGACCACTATCGCCAGGTCCGCACCGGCCGCGCGCAGCGCCGCGAGTACGCCGTCCAGGTCCAGGCTCTCCGGCACGTACACCGGCTCACGGGCCACCGCCGCCACCGTGGTGGAGTCCCGCCGGTGCGGTGGTACGCCGAGCGCCTCGACCACTCCGGCCACGCCGGTGACCAGGTCGACGGTCTCCTCGTAGACCGGGAACCGGGTCCGGCCGGTCTGCTGGGCCAGGGCCAGCAGCTGGGCGACCGGAGCGGTGGCCCGCAGGGCGACCACGTCGACCCGGGGCGTCATCGCCTCGGCGGCCCGCTTGTCACCGAACCGGATCGTCCGTTGCAGCAGCATCGCGGTCTCCCGGGGCAGCGCTCCGGCCTGCGCGGAGATCGCCGCCAGCAGGCCGAGTTCCTCGGGGGACCGGGCGCTGGCCAACTCCTCCTGCGGCTCCACGCCGAGCCGGCGGACCAGCCAGTTCGCCGAGTTGTTCAGCGCCTGGATCAGCCAGCCGAAGATCCGGGAGAACGCCCGCATCGGCCCGGCGGTGGCCAGCGCGACCGGCATCGGGCGGGCCAGCGCGGCGTTCTTCGGCACCAGCTCGCCGAAGAGCATCGACAGCAGGGTGGCCAGGGCCAGCGCGAGTAGCGGGGTGACCCGCCCGGTGGCGTCCCCGGCGACCGGCCGGAGCAGCGGGGCGAAGAGCTTCGCCAGGGCCGGCTCGGCGAGATAGCCGGTGAGCAGGGCGGTGATGGTGATCCCCAGCTGCGCGCCGGAGAGCTGGAAGGAGAGTTCCCGCAGCGCCTTGCGGACCGTGCCGGCCCGCCGGTCGCCGCCGGACACCCGCCGGTCGAGTTCGGACCGGTCCACTGTGACCAGTGCGAACTCGGCGGCGACGAAGAATGCGTTGCCGGCGGTCAGCAGGGCGAAGCCGGCCAGCGGCAGCAGGGTGCTGAGGAGTAGGGCGTCGATGACTGGTTCACCTCGACCGTGGTTGCGTCCCGCCCGTGGCTATCGAGCACAGTACCGGCCCGACCAGGCGTCGGCTGCCCGGTGTGCACGTGCGGGCCAGCACCCGCGCCCCGGCGACGGTGAGTCTGCTGTCCCGGGGCCGGGTCAGCGCCGGAAGCAGCGCCAGCCGAACGGGTCGCGGGCGTCCGGGTTCTGCGCGAACGCGTCGTCGCCGTAGGTGTCCCGGCAGGCCCGGTCGATGTCGACGGTCCGGGACGGCAGCAGCAGGCGCTCGCACTCCCAGCCGCCGTCGCCACGGGTGTCCGCCCAGCTCGCCCCGACGTGGTCGTCGCAGTAGCGGTCCATCATCCGGGTCAGCCCGTCCCGGCCGTCCGGGCCGAGCAGCACGGGCTGCGGCGGCGGGGGCGGCGGGGCGGCCGGTGCGGGCGGGCCGGTGGTAGCGGGGGGTGTGGGTGCCGCCGCGCCCTGTAGCGGTGGCCGCGACGGCGTCGGCGGTGCGGGCGGGGTCGACACACCCGCACCGCCGGCCCGGGAGGTCGGGCTCGGGGCCGCCGTCGGGGTGGGTCCGGGCGTACCGGTCGGCCCGGCGGGGTCCGGGGTCGGCCCGGCCGGCGGCGGCTCGGCGCCCGACCCCGGCGGGCTGGTCGCCGCCGCCGGCACCCCGACACCCGGTTCGGTGCCGCCACCCCAGACCATCGTGCGCAGGCTGTCCGCCCCGAGCGGGATGGCGAGGAGCAGCAGCCCGGCTCCGAGGCCCACCGTGGAGACCAGCCGGAGCCGACGGTTGGAGCGGGCCCGCCGGTTGTCCGCCCCGGCCTTCCGGTGCCGTCCGCTCGACTCCGCCACCGTCCACTGTGCTGAGCTTTCCGCCACTCGGCGTCCGCCTCCTCGCGGTCCCAGGGCCGTCACCGGCCCGTCATCGCCTGGTCGCCGGACCGCCGACGGCGGTGGCGATATCGACTGGTACGAACGGACGCCGCATGTGGTTCACCGCAGTCCGTGACTGTGGTGCGCGGCAGGCGATCGGGCGCCGCTCCACAGGGTTTGGACAGGTAGCACCGGCTAGCGTCGGATTCATGATCGATGATACGACTCCGCTGGCCGCCGAACCGACCCTGTCCGGGATCGCCGAGTGGGCGACCGACCTGATGGACCGGCTCGGTGCCCCCGGAGCCGGCCTGGCGGTGGCTCTGGAGAACCTCTTCCCGCCGCTGCCCAGCGAGATCATCCTGCCGTTGGCCGGCTTCGCCGCCAGCCGGGGAGAGATGAGTCTCTGGTCGGCGATCTTCTGGACCACCGTCGGTTCCGTGGTCGGCGCGCTGGCGCTCTACTACGTCGGCGCGCTGCTCGGTCGGGAGCGGACCCGGGCGATCGCCGCCCGGCTCCCGCTGGTCAAGCTCGCCGACGTGGACCGCACCGAGGCGTGGTTCCTCCGGCACGGGGTCAAGACGGTCCTCCTCGGCCGGATGATCCCGATCTTCCGGAGCCTGATCTCCATCCCGGCCGGCATCGAGCGGATGCGGCTGGGCACCTTCCTGCTCTGCACCGCCGTCGGCAGCCTGATCTGGAACACCGTCTTCGTGCTCGCCGGCTATCTGCTCGGCGAGAACTGGCACCTGGTCGAGGAGTACGCCAGCGTCTTCCAGAAGATCGTGATCGTGGTCGTGGCGGTCGCGGTCGGCTGGTTCGTCGTCGCCCGGCTGTCCCGGCGCGAGCGCCCGCGGAGCCGCCACCGCATGTGACGCGGGGCACCGCAGGACCCCTTCCCCGCCCCCGGGGGAGGGGTCCTGTGCTCCGCGAGCCTGTGCTCCGCAGCGGTCAGCGGTGTCGAGGAGGACCCTGCCGTGCGGCGGCTCAGCCGGGCGGCTCGGCCGGGCGGCTCGGCCGGGCGGCTCGGCCGGGCGGCTCGGCCGGGCGGCTCGGCCGGGCGGCTCGGCCGGGCGGCTCAGCCGCCGAGATAGCGGAGGACGGCGAGTACCCGCCGGCTGTAGCCGGTGACGTGGGCCAGGTTGAGCTTGTCGAAGACGGCGTTCACGTGCTTCTCGACGGCGCTCTGCGAGACGTGCAACTGCCCGGCGATGGCGGCGTTCGTGTGCCCCTGCGCCATCAGGTCCAGCACCGCCCGCTCGCGTGCGGTCAGCCGGGCGAGCGGGTCGGTGTGGCTGGTCCGGGCCAGCAGTTGGCGTACCACCTCCGGGTCGAAGGCGGCGCCGCCCTCGCCGACCCGGGCCAGCGCGTCGAGGAACTCGCCGACCTGGGCCACCCGGTCCTTCAGCAGGTAGCCGACCCCGCCGCTGGAGCTGGTCAGCAACTCGACGGCGTAACGCTTCTCGACGTACTGGGAGAGGACCAGGACCCCGACGGCGGGCCAGCGGCGACGGATCTCCAGTGCGGCGCGCAGCCCCTCGTCGGTGTGCGTCGGCGGCATCCGTACGTCCACCACCACCGCCTCCGGCGGGTCCGCCGCGACGGCCGCGACCAGGGCGCCCGCGTTCCCGACGGCGGCGGTGACCTGGTGCCCCTCCTCGGCCAGCAGCCGGACCAGCCCCTCCCGCAGCAGGGTCGAGTCCTCGGCCAGCATCACCCGCACGGCAGCTCCGCCTCGATCGTCGTGGGGCCGCCGGCCGGGCTGGTCACCCGGAGGCGGCCGTCCAGCGCGGCGACCCGGCGGGCCAGCCCGGACAGGCCGGCGCCGGCCGGGTCCGCCCCGCCGACCCCGTCGTCGACCACCGTCACCACCAGCCGCCCGTCCCGGACCACGACCCCGACGTCGACCTGGCCGGCCCGGGCGTGCTTGGCGGCATTCGTCACCGCCTCCGAGACCACGAAGTACGCGGCCGTCTCGACCGCCCGCGCCGGCCGGCCGACCAGCCGGCAGTCGACCCGGACCGGCAGCCCGGCGTGCTCGGCGACCCGGGCCAGCGCGTCGGCCAGCCCCAGATTGTCCAGCGCGGTCGGATAGACCCGCCAGGCGACCTCGCGAAGGTCGTCGAGGACCCGGGCGGACTCCTCGTGCGCCTGGCGCAACAGTTCGGTCGCCTTCGCCGGGTCGCTGGTCCGGCGGGCCCGACCGACCAGCATGCCGAGCGCGACCAGCCGCTGCTGTACGCCGTCGTGCAGGTCCCGCTCGATCCGGCGCCGCTCCGCGTCGACCGCCGCCAGCACCCCGGCCCGGCTGGCGGAAAGCTCGGTGATCCGGCGCTCCAGCAGCTCCCGGCCGCTCGGCCCGAGGAACCGCCGGGCCAGCCGCCGGTCCAGCGCCGCGACGCCGACGACGCCCTGCACGGCCAGGAAGAGCAGCACCACGGCCAACACCCCGAAGTACACCACGATCACCGGCGTGGCCTCGATGTCGTCGACCGGACGGCCGACCAGCCAGCCGACGATCACGGCACCGACCACCACCGCGCCGTACAGCATCATCAGCAACACGATCCCGCCGAGTACGCCCACCGGCGCACGGGCGGCGAGATAGCCCACCGCACGGGCGTCGCTGACCGTGCCGGCCGGACTGTCCCCGAAATACCGCTCGACCCGCCGTCGGTCGTACTCGGCGAGCCGGCGGGCGAGCTCGGCCAGCCGGCGGCGGGACCGGGGGGATCCGGCGAGGGCGGCGTAGCCGGGTACCGCGCCGGCGAGGTAGCCGAGGTCGACAAGCGCGGTGGCGGCGCCGAGCAGTACCCCGGTGCCGAGTCGCAGGCCGGACCGGAACGAGCGCCGGGGTGCGCGGCCGGCCGACGGGCCCCACCACGCGGCGCGGCCCGGGGAGCCGGCCGACCCGTCCGGCACCGCGTCCGTCGCCCCGATCCCGATTCCGTGCTGCGGCACATCCCGAAGGCTACCGTTGCGGTTTTCCACAGCTCGGGGGCGACGGATTGCCACAGCCCCGGCCGGAGTCGGGTCAGATACCTGCCCTCGGTTGCCCGCCCGCAGGAACCCCGTTGTCAGGCGTCCGTCGTCAGGCGTCCGGCTTGACCGAGCGAAGCAGTACGGTGGCGACGTCGACGACCTCGACCTGGTCGCCGGCCTCCTTGCCGTTGACCCCGTCGCTGAGCATCGTCGAGCAGAACGGGCAGCCGACCGCGATCGTCTTCGCCCCGGTCGACATCGCCTCCTCGACCCGGTCGACGTTGATCCGCTTGCCGATCCGCTCCTCCATCCACATCCGGGCACCGCCGGCACCGCAGCAGAAGGAGCGTTCCTGGTTACGCGGCATCTCGGTGATCCCGTCGGCCGCCGCCGCGCCGAGCACCTCGCGGGGCGGGGTGAAGACCCGGTTGTGCCGGCCCAGGTAGCACGGGTCGTGGTAGGTGAGCCCGCCGTCGACCGGCTGCACCGGGGTGAGCCGGCCCTCGGCGACCAGGTGGGCCAGCAACTGGGTGTGGTGCACGACCTCGAACTGCCCACCGAGTTCGCCGTACTCGTTGCCGAGGGTGTTGAAGCAGTGCGGGCAGGTGGCCACGATCTTGCGCTTCGCCGGCTCGCGGTCGCCGAACGCCTCGTTCAGGGTCTCGACGTTCTGCTGGGCGAGCATCTGGAAGACGAACTCGTTGCCGATCCGCCGGGCGGGGTCGCCGGAGCAGGTCTCGCCCTCGCCGAGGATGGCGAAGTTCACTCCGGCGGAGTGCAGCAGGGTGGCCACCGCCCGGGTGGTCTTCTTCGCCCGGTCCTCGAACGCCCCGGCGCAACCGACCCAGAAGAGGTACTCGAAGTCGTCGACCTCGCCGACCCGGGGCACCTCGAAGTCGAGCCCCTTGGTCCAGTCCTCCCGGGTGTTCGGCGGGGCACCCCACGGGTTGCCCTTGCTCTCCAGGTTGCGCAGCATCACGCCGGCCTCGGACGGGAAGCTGGACTCGATGAGCACCTGGTAGCGGCGCATGTCGACGATGTGGTCGACGTGCTCGATGTCGACCGGGCACTGCTCGACGCAGGCGCCGCAGGTGGTGCAGGACCAGAGCACGTCCGGGTCGATCACCCCGAGTTCCTCGGCGCCCCCGATCAGCGGCCGGTTCGCCTCGGCCAGCGCCAGTACGTCGACTCCCGCGAGCTGCGCCTCGGTCGCCTTCTCCTCGCCGGCCAGGTCCTTGCCACCCCCGGCCAGCAGGTACGGCGCCTTCGCGTACGCGTGGTCGCGCAGCGACAGCACCAGCAGCTTCGGCGAGAGCGGCTTGCCGGTGTTCCAGGCCGGGCACTGCGACTGGCAGCGCCCGCACTCGGTGCAGGTGGTGAAGTCGAGCAGTCCCTTCCAGCTGAACTGCTCGACCTGGGCGACCCCGAACTGGTCGGACTCCGGATCCGCCTCCTCGAAGTCCAGCGGCTTGCCGTTGCTGGTCATCGGGCGCAGCGCGCCGAGTCCGGAGGCGGGCCGGCCGGGGTCGCGCTTGAAGAAGATGTTGGGGAAGGCGGCGAACCGGTGCCAGGCGACGCCCATCGTGACGTTCAGCGAGATGACGATGACCCAGGTCATCGAGATCGCGATCTTCACCAGGGCGGTGACGCTGGTCCCCGACTCCCAGGCCGGCAGCACCGCGCCGACGGCGTGGCTGACCGGGGTGGCCCAGGCCGGGAACTCGAAGTGGTCGGTGGCGACCTTGAAGCCGCGGATCAGGAACCCGCAGACCAGTACCGCCAGTACCACCGCCTCGACGAAGTAGCCCTGCCACATGGTCGAGCCGGTGAACCGGGACCGGCGTTCCGGGTTGCCCGGCCGGTTGCGCAGCCGGATGCCGATCAGCACTCCGATGCCGAGTACCCCGAGGACGCCGATCAGCTCGGTGACCAGGCCGTAGCCGACCCAGTGTCCGACCAGCGGCAGCCCGCCGGTCGGGGTGACCACCTCGAAGTACGCCTCCAGGACCAGCAGCGACAGGACCACGAAGGCGACCATCACGAACCAGTGCGCGGCGCCCACCACGCTCCAGCGCAGCATCCGGGTGTGGCCGAGCGTCTCGACCAGCATGTTCCGGGCCCGTACGCCCCGGTCGCCGAACCGGGTGGGGTCGGGCTGGCCGAGCCGGACCACCGCGGTCATCCGCAGCACCGCGCGCACCGCCAGCCACACCGCGACCGCGGTGATGCCGGCGGCGAGGACCGTGGTGACGATCTGGACGCTGCCCATGCCTGTTGGCCTCCCCGTCCCTGCTGCCTGACCTCGTCTGCCGCCGGGCCGGCGGTCGGTCGACCGGCGGCGGCGATGTATGCAGCCTACGCGGCGAGGTTACTCGTTGGTAACGTGACTATCCTCGCAACCGGCACGAGAGCATCCGGAGACGGGGCAGGTGCCCGAGACGGGGCAGGTGCCCGAGACGGGGCAGGTGCCCGAGACGGGGCAGGTGCCCGAGACGGGGCAGGTGCCCGAGACGGGGCAGGTGCCCGAGACGGGGCGACGGCGAGAACCGACGGGCGGCCCAGGTCAGCGAGTGGTCCGGGCGCCGACGCGATCGTGCGTCCCCGGCTCGGTCAACGCCAGCGGGAGAGCAGGCCCAGCGAACCGACCATCGCGCCGAAGCCGATGGCGAGGTTCCAGTACCGCCAGGTGGCGACCGGGTACTCCATGTCGGACAGGTAGAAGACCACCAGCCAGCCGATGCCGAAGACGATCAGAGCGACAGCCGTGGCCGGCAACCAGACCGGGCTAGGCTTGCGGGTCGCCGCGGTGGACGTGGGACGGACGTCCGTCGGCGGGGTGTACACCTTCTTCTTACGTACCTGAGACTTGGGCACGGCGCTCTCCTGAGGGGGTGGTGATCCTCGTCCGGCCTGACAACCGGACGCAAGGGCGACGGTCCATGGCCAATAATGTTCGACAGCTAGCGTAGTCGCGAGAACCCGTTCAGGCCACGGACCCGGGCAGCCGGGTACAGATGGTTGAACGCCCGGATCCCCTCGGTAATTCCCGCGATTGGGACATAATCATCAAATCAGTATAGTCGTGAAGGGGAAGACCCGATGGAGTACACCTCCGGCGTCGCCTCCTGGCGGAAGGTGATCCGCCGCGCCGCCGTGGGCCTGCTGCCCCGGCGGTCGGCCGAGCGCCGCCCCGGGTGGTCGGTGGGCGTACCCCTGATCGCGCTCGCCGCCGGTCTGCTCTTCACCACCACGGCCACCACCGCCGGGGGCACCTCGCTGCGCGAGGACCGGCGCCCCGAGCTGGCACAGCTCATCGAGAACCGCCGCGACCAGGTGACCTCGGGCCAGCAGCGGGCCGCCGCGCTCCGCGACCAGGTGGAGAGCCAGACCGAGTCACTCGGCGGCTCCGACAGCCGGGTGGCGGCCCAACGGGACCGGGCCACGCGCAGCCGGCAGGCGGCCGGGTTCACCGCGTTGACCGGCCCGGGAGTCTCCGTGGAGCTCGACGACGCAGCGCAGTCGGGCGACGGCAAGCTGCCCGACGACGCCCGCAACGACGATCTGGTGGTGCACCAGGGCGACGTACAGGCCGTGGTCAACGCGCTCTGGGCCGGAGGTGCCGAGGCGATGACAATCATGGGCGTCCGTGTCCTCTCCATCAGCGCGGTACGCTGCGTGGGGAACACCCTGCTCCTGCACGGCCAGGTCTACTCACCACCGTTCAAGATCACCGCTATCGGCAATCCCGCCGCACTACAGCGAGCGCTCGCCGCGTCCGAGGGGGTCCGGTTGTTCAAGGACGCGGTAACCCACTACCACCTCGGATATCGCGAGGCAGTGGAGCCCACGGTGACAGTTCCGGCGTACGACGGCCCCGGCGGACTCCGGTCGGCCGAGGTTCCCGGGTGAGTCCGGTGACCGGCGACCCGAACTCCGCCCGCAACGGTCGGCACCGCGCACCGGACGGCGACGACCCGACCATGTTCATCCCCCGGCTGCCCGACGCAGACCCGACGGACCGCCCGACGGACCGGGCAGCCCGCCCGCCCCGGACGGAGCCGGCCGAGCCGCAGGGTCCGGCGCCGGCTGGCCGTCGTGTGCGGATCACCGTCGACCACGTCCTGGCCCCGCCGCCGCCGCCGGGCCGACCGACCGGGGCGCCCCAGCCGCCGCCGGCCATGCCCGACACCGTCGGCCTGACCACGGGACGCTCCGGCCGCTACCCGGACACCGACCCGGCCGGGCACCCGGGCGCCGGCCAGGTCGGCTACCCGAGCAGCGATCCGGTCGGCCGCCCAGGTGCCGCCCAGGTCGGCTACCCGGGCACCGACCCGACCGGGGGACGTGGCCTGTCCGGCCCACCGGAGCCACGCCCGGGCGAGCACGGCCGCCCAGGTGAGCACGGCCGCGCAGGCGAACAGGGCAGCGCAGGCGATCAGCGCAGCGGGACCGAGGGCTACCGGCCGCGGCCGTACCCGCCGGTCGAGCCCGAGTTCCGGGACGCCCGCCCCTCGACGGACCGCCGGGAGTCGACGCCGCCCGCCACCCGGCACGACGGGGCCGCCGATCCCGAACGCTGGCCGCCTGGCCCGAACACCGTTCCGGACCGCCGGAAGCCGGCGCCGGCGGTCCGGCCGGGTGCCTGGGAGCCCTCGGCTGCCGCCGACCCCGGCCGCTGGGAGCCGTCGTCCCCGTCGGGCGACCCCGGCCACCGGGCCGGGACTGTCCCGACCTCCGCCGCCGCGGCCGGCTGGCCGCCGCCGGTGGCCTCCGTCGGCAACGCCCGATCGACCCCCGGCGGTACGCCCGAGCGCCGTGCCGGCGCACCCGACCAGTTCGGCGACGGCCCGGCGAGCGGCGCCGACAAGACCGGCCGGTACGCCGCCGGGCAGGCCGACCGCAGCAGTCGGGCCGACAGCCCGACCGCGCTCATCCCGGCCGTCCCGGCACCGGACCCGGAGACCACCGCACCGATCCCCCCGATGCCGCAACGCAACCCGGAAGTCGAACGCGGGGCGGGAGTCGAACGCGGGGCGGGGGTCGACAGTGCCACCACTGCCCTGCCGCAGCACGGTTCCGGAGCTGACAGCGTCACCACCGCCCCGCTGCCGCAGCACGCCTCTGGAGCCGACAGCGCCACGACCGCCCTGCCGCACGTCCGGCCGGCGACCACGGCCCGCCGGGAGGATATCGAGTCCACCGCGCTGATCGGCGCGATCCCGCCCCGCCCGGCCGGCAGCGACGACGCGGACGACCCGGACCCGGACGCCGAGCAGCGGCCCCGACGCGGTGAACGGGTCGTCCAGCTCCGGCCGGAGCAGACCGGCGAGGGTTACAAGAGCGTCTACTCCGAGCTGACCCGGCCGTCGATCGGCTCCCGGATCCGCACCGGCGTCCGGGCCACCGGCGAGGTGCTGATCACCTTCGGCCTGGTCGTCCTGCTCTTCGCCGCCTACGAGGTCTGGGGCAAGTCGACGATCGTCAACGCGCACCAGGACGACCTGGGGCAGCAGCTCGCCCAGCAGTGGGACGAACCCGACCCGACGGTCGGCCCCACCCCCACCACCACCGCCACGCCGAAGCCGACCAAGCCGGTGCAGGGCAAGCCGATCGCCGGGCTCTACATCCCGAAGCTGGATAAGCAGTGGGTGGTCGTCGAGGGCGTCACCCAGAAGGACATCCGGTACGCCCCCGGCCACTACCCGAGCAGCGCGCTGCCCGGCCAGGTCGGCAACTTCTCGGTCGCCGGCCACCGGAACCGGGCCACCTTCTGGCGGCTGGACGAACTCGACGACGGCGACGCGATCGTGGTCGAGTCCAAGGAAGCCTGGTTCGTCTACCACGTGTCGCAGAGCAGGATCGTCCGGCCGTCCCAGGTCGAGGTGGTCGCGCCGGTTCCGGGCAAGCCGGGTGCGAAGCCGTCGAAGGCGATGCTGACCCTGACGACCTGCAACCCGAAGTTCGACAACTACCAGCGGTTGATCGTGCACGCCGAGCTGATCCGTACCGAGCCGAAGAGTGTGGGCTCGCCCCGACCGCCCGAGCTGGGTGGCTGACCGGTCGTGTACGCGTGGATCTGGCGCAAGCTGCCGTTCGGGACTCCGGGCAAGCTGATCGGCTCGTTGCTGATCGTCACGAGCCTGCTCGCCCTGTTCTGGTATGTCGTCTTCCCGTGGGCCGAGCCGCTGTTGCCGTTCGACGACGTCCAGGTCACCCAGGAGGGCGGTGAGCCCGGCGACCCGGTCGACGGCGAGCCGGGGGTGGACGGCGACGATCCGAACCTCGACGGTGAACCGCCCGGGGACGGGCACGACCTGCCGTACGACACCGAACGGAACAACACCCCGCCCCCGAGTCCGACCAGGTAGGCCCCTGATGCGCGTCCTCGTGATCGACAACTACGACTCGTTCGTCTTCAACCTGGTGCAGTATCTCGGCCAGCTCGGCGCCGACTGCGAGGTACGCCGCAACGACGAGATCGAGCTTGCCGAGGTGGGCCGACTCGACGTCGCCGGGGTGCTGCTGTCACCCGGCCCCGGCACACCGGACCGGGCCGGCGTCTGCCTCGACGTGATCCGCGAGTACGCCGGTGAGCTGCCGATCCTCGGCGTCTGTCTCGGGCACCAGGCCATCGGTGCCGCCTTCGGCGCGAGCGTGCAGCGGGCACCCGAGCTGCTGCACGGCAAGACGTCCGAGGTGCGGCACCGCGGGGTGGGGTTACTGGCCGGGCTGCCGGACCCGTTCACCGCGACCCGGTACCACTCGCTCGCAGTACCCCGGGAAACGCTGCCGGAGCAGATCGAGGTGACCGGCTGGACCGAGTCCGGCGTGGTGATGGCGATGCGGCACCGCGAGCTGCCGATCGAGGGGGTGCAGTTCCACCCGGAGTCGGTGCTGACCGAGGGCGGTCACCTGATGCTCGCCAACTGGCTGGCCGGCTGCGGCCTGCCCGAGGCACTGGACCGGGCTCCGGCGCTCGCCGCCGAGGTCGACGCCCGGCGTCGGGCCGCGTTCGTCACGGTCTGACCCCGGCCGACTCCCGCCCGCCGGAAGGGCGGGCGGGGTCCGGACGGGATACCGTCAGCGGGTTTCGGCCCGGGTACCACCGTTCAACGGCGGAAGGATCCCGCCGCCAGCGCCCGGTCCGGAGGGTGTCGGCGTGGGCGTGTTGGGCGGCGGGTCGTCGTCCTCCTCCGGCACGTTGACGGTGATCGTCACGGTGGTCCCGGTGTTCCGCTTCTCCCCGGCGCGGGGGTTCTGCCCGGTCACCTCGCCGGCCTCGGCCGGCGGCACCTGCTCACCGTCGACGACCTTCACCCTGAAGCCGGCGTCCTCCAGCCGCTCCCGCGCCTCGTCCTCCTGGAGTCCGGTGACCCTCGGCACCTCGACCACGTTGCCCCTGGAGACCTCGACGGTCACGCTGCTGCCCGGCTCGACCTCCCGGCCCTCGGCCGGGTCGACCTTTGTGACGATGCCCTTGGGTTCGCCGCTGTTGACGTCCTTGCGCTGCACGGTCAGCCCGAGGCCCTTGAGCTGGCTCTCGACCGCCTCGAACCGCCCGCCGACCAGGTTCGCCGGGATCTCCACGGTCCCCGGGCCCGCGCAGACCCGGATCTCGACCTCGGACTTGGGCTCGACCTGCGAGTTCGGCTGTTGGCTCTGCGCGGTGACCTGGCCCACCTCGCAGTCCTCGCTGGTGTCGGCCGCGCCGAGTTTGGGGGTCAGGTCGGCCTGGCGGAGGGTGTTCTCGGCCGCCTCCCGGGTGCTGCCGACGACGTTCGGCACCTCGACGGTGGTCGGGTTGCCGCCGTTGTTGTCGGCGTTCTGCATAAGGGCGGCGACCAGGGCGATCACGGCGAGCACGCCGAGGCCGCTGAGGGTGGCGATCACCCAGGCGGAGGCCTTGCGGCGCCGGGCGTCGCCGACCCGGGCCGGCGGCATCGGCCGGCCGGCCGGGATCGCCCGGGTGGTGGCGGTGTGCGACATCGCCATCGTCTCGTCCTCGCGCAGCACCGGGGTGGCCATCACCGGCCGGCCGGCCGCCGCGCGGAGCAGGTCGGCCCGCATCTCGGCCGCGCTCTGGTAGCGGTTGAGCGGGTTCTTCGACAGCGCCTTGAGCACGATCGCGTCGATCGGCGGGGTGACGTCCGGGTTCAGGTCGCTCGGCGACGGCGGATCTTCCCGGACGTGCTGGTAGGCGACGCTGACCGGGCTGTCTCCGACGAACGGCGGATGCCCGCAGAGCAACTCGAAGAGTACGCAGCCGGCGGCGTAGACGTCGGAGCGGGCGTCCACCGCCTCGCCCCGGGCCTGCTCCGGGGAGAGGTACTGGGCCGTGCCGATCACCGCGCTGGTCTGCGTCATCGTGGTGGCACCGCTGGCCAGCGCCCGGGCGATGCCGAAGTCCATCACCTTGACCTGGCCGGTCTGGGTCATCATCACGTTGCCGGGCTTGATGTCCCGGTGGATGATGCCGTGCCGGTGGCTGAACTCCAGCGCGGCGCAGACGTCGGCGGTGATCTCCAGGGCCCGGCGGGGCATCAGCCGCCCCTCGGCGGCGAGCACCTCCTTGAGGGTCCGGCCGTTGACGAATTCCATCACGATGAACGGCAGGGTCTCGCCGGTCGGGGCGATCTCCTCACCGGTGTCGTAGACGGCGACGATCGCCGGATGGTTGAGCGAGGCGGCGTTCTGCGCCTCCCGCCGGAAACGCATCTGGAAGGTGTCGTCACGGGCCAGATCGGTACGAAGCATCTTGATCGCGACATCGCGGCCTAGCCGGAGGTCGCGCCCACGGTGCACCTCGGCCATGCCGCCGTAACCGAGCAGCTCGCCGACCTGGTACCTGCCACCCAGCAGGCGGGCCTGCGCCGTCATCTCGTCTGTCGTCCTTCGCTCATCTGGTCACCCCGCGGGGGTCCACGGTCCGCTCTACCAGACGGTACGGCGCACCGGGCGGTGCGTCGCGTCCGGCTTCCGACCGCAGTTCCGAAATCGCCGCCTGGGGCGCTGGCATGCTGCTGTTTTCGTTCTGGTTCTGTTTCCAGTAGTAGGCAATCACGCCCGAGCAGATCAGTACCAACAGGCCCAGCACGATGAAGAGCGCGATCAGCAACGAGCGGTTCCCGGGCGACGGCGGTGGTGGTCCGGCCGGACGCCCCGGATACGAGTATGCGGCCTGCGGCTGGGGCCGGACCGGCTGCGGCACCGCCGCCGCGCCCCGGTTGTAGCCGGCGGGCCCGACCGGCGCGGTACCGGCCGGCGGCCGGGTCATCGGCGACACGGCCGGCGAGTGCGGTGCCGAGGGCGGCGCCACCCGGGCGGCGACGGGCGGCACCCGGGGTGCGGGCGGGACCGAGGTCGGCCGGGGCGGCATCGCGGGGGACTGCGGCGGCATGGGCCGCTGCGGCGGCACCGGCAGCGAGGCCGTCGGCCGGCCGGGCTGGTTGGCCGTCCCGATCGTGGCGGCCGCCTGCCGGGCCACCGCGGCCAGCTCGGCGGCGGTCTGCCAGCGCGCCTTCGGGTCCTTCGCCATCGACCGCTCGACGATCGCCCGGATCGCCGGCGGGATGTCGCCGGGCAGCTGCCGGGGAGTGTCCCGGACGTGCTTCATGGCGATCTCGATGGCGCTGTTGCCCTCGAACGGCCGGCGGCCGGCGAGACACTGGTACGCGACCACGCCGAGCGCGTACACGTCCGAGCAGGCGGTGGCGACCTCGCCGGCCGCCTGCTCCGGCGAGATGTACGACGCCGTGCCGAGCACCGAACCGGCGGCGGTGAGCTGGCCGACCAGGGCCGAGCGGGCGATGCCGAAGTCGGTGAGCACCAGCGTGCCGTTCGGCCGGACCAGCAGGTTGCCCGGCTTCACGTCCCGGTGCACGATGCCCTTGTCGTGCGCGGCCTGCAACGCGTCGGCGGCCTGCGCGACAAGCGCCATGGTGCGGGCCGGGGTGAGCCGGCCGACCCGGCCCAGCGTCCGGGAGAGCGCGTCGCCCTCGACGTACTCCATGACCAGGAAGGCGATCTGCTGGTCGCTGCCGTAGTCGTAGACGTCGACCACGCCGGGGTGGTTGATGGTGGCCATCGTCCGGGCCTCGCCCCGGAACCGCTCGGCGAAACCCGGCTCGTCGAGCAGCGCCGGCAGCAGGACCTTGACCGCCACCGTCCGGCCGAGCACCTCGTCGGTGCCCCGCCAGACGTCGCCCATGCCGCCGCCGGCGATCCGCTCGTCGAGGCGGTACCGGTTGCCGAGCAGCACCCCGGGCTTCAGCATCTCAGCGGCCTCCCCGGTCGGCGATGACCGCCCGCATGATCTGCTGGCTGATCCGGGCCGCCTCCGCGCTGCCGCCCGAGCCGGCGTTCTCCAGGAAGACGGCGACCGCCGAGATCGGCTTACCAGCGCTGTTGATCGCGAACCCGATGAACCAGCCGTGGTCCCCGTTGCTCCCGCCGTTCTCGGCGGTGCCGGTCTTGCCGCCGACCCGGTAGCCGTTGATCCGCGCGTTGGTGCCGGTGCCGTCCTGCACCACGCTGACCATCATGTCCTGGAGCTGCTTGGCGACGTCGGCGCTGACCGGCTCGCGCAGTTCCTTGGGGACCGCGGTGTAGTAGTCGGTGGTGCGGTCCGGGCCGAGCTGCTGCTGGACCAGGTACGGCCGCATCTGCCGCCCGTTGTTGGCCACGGTGGCCGCGACCAGCGCGCCCTGCAACGGGGTCATCCGGACGTTGTTCTGCCCGATCGAGGACTGGGCCACCTGCGGCGCGTCGTCGTTGCCGCCCGGGGCGGTCATCTCGCCGGTACGGCTGGCCGCCACCTTCTGGCCCGAGCCGTTCAGCCGGCCGACGGCCAGCTCCTCGTCCTCGAAGCCGAACTGCCGGGCCTCGTCCTTGAGCTTGTCGGCGCCGAGCTTGACGCCGAGCTGCGCGAAGCCGGTGTTGCAGGACTCGGTGAGCGCCTGGGCCAACGTCACCTGGGACTCAGGGCAGATGCTCGGCGCGGCGTTGCGGATCGGCTGGCCGGCGGTGGGTGCCAGGTAGCTCGGGCCGGCCGGGATCCGGGTGCCCGGGTCGTACCCGTTCTCCAGGGCGGCGGCCGAGGTGATGACCTTGAAGGTGGAGCCCGGCGGGAAGGTCTCGGCGAGCGCCCGGTTCTTCAGCGGGCCGTTCTCGGCGGCGTCCAGCCGGTTGTACGCCGCCTCCGCCTTCTCGGTGTCGTGGTCGGCCAGCGGGTTCGGGTCGAAGCTCGGCATCGAGACGAGCGCCTGGATCGCCCCGGTGGTGGGGTCGATCGCCACCGCCGCGCCCTTGGCCACGTCCTTGCGGTTGTTGGCCAGCTCGCGGAACGCGGTCTCCTGCGCCCGGGGCGAGAGGGTGAGCAGGATGTTCCCGCCGGCGGTCTGGTTGCCGGTGAAGAGGTCCCGGACCCGGTCGCCGAAGAGCTGGTCGCTGGTGCCGGCGAGGAAGTCGTTCTCGCTCTTCTCGATGCCGGTGTCGGCCAGGTTGACCGGCTTGTAGCCGAGGACGTGCGCGTACACCTCGCCCTTGGGGTAGGTGCGGAGGAAGTTGAGCTTGCCGCCGGTCTCCTTGCTGGTGGCCAGGGGTGTACCGCCGGCCTCGATGATCCCGCGCTTGCGCTCGTACTCCGCGACCTGGACCCGGCCGTTGTAGTCGCTGTTGCGGTATTCGTCGGCCTTGTACGCCTGCACATAGTTGAGGTTGACGAAGAGCAGCCCGAACAGGACCATCACGACGACGCCGACCTTGCGGAGCGGTGAGTTCACGGCCTGATCACCTCCGTCGTGGCGCCGTGCAACTGGGCCGGCGGGCCGGCGGGTACTCCGGCGGGCCGGGCCGGGGAGGCCGAGTCGACCGGCCGGCGCGCCGCGTCGGAGATCCGCAGCAGGGCCGCGATCAGCAGCCAGTTCGCCATCAGCGACGAGCCACCGGCGGAGAGGAACGGCGTGGTCTGCCCGGTCAGCGGGATCAGGCCGCTGACGCCGCCGATGATCACGAAGAGCTGGAGGCAGATCGTGAAGGAGAGGCCCCCGGCGAGCAGCTTGCCGAACGAGTCGCGGACGGCCAGCGCGGCGCGCAGCCCCCGCTCGATGATCAGCAGGTAGATCACCAGCAGCGCGGAGAGCCCGAAGAGGCCGATCTCCTCACCGAGCCCGGCGAAGACGAAGTCGGTGTGCACCTCGGGGATCTCCGTCGGCTGCCCGGCACCGGGGCCGGTCCCGAAGAGCCCACCGGTACCCAGCCCCAACAGCCCTTGCAGGGTCTGCCAGCCGCTGCCGTACGGGTCGCCGTACGGGTCGAGCCAGATGTCGACCCGGGTGTAGAAGCTGGCGAACGGGCCGCCGACGGTGCTGCCGAGATACCAGGCGAGCACGGCGCCGCCGAAGAAGAGCAGCAGACCGATGATCAGCCAGCTGACCCGTTCGGTGGCGATGTAGAGGGTGACCACGAACATGCCGAAGTAGAGCAGCGAGGTGCCGAGGTCCTTCTGGAAGACCAGCACCGCGAGACTGATCAGCCAGACCACGATGACCGGGCCGAGGTCCCGGCCACGTGGGAAGTCGACGCCGAGGAAGCGCCGGCTGGCCAGCGACAGCACCTCGCGCTTGCGGACCAGGTAGTAGGCGAAGAAGACCAGCAGGGCCAGCTTGGCGAACTCGCCGGGCTGGATGGTGAAGCCGCCGAAACTGATCCAGAGCTTCGCGTCGGACTGCGGGTTGACCTGCGAGTATTTGGCCGGGAGCAGCGCCGGGGTGATCACCAGTACGATGCCGGCCAGCACCAGCGTGTAGGCGTACCGGGAGATCGCCCGGTGGTCGCGGATCAGCACCAGCAGGCCGGCGGCGAGCGCCACCGAGAGCAGCGTCCAGGCGAGCTGCCGGCCGCCCGTGCCGGAGAACATCGTCAGGTCGGCCCGCTCGTCCGGGGTGGCCCTGCTCAGGTCCAGCCGGCGCAGGAAGGCCACGCCGAGACCGTTGACCAGGGCGACCGCCGGCACCAGCACCGGATCGGCGTACGGCACCAGGAACCGGACCACGACGTGCAGCGCCAGGAAGACGGCGGTGATCGAGGCGATCGGCACCCAGAAGTCGAAGGTCACCGTGTCGAGCAGGTTCGCCTCGGCGGTCGCCGCGTACGCCGCCACCACCACCATGGCGAGCAGCAGCAGTGCCAACTCGGCGTTCCGCCTGGACCGGGCGGCGACTCGGACACGCGGCAGCTCGCCCGTTGGCGCGGGCGTCGATGCCGATCCAGGCGGGGCGGTCACGTGATTTCCCTCGGATCGTCGGAGCTGACGCTCACTCGATCGACCGGCAGCCCGCGGGGTCGCTGACCGGCGGGATCGGGTCGGACGGTGGCGCGTCGGGCGTGCCCGCCGGGGTGGCGGAGGCCCGCACGGTCTGGCCGGGGGTCGGAGTGGGTGCGGTCGGGGTCACCGCGCTGAGGGTCGGCGTCGGCGTCGGCGTCGGGGTGGCGCCGGGGATGGGGCTCGGCTGGCAGAGCGGCTTGAGGTTCGGGTTTCCCGGGTCCTCGTTCGTCAGCTCGGCGAGCCGGCGCTCCGCGTCCGGCTCGTCGTCGGCCTGGATGCCCTGCTTCACCTGCTCCTGGGCGGCGTCGGTCAGGTCGTCCAGCTTGGTGGGGCTGGTCGCGTGCACGTTCGACAGTTCGAGCCCGGCGATCCGACCCGGGATGCCCTGGAAGACCGCGAGCTGGCCGTCGTCGGTGGCGCCGACGTAGTACTGCCGCTGGCTGTAGTCCCAGCCGAACCAGAGCCCGGCACCGACCACCCCGAGCAGCGCCACCACGAGTACGGCGGTACGCAGCGGGTGCCGGCGGGGCCGCTCCGACTCGTCGTCGTCGGCGGTCGGTTCGGACTCCGCCGGCTCGGGGCTGGCCGGACGCGGCGGCGAGAGCGCCGAGGCGCGGGCCGCCGGGGTCGAGTCGTCGGCCGAGGTCGCCATCCCGCGGTCCCGCGCGGCCGCACCGCCGACGATCGGGGCCGCCTCCAGGATGTCCTGGTCGCTCGCGTCCGCGATGATCACGGTGATGTTGTCCGGACCGCCGCCCCGGAGCGCGAGCTGCACCAGCCGCTCGACGCACGCCTGCGGGTCCTTGAGGTTGCGCAGGGTGTCCGCGATGGTCTCCGCGCTCACCACGCCGGAGAGCCCGTCGCTGCAGATCAGGTAGCGGTCGCCGGTGCGCACCTGGCGTACGGAGTATTCGGGGTCGATGTCGCGACCGTCCAGGGCCCGGGTGAGCAGCGACCGCTGCGGGTGGCTGCTCGCCTCCTCCAGGCTGATCCGGCCCTCGTCGACGAGCATCTGGACGTAGGTGTCGTCCTTGGTGATCTGGGCGAACTCGCCGTCCCGGAGCAGGTAGGCGCGGGAGTCGCCGATGTGCACCATCCCGATCTTGCTGCCGGAGAAGAGCAGCGCGGTAAGCGTGGTGCCCATCCCCTCGAGCTGCGGGTTGGCGTCCACCGTGTCGCGCAACTGTTGGTTGGCGGTGTCCACGGCCGAACGCAGCGCGTCGACCAGGGCGTCACCGGGGACGTCCTCGTCGAGCGGGGCCATGGCACCGATGACGATGTTGCTGGCGACGTCACCGGCGGCCATCCCGCCCATGCCGTCGGCCACGGCGAGTAGCCGTGGCCCGGCATAGACGGAATCCTGGTTGCCGTCTCGGATCAGCCCGCGGTCGCTGTGCGCCGCGTAACGCAGGGTCAGAGTCATGGCCGTAATTCGAGAGAAGTGCGGCCGATTCGGATCGGCACGCCGAGGGGGACGGGGGTAGGTCCGGTGACCTTAGCGCGATCGAGGTAGGTCCCGTTAGTCGAGCCGAGATCTTCGACGAACCACTGGCCGTTGCGCGGCACGAGCCGGGCGTGCCGGGCCGAGGCGTAGTCGTCGGTGATCACCAGTGTGGAGTCCTCCGCCCGGCCGATGGTGATCTGTGCCTCGCCGAGCGTTATCCGTGTGCCGGCGAGCTGGCCCCCGGTGACCACCAACTGGTGTGCCGCCCGGCCCCGCTTGACCTTCGCCGGTTTGTTCTGTCCCAGCGCGGCCCCCACCCCGCGCGGCGCGGCGACGAGCCGACTCGACCTCGCACCGGCGAAGAGGTCCCGACGGATCACTCCGACCACCGTGAAGACGAAGATCCACAGCAGGACGATGAAGCCGATCCGGGCGACGGTGATGACGAATGGGGGCAAGGTGGTTAGCCGTCCACGCGGAAGGTCAGGGTGGTGGTGCCGAGCTGGATCATGTCGCCCGGGTTCAGCGCCACGGCGGAGACCCGCTGGCCGTTGACCATGGTGCCGTTGGTCGAGCCCAGGTCGGTCAGCACCACCTGGCCGCCGTCGAAGTCGAGCCGGGCGTGCCGGCGGCTGATGCCGACGTCCGGCAGTCGCAGGTTGGCCTGGTCGCCCCGGCCGATCACCGTCGAGCCCATCTGCAACGGGTAGGTGCGGCCGTCACCGGAGACCAGCCGGATGTTGCGGCCACCGGCACCGTGCCCGGGTGGCGGACCGTAGCCGCCGCCCTGGTCGTACGGCGGGTAGCCACCGCCCTGGTCGTACGGCGACTGGTGCACCGGGGCCACGTCGCCGCCGGTGTAGACCTCGGCGGTGACCCGGAACATCCCCGTGTCGAGGCCGTCCCCGCGCTCGATCTCGACGATGACGTCGCCGTAGACGGTCCACGCCTGCTCGCCGATGAACTCCGCCTGCGACTGGGCCAGCTCCTGGGCCAGCGCGGCGGCGTACGGCGCCAGCCGACTGTGGTCGTACGGTGAGAGATCGATCACGTAGCGGTTGGGTACCAGGGTGCGCCCACCGGCGAGGATCGCCTTGTGCGCCTCTGCCTCCCGCTGCATCGCGTTGAGGATCTCGACGGGGTGCACGACCCCTTTGAACACCTTTGCGAAGGCCCCCTCGACCAGGCCCTCCAGACGCTTCTCAAAGCGTTGCAGCACGCTCACCGGCTCCTCCTCGGGTTCCGAGGACATGATGGTATCCGGCCGCCGCACGTGCGGCTCGCACGCCGCTCGGCCGCCTGCTCCCGGCCTCTCCTCAGGGGCCGGGTTTAGTCGTGCTACTCTTCCATCCGCTGCGAGCGGTAACGCCCGCAGCGGCAGTAGGGACAGCGTAGTATGTCCCGGCACGTGCCGAAGAGCGGGCTCCGGACATGATTGTTATTGTCCTGTGGCGCACTCGGCGGCGAGACCGGGTGGTTCCGGACCGCTCCTGGAGTGGTCGCGGGGCGACGCGGGTCACGCCTCGCAAGGGGAAGTGGCGGAATGGCAGACGCGCACGGTTCAGGTCCGTGTGCCCGAAAGGGCGTGGGGGTTCAACTCCCCCCTTCCCCACCGCTACGAGGGGCTCCGTGGTGACACGGAGCCCCTCGTTCATATCGGGGCGAAAGCGCCACCGCGCTATGCTCCGGTGGTTTCCGACCCCGAGGGCGACCCAGGAGTGACGTGTGACAGTCGCGTTGGTGACCGGATCCGGCGGCCTGATCGGATCCGAGGCGGTCCGGCACTTCGCCGGGCTCGGCCTGGACGTGGTCGGGATCGACAACGACATGCGCCGGCAGTTCTTCGGCCCGGAGGCCTCCACGGCGTGGAACGTGCTGCGGCTGACAAGTGACCTGGGCGACGCGTACACGCACCACGACGTGGACATCCGCGACCGGGACGCCCTGGCCGGGATCTTCCGGCGGTACGGCCGGGACATCGGTGTGGTGATCCACACCGCCGCCCAGCCCTCGCACGACTGGGCCCTGCGCGACCCGTTCACCGACTTCGACGTCAACGCCGGCGGCACGCTGAACGTGCTGCAGAACGTCCGCGAGCACTGCGTCGAGGCGCCGGTCATCCACTGCTCGACGAACAAGGTCTACGGCGACCGGCCGAACAGCCTTCCCCTGGTCGAGCAGGCCACCCGCTGGGAGCTGGCCCCCGACCACCCGTACTACGACGGCATCAAGGAGGACATGTCGATCGACGGCTCGATGCACTCGGTCTTCGGCGCCTCCAAGGTCGCCGCCGACGTGATGGTGCAGGAGTACGGCCGCTACTTCGGCATGCGGACCGCCTGCTTCCGGGGCGGCACGCTGACCGGCCCGGCGCACTCCGCGACCGAGCTGCACGGCTACCTCGGGTACGTGATGCGCTGCAACATGGAGCGCCGGACGTACAAGATCTTCGGGTACAAGGGGAAGATGGTCCGGGACGCGATCCACAGTCACGACGTGGTCGCCGCCTTCGAGGCGTTCTTCCGGGAGCCGCGCTCGGCGGCGGTCTACAACCTCGGCGGCGGGCGGCACTCGAACTGCTCGCACCTGGAGGCGTTCGCGCTGGCCGAGCAGATCAGCGGGCAGGAAATGATCACCGAGTACCACGAGGCGAACCGGGTCGGTGACCACCAGTGGTGGATCGGCTCCAACGCCGCCTTCCAGCGTGACTACCCACACTGGAAGCAGATCTACGATGTGCCGATGATCCTCCAGGAGATCTACGCCGCGAACGTCGACAAGTGGGTGCC
Organism: Micromonospora sp. WMMD1102; assembly: GCF_029626265.1. Classification (NCBI taxonomy): domain Bacteria; kingdom Bacillati; phylum Actinomycetota; class Actinomycetes; order Micromonosporales; family Micromonosporaceae; genus Micromonospora; species Micromonospora sp. WMMD1102. Next base: position 7,655,771 of record NZ_JARUBN010000001.1, on the reverse strand, counting down.
GCAGGGCGGGGAGACGGCGTGATCTCGCGGGGTAAGCGCAACGTCCTCGGCGTACTCGTCGACGCGGTCGACTACGAGTCCGCGACGGAGCAGGTGGTGGCCGCCGGGCGGGAGCGCCGGCCGATGGCGCTCACCGCGCTGGCGGTGCACGGGGTGATGACCGGGGTGCTGGACCGGGCGCACAACGCCCGGCTGAACGCCTTCGACCTGGTGACCCCGGACGGCCAGCCGGTCCGCTGGGCACTCAACCTGCTGCACCGCGCCGCGCTGGCCGAGCGGGTCTACGGCCCCGACCTGACGCTGAGCGTGCTGGCCAGGTTCGCCGACGAGGGGATGCCGGTCTACCTCTACGGCTCCACAGAGGAGACCCTCGCCCGGCTGATCCCCGAGCTGGAGCGGATGTTCCCGGCCCTGAAGGTCGCCGGGATGGAGCCGTCGAAGTTCCGGCCGGTCCGGCCGGGCGAGGACGCCGAGATCGCCGACCGGATCCGCGCCTCCGGGGCCCGGCTGGTGCTGGTCGGGCTCGGCTGCCCCCGGCAGGAGGTCTTCGCGTACGCGATGCGACCGCTGCTCGACATGCCGCTGATGGCGGTCGGGGCCGCCTTCGACTACCACGCCGGCCTGCTCCGCAAGCCTCCGTCGTGGATGCAGCGGGTCGGCCTGGAGTGGCTGTGGCGGTTCAGCCTGGAGCCGAAGCGGCTCTTCCACCGCTACATGGTGCTCAACCCGGCCTACGTGGCCCGGCTGACCGCGCAGCGGCTCGGCATCTGGCGGCCCGACCCGCCGGCCCCGGCCACCGACCGCCCGACCAGCTTCGCCGTCTGACCCACCCCGGTCGGCTACCGAAAGTTCTGGCCCGGACGGCGCTGGCGTGCCTGGATAGCGCTTTCCTATGCTGTGCCGATGAGGATCGACCAGGGGCTGACCCCGTCCGCGTTGCTACCTAAGATCGACCGGCTCTGGGAGGCATCGGCTCAGAAGATCGACTCGATCGAGCAGACCTGCCGGCCCGGAGCCGCCTCGCCGGTCTTCACCGTCGAGGGGCGGTACACCGCGCGCGGCTGGACCGAGTGGACCCAGGGCTTCCAGTACGGCTCGGCGCTGCTCCAGTTCGACGCCACCGGCGAGCGGCGGTTCCTCGACGGCGGGCGGAGGCAGACCGTCGCGGTGATGGCCAGCCACGTCAGCCACGTCGGCGTACACGACCACGGGTTCAACAACGTCAGCACGTACGGGAACCTGTGGCGGCTGATGAACGAGGGGCGGATCCCGGCCGACCGGGCCGAGCGGGACTTCTACGAACTGGCGCTCAAGCTCACCGGCGCGGTGCAGGCCGCCCGCTGGCGGGACACCGCCGACGGCACCGGCTACGTCTACTCGTTCAACGGGCCGCAGTCGCTCTTCGTCGACACCATCCGGTCCTGCCGGGCCCTCGCCGTCTCGCACCTGCTCGGGCACGTGCTGATGGGCGAGCGGGACGAGCGGATCTCGCTGCTGCGCCGGCTGGTCGAGCACGCCGGCAACACCGCACGGTGGAACGTCTACTACGGCGAGGGCCGGGACAGCTACGACGTCGCCGGCCGGACCGCACACGAGTCGATCTTCAACGTGAACGACGGCAGCTACCGCTGCCCGAGCACCCAGCAGGGGTACTCGCCGTTCAGCACCTGGACCCGCGGCCTCGCCTGGGCGATGCTCGGCTTCCCGGAGCAACTCGAATTCCTCGCCACCCTGGCGGACGACGAACTCGCCCCGTACGGCGGCCGGGCCGCCGTCGAGACGACGATGCTGCGCGCCGCCACCGCCACCTGCGACTTCTACCTGGCGCACACTCCCACCGACGGCGTGCCGTACTGGGACACCGGGGCACCCGGCCTGGTCCACCTCGGCGACTACCTGGACCGGCCGGCGGACCCGTACAACGCGCACGAGCCGGTGGACTCCTCGGCGGCGGCGATCGGGGCACAGGGGCTGCTCCGGCTGGGCCGCCTGCTGGACCGGGCCGGCCGGACCGAGCAGGGCCGGAAGTACTGGCAGGCCGGGCTGACCGTCGCCGGTACCCTCTTCGACGAGCCCTACCTGAGCACCGACGCCCGGCACCAGGGCCTGCTGCTGCACTCGGTCTACCACCGGCCGAACGGCTGGGACCACGTACCGGCCGGGCAGCGGGTGCCGAACGGCGAGTCGAGCATGTGGGGCGACTACCACGCCCGGGAGCTGGCGCTCTATCTCCAGCGGATCGCCCGGGACCAGCCGTACTACACCTTCTTCGGCCCGGTGCGCAACGCGGTACCCGCCGAGGTGGCGGCGTGACCGGCCGACCGGTGGCGGTGGTCACCGGCGGCTCCCGCGGCATCGGACGCGGCGTGGTACTGGCACTGGCCGGTGCCGGCCACGACGTGGTGGTCAACTACGCCAGCAACGCCGACGCGGCGGCACAGGTCGGCAAGGAGGTCGAGGCCCGGGGCGGGCGGGCCCTGCTGGTCCGGGCCGACGTCTCCCGGGCCGACGACCGGCGTCGACTTGTCGAGGAGACCACCGCGGCCTTCGGCCGGATCGACCTGCTGGTCAGCAACGCCGGGGTGGCGCCGAGCGTCCGGGCGGACCTGCTGGAGGCCGGCGAGGAGTCCTTCGACCGGCTGATCGGGATCAACCTCAAGGGGCCGTACTTCCTGATCCAGCTCGTCGCGAACACGATGGTCGCGCAGCAGGCCGCCGGCCGGGTGGAGCGGCCCAAGATTGTCATCATCTCGTCGATCAGCGCCTACACCGCCAGCGTCAACCGGGGCGACTACTGCGTCAGCAAGGCCGGACTGGCGATGACCGCCCAGCTCTACGCCGCCCGGCTGGCCGAGCACGGGATCAACGTCTACGAGATCCGCCCCGGCGTGGTCGAGACCGACATGACCGGCCCGGTGAAGGCCAGCTACGACGACCTCATCCACAACCAGGGCCTCACCCCGATCCGACGCTGGGGGCAGCCGGAGGACGTGGGCCGGGCCGTCGTGGCGGTCGCCACCGACCTGCTCCCGTTCAGCACCGGCCAGGTCATCGACGTGGACGGCGGCTTCCACCTCCGCACCCTCTGAGGTGCAAGGAAGGGCCCCTTCTTATACAAAAAGCGATAAGAAGGGGCCCTTCCTTGCACGAAGGCCTAGAGGGTGAGGGTCCAGGCGTTGATGTAGCCGGTGTCGCCGGAGTAGACGTCCCGCACCTGCAACCGCCAGAGGCCGTTGCCCGGCTCCGAGGAGAGGTTGACGGTGTACGTCGCGTTCACGTTGTCGGCACCGTCGAAGATGCTGCTGTTCTTCAGCCGGTAGCCGCTGCCGTCCGGAGCGATCAGGTCGACGACCAGGTCACCCCGGTAGGTGTGCACGATGTCCACCGCCACCGTCGAGGTGTTGGAGGCGTTCCGGTTGCAACCGGAGAGGGTGATCCCGCTCGTCACGTTGACGTTGGTGTCCGGGATGGCCACGTCGGTCGTGTTGCTCGCCGTGCAGCCGGTGCTGGTGCCGGTCACCGTCAGGACGAACGGCGCGGTCCGGGTCGCCGACGTCCCGGTGCCGGTGATGGTCAGCGGGTACGTCCCCGGCGTGGTGCTGCCGCTGGTGGCGATGGTCAGCGTGGACGAGCCGCCCGAGGTGACCGTCGCCGGGCTGAACGTGGCGGTGGCACCGCTCGGCAGGCCGCTCGCCGAGAGCGTCACCGACTGCGCCGAGCCGGCCGTGGTGGCGGTGGAGACCGTCGCCGACACCGAGCCGCCCGGCGTCGTCGACCCGGTGCCCGGGGAGACCGAGACCGAGAAGTCGTTCGCCGGGGCGTCGTTGACCACGTAGAGCAGCCGGTTCGGGGTGTTGGTGCCGACGTTGGAGACCACGTTCGGCGTGGAGTTGTTCACCAGGTAGTCCCGGACCTGCTGCGGCGACCAGGTCGGGTTGGCGGAGAGCACCATCGCCGCCGCGCCGGCCACGTGCGGCGACGCCATCGAGGTACCGCTGATCGTGTTGGTCGCGGTGTTGCTTGTCGACCATGCGGAGGTGATGCTCACGCCGGGTGCCAGGATGTCGACACACGTGCCGAAGTTGGAGAAGCTCGCCGCCGCGTCGGTGTTCGAGGTGGCGCCGACCGTGATGGCGTTCGGCACCCGGGCCGGGGAGTAGTTGCAGGCGTTCTGCCGGTTGCCGAAGATGTCGCCGTTGCCGGCCGCCACCACGTAGGTGATGCCGGCGTTGATGGAGTTGTTCACGGCGGTGTCGATCGCACTGTCCGCGGAGCCGCCGAGGCTCATGTTCGCCACCGCCGGGCGCACCGCGTTCGCGGTCACCCAGTCCATACCGGCGACCACCTGGGCGGTGGTGCCCTCGCCGGAACAGTTCAGCACCCGTACGCCGTGGATCCGGGCCGCCTTGGCAACCCCGTACGAGCCGCCGCCGACCGTGCCCGCGACGTGCGTGCCGTGTCCGTGGCAGTCGTCGGCGGCACCGCCGTCGATCGCGTCGAACCCGGTGACCGCCCGGCCACCGAAGTCGTTGTGGCTGAACCGGATGCCGGTGTCGATCACGTACGCGTTCACGTTCGACGCCGTGTTCGGGTACGTGTAGGAGCTGTTCAGCGGCAGGTTCCGCTGGTCGATCCGGTCCAGGCCCCAGGACGGGGGGTTCGGCTGGGTGCCGCTGATCCGGTACGTCTTGTTCTGCTCGACGTACGCCACGCTCGGGTCGGCGGCGATCCGCCGCGCGGCCTGTGCCGACGCGCTGATCTCGAAGCCCCGCAGCGCGGAACTGTAGGTGCGGCCCACCGCGCCGCCGTGCTTGCCGGTCAGGCCCCGGGCCGTGGTCGAGACGTTGGCCCGGGCCACCGCGGTGTCCTTGAACACCACGATGTAGCTGCCCGCGACGGCGTTCGGGGCGTCGACGCCCCGGACGGGTGCTTCCGGTGGTGCCGCGGCGGCCGGTAGGGCCGCGACGGCAATCATGGCCAGAGTGGACACTCCGACAAAAACGGACCTGCGAGGGAGATTCATCTCCCCTCCTCCCCTCCGATCGGCGCACGACTGCCCGCCCCCGTGCCAGTGACGGGTCAGCACGACCGATCGAGCTGAGATTAGTCAGAACCGTTGCCCGGCAGTAGATCCTGGAGCGGCTATCTCTACGAAAAGATGGTCGTCTCTGTGCCGGCCGCTGGTTCCCGCGCCCCCTACGGGTGACTTCTCCGGGAATCGGTGGGGGCGGGCCCGGATTCACCGGAGCGAATTTCGGGCAAGGCTGTTTGCATGGACACCGACCTCGCCATCCTGCTCGCGATCTCCGCCGTGTGGCTGGCCGCCGGTCTCGTCGTCGAAGGGCTTCCCGGGCTACGGGCCGCGCGAGCGCTGCGCAGGCGTACCGGACTGCTCCTCGCACTTGTCGGGTCCGGCCTGGCCGGCCTGGCGGGGGTGCTGCTGGCCGGTCTGGTCGAGACGGCGCCGACGCTGGCCGACCGCACCGCCGCCGGGCTCGCGCTGCCGGCGGTGCCCGCGACCCTGGTGGCGGTGCTGACCGTACGCCGGCTGCGGCAGCTCCGGGTCGGGGCCGGCGCCTTCGCCACGGCGCCGGAGACGCCGGCCCCGCCCGCGCTGCGCGCCGCAGCCGCTCATCCGATGACCGCCCTGCCGGTGCAGGTGACCGGTCTGGTCATGCTGCCGACGCTGGTCACCGCCGCCGGCCTGGTGCCGCTGACCAGCCCAGCCATGATCGGGATGGTGCTCACCGCCGCCGTGCTCGCGGTCGGCACCATCGGGGTACGGCACGCACTGCGGCACAGCCGGCTGGTCGAGCGGGCGGTCACCGTACGGTCCCGCTCAGCGCGTACGGCTGGCGCCCTGCACGTATAGCAGTTCGAGGATCGCCCGGGCCGCCTCGAACCAGCGGTCCAGCCACTCCGGGTCGGGGACGCTGCCCTTCGGCGGCAGTTCCAGCAGCAGCCCGCGCAGCAGCGGATGGTCGACCAGCGGCTCGGACGGGGTCACGTCCGACCAGCCCGCCGGTGGGAAGACCGGCTCGGTCAGGTTCATGTCCAGCGACGGCAGCGTCGGCGTACGCTCCGGCGGGCTGGCCTGGGCCAGGCCGGAGCCGAGGTCCGCACCACGCTCCAGCGGGACCGCCTCGGTCGACCCGAGTTCGGCACCGATCGGCGTCTCCGCCACGCCGGTGCCGGTGTCCCGGCGGGCACCCCGGTACTTGCCACCGAACTGTTCCGGCTTGGCGGAACCGTTGCCCAGATTCTCCGACCCGATCGTCATCCGTCTCGCCTGCCTCGCTCGGTGTGCGAACCCCCTGAAGCGGCCGGTCATGCCGACTCCGCCGCCTGGTACAACGAGCCGGCCGGTCACCGGCGACGGGTGCGGCACCGGCCGTGGACGCGGCCGGCGCGGCCGGCGGCCGGCTCGGATGCCGACCGGACGACCGCGCCGGGTTGTTCGCAGGTTCCGCTGACCGTCAGGCCAGGTCGAATCCTCAGGTCAGGTCGAATTCGCCGTCCTTGGCGCCCCCGACGAAGGCGTCCCACTCGTCGGGCGTGAAGATCAGGGCCGGCCCGGTCGGGTTCTTGGAGTCGCGTACCGCGATCGCGCCGCCCGCGAAGGCCACCTCGACGCAGTTGTCACAATTCGGTCCGCTACGCGAACTCTTGTGCCAGGCTGCTCCGCTCAGGTCGACGCGGTACCCCTTTGTCTCCACTTCCACAATGGCTCCTCTGCCAGCTTCGAAATCAGCGCGACGGATTCCTCCGGGCGTAGGGCCGCCGCTCGGATATGATCGAAGATGAATATGTATTTCTGTAGTTCATCCCGCTTCTCCAGAAAAAGACCCCCTGTGGCGTTTTCGGCGTACACCACATCCGGATCGCCCGGTTCCGGGAAGCCCAGGATGGTGAAAGTGCCGTCCATGCCAGCGTGTGCACCGGCCTCGAACGGCAGGACCTGGAGCGTGACGTTCGGTAGGTCAGCGGCTTCCACCAGCCGCTCCAACTGGGCCCGCATGACCGCGTCGCCGCCCACCGGCCGGCTGATCACCGCCTCATCGAGCACCACCCACAGATCGATCGGATCGTCCGGGTCAAGTAACGACTGACGACCCAACCGGACACGGACCCGCTGGTCGACTTCCTCGGCGACCCAGTCCGGGCGGGCGGACCGGATCATCGCCTGGGCGTACTCCTCGGTCTGCAGAAGCCCGGGCACGGTCTGCTGCTCGTACGCCCGGATCGAGGCGGCGGCAGCTTCCAGCCCGACGTACGCCCCGGCGAGCACCGGGCTGTACGGGTGCCACCAGCCCTTCTGCCGGGCCTCCCGGGCGATCTGGATCAGCTCGTCGCACTCGGCACCGGTCACGCCGTAGATGCCGAGCATGTCGCGGACGTCCCGGACGGTGGCCGAGGTGTGCCCGGTCTCGATCCGGGACACCTTGGACGCGGAACACTCCAGCAACTCGGCGACGGCCTCTATCGTGACGCCGGCCTTCTCCCTGCGCTGGCGCAGTTCGGCGCCGAGCCGGCGTCGGCGGATGGTCGGGCTCCGGCGCTCGGTCACCGGATCACCTCCGGACGATCAATTAGGAGTCTGATTGCCGCCGCAGGTTCGACCGCCAATCGACGGGGGTCCATTCGCGGCGGATGGCGCGATGACCATGTCGGCCACAGGGGGCCGAAACCTGGTCCAGTGTGCCGGTTGGACGCAAGACGCGACAAGCGCCGTAACATCCACTATCGCCATCCCGGAGCAAAGGGCAAACTGCAACTTGCATTGATCATGTTCTTGATGCACCCTGTCCGTATGGCTCGGGCTACGCAGCGTTCCCATCCGGTCAGGCGACGCAATGCTCCCCCATTCTCGCCTGACCGCGGGGACGGTCGTGCCGGCGGTACGGCGAGAAGCCCCGCTCCGGGGTAAGAGCCCCCGCCGCTGTATGCCAGAGCCGCTACGGCGGCTGGCGCGTCCCGGAGTCGACAGGCGTCGGCCCGGGGCGATGTGATGGCAACGACACATCGCCCCGGCCGACGCCACCACTCCGGCCGGCCGACGCGGACGGCCACCCGACAACCGCGTCCCGGACCGCGCCTGGACCACCACCAGACACCCGCCCGCCACTTCCGCCGGCCCCCCGGCGCCAGTCGGACAGGAGCTGATGTGCCCCTTCCCCGCTCCGGTGATGTGCTCCACGTGACCCGCGCGGCAAGCGTCCAGTTCGCCGCTCCGATCTACTTCCGGGTGATCCGGGTGCACGATTGGCAGACCTACCACGGCTGGGTCTGGCTCGACGGGTACGAACTCAACCCGAGCGGCGACGCGGTCGAACGGCGGTCGATATTCGTGCAGGTCAACGGGCTGCGCCAGCTCCAGGCCAACTCCGGACGGCACAACTATCCGCAGCCCCGGCGCCCGCTCCGGACCAACTCCAGCACGGTCGACGCCCGGGTCCGGGTCGGCTGACCGCCCACCCACCCCGGTCCGGCCTCCCGGCACCGCTTCTGAACGGAAGGCCGGGCACCCGGCACCGCATCTGACGAAAGGCCGGCCCCGGGCACCGCATCTGGCGGAAGGCCGGACAACGCGCCCGGCCACCGCAATAGACTGGGAGTGTCCCACCCCACCGCTTTGCCACCCGCGCGTCGTCGAGGGCCCCGATCCTGGGAGCCGCCGATGGCCGTCGAGACCTCCGACCGACACCGGACCACGTGTCGGAACATGCGGGTCAGCGTGCTGCTGATCCTGATCACCGTCGGCCTGCCCGGCTGCGCGAGCGGCACCGGCACCGGCCGGCCGCCCTCGGTACGGCATCCGGCCGCCAATCCCGCGCCGCCGGCCCCTGCCGACCCCGACCCCGACCCCGAGCTCGCCGACCCCGAGCTCGCCGACCCCGCTGACCCGGTCGACCCGGTCGACCCCGCCGGTCACGTCGGTCACGGCGGTCACGGCGGTCACGGCGGTCACGGCGCGGCGGCGCTCGCCGCACCCGGCCGGGCAGCGCCCGCCGCGCCCGGTCCGGCGGCACCCTCCACGCCCGGCCCGACAACCGCCGCGCCCGGCCCGACAACCGCCGCGCCCGACACCGACGGGGAACCACAGGGCTGGCCGGAGTGGCGCGGCCGGACCTGGCACCGGCTGCCTGCCCAGGGCAGCCGGGCGGGGGCGGCCGGCACCCCCGACCCGGCCTCCCGGGCCGGCGACGACCGCGGCGGCGACAACCGGGGCGGCCATCCGGCGCCGACCGGCCCGGCGCCGGAACCGGCCGGGGCCGAGGAACGGCGGGCCGGGCCGGCGCCGCACACCGACGGGCCGCCGCCGGGCTACCGGCGTTCACTCGCGTACTCCGGCCTGCTCGGCCTGGCCATCTCGGCCGTCGGGCTGGTGATGGTCGGCACCCGACGCCGCTACTGGTGACCGGTCGGCGTGCCGGCGGTCAGCCGCCCGGAGTGGGCTGGGTCGGGCCGACCGGACCGGGTTCGGTGGTCGGCGCACCGGTCGGCGGCACGGCGACCACCAGGACGACCTCGGCACCCCGCTCGAGCTCCGTACCCGTCGACGGATCCGTGTCCAGCACGGTCCCCGGCAGCCGGCCCGAGGTCTGCGGCCGGATCCGGGCCACCAGGCCCAGCCGCTCCAACTCGGCCACCGCCTCCTGCTGGGACAGTCCGACGAGCGGAGGCACCAGCACCGGTGCTCCGGCCGTGGCACTCGGGGTCGGCGCCGCGGTGCTGGGCGGCGGGGTGGTCGGCGGGGCGGTGGTCGGCGTCGGTGCCGGGGTGGTCGCCGTCGGGGACGGAGCGGCGGGACCGTCGCGGCCGGCCGAGTCGACGATCCACCATCCGGCGGCCGCCAGGACGCCGAGCAGGATCACCGCCACCGTGCCGATCAGGATCGGCATCCACCAGCGCCGGTCGTCCGGATCCGCGTCGTAGCCCCACTCCGGCTGCGGCTGGCGGGGCGGCTGCACGCCCCGGGGCGGCACTCCGGCCCGGCCCGACCAGGCCGGCTCGCGGGGCGGGATCGGTGCGGTGGCCCCCGGCGTGCCGGGCTGCCGGCTGGTCCCGCCGATCCGGGTGGTGGCGTCGTCCGGACCGGCACCGGTCGGTGCGGCGCCGGGGCCGGGGCCGGGGCCGGGGGGCGGTTGACTCTCGGGTACGTCGGACCCGCCCCGGTCTCCGTCCACCCCTCGGTCGTCCGAGGGCTGTCGTGGGTCGTCGGACATGGCACGTCCTCTCGCCATCGGACCTGACCGGGCGGACCCCGTCAACCTATCCGCCCGGACCTGCCGACCACCAACGTCGCGACCGGGCGTGTCCGCGCCGGCCCGGTGCACGAACCGGACGTCCCCGCTGCTCCGACGCACCAGCTGGGCGGGTCCACCCGTCCGGCGCCGCCAACCCTCGGACTACGGCGTCGGGGTGCCCTCCGGTGCCGGGGCGTCGGAGCAGTACAGCCGGACCCGATCGTTCCAGCGGGCCACCGTCCCGCCGGTCGGGTCCTGGTTGCGCACCGCGCCCCGCTCCCCGGTCGGGTAGCTCGGATAGAGCCCGTCCTCGACCAGCCGGCGCGCGGCCAGGTTGCAGGACTCGCCGACAAGCTCGGGCACCACCACCTCCGGCGCCGCGCCGACCACGGTGAGCCGCACCGTGATGCCCCGCTTCACCGCCGTACCGGCCTTCGGATTGGTACTGGCGACGGTGCGGTCGTCGCCGGCCCGACCGAAGACGAACTGCACGCCGAGACCGAGCCGCCGCAACTCCTCCCGGGCCGCCTCGAAGTCCTTCCCGACCACGTTCGGCAGGGGCATCTGGCCGATCGGCGGCGCAGTGCTGCTCGGCCGGCGGCTGGGCGTACGGGTCGGCGTACTCCGGGGCGGCTTGCTCGTCGCCTCGGCCGTCGGGGTCGGCCCGCCGGCGTCGTACCGGTTGTCCGGGTCGCCTCCGTCACCGGCCAGCAGGTAGCCGCCGAGTGCGCCCACGACGGCGCAGAGGACCAGTCCGACGGCCGCTCCCGCGAACAGACCCGTACGGTTCGAGCCACCGCCGTCGGGGTGCGGGTGTCCCGCCACAGCCTCATCCGTCATGTGCGACCCTGCCTCGCCGTCCGGCGTGCGCAAGTCACGCCGTTGTCCCGTCCGACCCCTGGAAGTGTTGCCCGACAGCATCGGCGGGTCGGCCACCGGAGCGCAACCGACCACGGTACGTGTCGGGCCGGCTGCCGCCGGTTCACGGCTCGCCGTGCACGTCGGATGGACGCTACGCTGCCCCGCATGGCCGCACGAGGCTGGGGAGGATCCGTCGCGACGGCGGTCGGCGTTGCCGCCGGCACCGGCGCCGCTCAACTGGGCTTCGGCTACGGGCTCGGCATCATCGCCTGGCTGCCGCCGGCCGGCGGGTCGAGCGAGGCGGCCTGGGTCGCCAGCCTCACCTGGGCCACCTGGATAGCCGCCACCTCGACCATCGCCGGTGCGGTCTGCGCACACCGGCTCGGCGGCGGGGCGCGACGCTCCACCGGGACGGCCGGCGGTCGACAGCCGGCTCTGGGCGGTCTGCTGTGGCGGGCCGTGCTCGCCGTCTCCGCCGCGGTCGGCGCGCTGGTCACCGTGGTGCTGGTCGCCGTACCCGCACGGGCGGCGGTGCGTGCCGACACGTCCGCTCCGCAGACCGTGGCCGCCGGTTATGCGGTGCTCGGCGTACTGCTCGGGCTGGTCGCGGCGATCTGGGCGATCTCGTCACCGGCGGTCGCCGGCAACGTCCTCGGTACGGTCTGCTGGCTCTGGGCGCTGGCGTTGATCTCGGTCGTCGACGGCGTACTCTCGGGGCGCGGGTTGGCCGCGGCTCAGCTCGGCGTCTGGCAGTTGACCTCGGACGGCGAACGTTTCTGGTTCCGCGAGTACTTCTACTGGCCCGGTGCCGCCCTGTCACTCGGTTCGGCGCTGCTGATCGGCGCGCTCGTCGCCCGCTCGGCGGCCCGCCGGCCGGCGACCCGGGTCGGCGCCGTCGTCTCCGGCATCGCCGGGCCGCTGCTGGTGGCCGTCGCCTACTTCGTCGCCGCGCCCCGGCTGGTGGGCATCCGCCCCGAGCAGGTGTCGGCGCACCTGATGGCGCCGTACGCGGTGGTGGCCGGACTCGCCGGGTCGGCGCTGGTGGCGGCACTGGCGCAGCGGGCGGAGACGATGGCCGCAGAGCCGGACGCCGCCGCCCCGGGTTCCGGGCCCGGTGCCGCACCCGGGACCGGTCCCGCGTCCGGCACCGACTCGGCGCCCGAGGCCGGTCCCCGGCCGTCCGGCGCTCGCCCGGACACGCCGCCGGACGTCGACCCGGACATCGACCTGGCCACCGAGCCGGCCACCGACCCGGGTGCCGAGCCGACCGGCCTGGCGAGGCGGTCCGCCCGGCTGCCCGGCCAGCCGACCGGACCGGTCCGGCGCGGCACCGACGAGACGCGGGCCTCCCGCCACCGCCGCCGCGCCGCCGCCATCAACGACGACGGCCAGGATCCCGGGTCGGACGGCGGGTCCACCCCGCCCACCGCCGAGCCGGCCGCCACCGGCGGCGGGCCGGAGACCAACGCCGGCAGGCCGGAGACCAGCACCGGCAAGTCGGAGACCAGCACCGCCGGCAGGCCGGAGAGCAGCGCCGGCAAGCCGGAGACCGGTGACGCCGAGCAGCCGACCTCGGCCGTTACCGCCGGTGCGTCGACCTCGACCGGGTCGGCGGAGACGACCGAGCCGGGCGGCGAGGGCGGTACGAAGGGCAGGCTCGGCAGGTTCGGCCGCCGTTCCCGCTGAACGCTCCCACCGAACGCTCCCGCTCACCCGACCCGACCCGACCCGACCCGCCCCGGGCTCAGGGCTCAGGGCTCAGGGCTCAGGGCTCAGGCTCGCGTCGTCGGACGGGTGGGCGGGTCAGTCGATCGGCCAGGTGTGCACGGGTTCGTCGGTCCGCTGGAGTTCGCCGTACCGGTGCAGCATGTGGTGCAGGGCCTCGGAGCGGTCCATCCCCCGGCCGCGTTCGGCGGCCTGCACCGCCTCCACCTGCCAGACCGCGCCGTTGCGCCTGGTACGGCAGCGCTGCTCGATGATCCCGAGCAGCTGATCCCGGTGCTCGGCGCCGACACCGAACCGGTCCAGCCCGGCGGCCGCCCTCGGCAGGAGTACGTCGAGCACCAGCTCGGTCACCTTCGCCTCGCCGAGCCTGGGCCAGGTGACCACCGCGTCGATGCCCCGTCGGGCGGCGGCGTGGAAGTTCTCCTCGGCCGCGCTGAAGGTCAGTTGGCTCCAGATCGGCCGGTCGCCCTCGGCCAGGTCCCGGGCGAGGCCGAAGTAGAAGGCGGCGTTGGCCAGCATGTCGATCACGGTCGGGCCGGCCGGGAGTACCCGGTTCTCCACCCGCAGGTGCGGGCGGCCGTTCATGATGTCGTAGACCGGCCGGTTCCACCGGTAGACGGTGCCGTTGTGCAGCCGCAGCTCGGGCAGCCGGGGGATGCCGCCGTTGTGCAGCACCTCGACCGGGTCCTCGTCGTCGCAGATCGGCAGCAGCGGCGGGAAGTAGCGGACGTTCTCCTCGAACAGGTCGAAGATCGAGGTGATCCACCGCTCGCCGAACCAGACCCGGGGGCGTACCCCCTGGGCCTTGAGCTCGTCGGGGCGGGTGTCGGTGGCCTGCTCGAAGAGGGCGACCCGGGTCTCCGCCCAGAGCTGCCGGCCGTGCAGGAACGGCGAGTTGGCGCCGAGCGCGACCTGGATCCCGGAGATGGCCTGGGAGGCGTTCCAGTAGTCGGCGAAGCTGTCCGGCGCCACCTGGAGGTGGAACTGGAGGCTGGTGCAGGCGGCCTCGGAGACGATCGAGTCGGTGTGCGTCTGCAACCGCTCGACGCCCCGGATGTCCAGCTCGATGTCCTCGCCCCGGGCGGCGACGATCTGGTCGTTGAGCACCTGGTAGCGCTCGTTGCTGGAGAGGTTGTCCCGGACCAGGTGCCGGGGGGTGAGGGTGGGAAGGATGCCGATCAGGATGATGTTGGCGTCGGACTTGACCGCCAGTTCCTCCGCGCGGCCGAGACTGGCCCGCAGGTCCTGCTGGTAGTCGGCGAAGCCGGCGCCCTCGATCAGCCGGGGCCGGGCGTTCAGTTCGAGGTTGAACTGGCCCAGCTCGCTCTGGAAACTGGGGTCGGCGAGGTTGTCCAGCACCTCCGCGTTGCGCATCGCCGGTTCGGCGTTCGCGTCCACCAGGTTCAGCTCGATCTCCAGGCCGGTGGTCGGCCGGTCGGCGTCGAAGCCGAAGTCGTCCAGCATGAGCGCGAAGACGTCCAGACACCGGCGTACCTTTTGCCGGTAGCGGATCCGGTCCTCCCGGGTGAAGGGGACCTCCGACACGTCCTGGCCCATCGACCCTCCCGCCGCGAGGCGCTGTCTGCGCAGTCCAGAGGCCTTTGCCCCGGGAAGCGCGTTCGAATCACTACCGTAGGAGCGCCGTGCGCCGATGGCCAGAACCACAGCGCCCGCCACCTCAGCGTGAGCGGACAGCGGCGCTGCGTCCACCCTCGCACACGATCGGACCACCTCTTCCACCGGGCGCATTACCCAAAGAGGCGCCCCGGTCACCATCTGATCGGCAACCGGGGCATCCAGGTCTCGGATCCGACCGCGCCGGCCGGGGTACCGGGCGTCAGGCCTGGCGGATGGCCTCGCCCTCGATCTCGATCTTGATCTTCTTGCCGACCAGCACGCCGCCGGTCTCCAGCGCCACGTTCCAGGTCAGCCCGAAGTCCTCGCGGTCGATCTCGGTGCTCGCGGTGAAGCCGAAGATGTCCTGGCCGAACGGGCTGCGTCCGGCACCCTCGAACTCGACCTCCAGGTCGACCTGCTTGGTGACGTCCTTGATCGTCAGGTCACCGGTGAGCACGAACTCGTTGCCGCTGTGCGACTTGACCCCGGTGCTGCGGAACTCCAGGGTCGGGTACTTCTCCGACTCCAGGAAGTCGCCGCTGCGCAGGTGGTTGTCCCGGTCGTCGGCGCCGGTGTCGATGCTGGCGGCCTGGATGGTCGCGGTCACCGCGGACTCCAGCGGGTCCTCGCCGACGGTGATCGTCGCCTCCGCATCGCGGAACTGGCCGCGGACCTTGCTCACCATCATGTGCCGGGCCACGAAACCGACGCGCTTGTGCGCCTGGTCGAGCAGGTAGGTGCCGGCGGTGGGGATGGTCAGCCCTTCCCAGGTACGGGTGGTGGCGGGCTCGGCGCTGCTGGTCATGGTGATGCCTTCCCAGGAGATAGGTTGTGTGACCGATGACTGACAGAGCAACTATAGTCACAGCAATATTCCCGGTGTCAACTACTGCTACGATGGCCTCGTGACCGAGAACCTGCACGACGACGCCCGGATCACGGCCGTGGGCCTGGTCATGGAGGTGTACGCCGGGCTCGCCGCCAGATTTGCCGCACAGTTCGAGGAGCACGGGCTGTCGACTGTCGAGTTCGAGGTCCTGATGCGGCTCGCCCGCTCGCCCGAGCACCAGCTCCGGATGACCGACCTGGCCGCCCAGACCTCTCTCTCGACCAGCGGCGTCACCCGGGTCGTCGACCGGATGGAGCGGGACGGCCTGCTCCGCCGCCGCGCCTGCCCCTCCGACCGGCGCAGCGCGTACGCGGTGGTGACGGAGTCCGGGATGGCCCGCCTGGCGGAGACGCTTCCCGGCCACGTCCAACTGATCCAGGACTGGTTCATCGGTCAGCTCGAACCGGCCCAACTGGCGGGCCTGCTCGACTCGCTGCGGATCGTCCGGGACGCTGTCCATCCCGGTGCCACCGCCGGCAGCGTCGGCACCGCCGCCGAGGCGACCACCGCCTGCTGAGCCGGCGCCGGCGGGTCGACGGCCGGCCCCGATGCTGACTTATGCCCCGGATGGGACGTCTGGCATCGGCATGCCCACCGGCAGAAAGACCGGCAGAAGTCACGTGCATATCGTCGCTTCACCCATCAAACACACAAAACGGGCAAGCAAAGCTGGTTAGTCTTCTGGCAGCCGGGGGGCTCTGGGGACGTGGCGCGGGCGGGGATCAGTGAGGGCTCTGTCGGGGGGCTGTCTCGCTCGCGCCACGGCCCCAAGGTGGCTCGCCACGGCCCCGAGATGGCTCCTCGTCCGTCAGGCCGGCCAGGGCGCGTTCCCGGGGCAGCAGGACGATCCCGCCCTCCCGGCACACCTGGTGCAGGCGCCTGACCGCCGTCGCCCGCGCCGCCGGATCATCACTGCTGGCCACCAACCCGACCAGCGCCTCCGCCACGTCCCGCAGGTCCCGGGAGCCCTCACAGGCCCGCACGGCCGCCGCGTACCACTCGGCCGCCCACTCCCGGTCACCCCGCTGCATCGCCAGGTTCGCCTCGATCAGCGCACAGATACCGTCGTCCCGGGGCGGGATCTCGTCCGGCCGGGAGGGCTCGGACTCCAACTCCGCCGGGCCGGCCTCGCCCACCTTCCGAGCCCGCAACTCGGCGAGTACCACCGCCGCCTCGTCGAGCCGCCCGTCCTGGCTCAGGGCCAGACCGACGGTGCCGAGCGCCCGCCTGCGGTGCCCGGGGTCGCCGAGGTCGGCCAGGGCGGCCACCACCCGCCGACCCTGCCGGACCGCGTCCACGTACCGGCTCTCCAGGCGGGCCACCTCGGCCAGGTTGGCCCGGGCCAGCACCCGGAGCCGCTCCTCACCGCACTCCCCGGCGAGCCGGTCCACCGCGGCCAGCCGGCGCCGGGCGGCACCCAGGTCACCGACCCGGATCTCGTGCCAGGTCAGGTTGTTCTGCGCCACCGCCATCTCCCGGATCCGGCCGGTGCGGGTGGCCAGCTCCAGCGCCGCCTCGCCGTGCCGCCGCGCCTCGTCGTGCCCGCCGAGCGCGGTCCACACCCCGCAGAGCACGTTCCGGGCCGCCAGCTCACCGGAGACGTCGGCGAGCCGCCGGAAGGTCTCCACCGCCGCCTCGACGGTCGGCAACTCCTGCGGTCCGGCGCCGTGCTCCAGGGCGAGCTGCGCGACGCCGACCTGTGCCCAGGCGCGGGCCGCCGGATCGGCGTCGGCGGTACGCGGATCGTCCAGCAGTCGGCGCAGCCACTGCCGGCCGGCCACGTCCCGCCCCCGGTAGCGCCACCAGCGGGCCAGGTTCCCGGCCAGCCACAACGCGGTGTGCGGATCGTCGTTCGCCGAGTACGCGAGCGCGGTCCACAGGTCACCGGCCACCTCGTCGAGCCGGCCGACCGCCTCGACGAGCCGGGCGCCGGCCAGATCCGGTGCCACCCGGGCGGCCAGCCCGGCGAAGACCGAGGCGTGCCGACGCCGGATCGCGGCCAGTTCGCCACTGGCGGCAGCACGTTCGGCGGCGAAGTCCCGCACCACGTCCAGCACCCGGAAGCGCAGCGGGCCGGTACCCCGGGAGCCGATCAGCCCGTGTGCCAGCAGGCGGTCCAGCAGCCGAACCGGGTCGACCGGCCAGCCGGTCCGGTCGTCGGCATCCTCCGCCAGCCGCCCCGGAGTGCCCGGCGAGACCGACCGGCCGGGTCCGACCGGCGTGCCCGGCGGCGTCGGTTCGGGGCCCACAGAACCGCCGGGCGGGGCCGGGTCGGGGGCGAGCATCGCCTCGGCCAACTCCACCGACCAGCGGTTGCGCAACACCGAGAGGCGGCGCAGAGCGGCCCGCTCGTCGGCGTCGAGCAGCCGGTAGCTCGCCGCCACCGCGTCCCGCAGGGTCACCACCGCCTCACCGGCCACCGGCGGCGTGCCGAGGTCGAGCAGGCGGTTGCCGTACCGGTCGAGCAGCTCGTTCAAGTTGAGCACCCGGCCGTGCGCGGCGGCGAGTTCGATGGCGAGGGGGAGTCCGCCGAGCCGGCGTACCAGCTCGACGAGCGCGGCCACCTCGTCGGGGTGCGGCGGTTCGCGACCGATCTGGCGCAGCCGGGCGAGCAGCAGCGCCACGGCCGGATAGTCCGCCGCCACCGCCAGGTCTGCCGGGGCGTCGGCGGGCGGCACCTCCAGCGGGGTGACCGGCCGGACCCGTTCGCCGGCGAGCCCGACCGGGTGCCGACCGGTGGTCAGCACCCGCAGCGTCGGCGCGATCTCGGCGAGCCGGGCCAGCGCCTCGGCTGCCGCCCCGGGCGCCCGTTCGACGGCGTCCACCAGCAGCAGCGAGGGTGCGTCCGAGAACCGGCCGGCGAGGTCGCTGGCCCGGCCGACGCCGAACACCGTGGCGACGACGGAGAGCACGTCGCCCACGGTGGAATTCTCGATCATCACGATCCCGCCGGTGCCGCCGGGAAAGTCGTCGGTGACCTCCCGGGCGACCTTGAGGGCCAGGCCGGTCTTGCCGACTCCGGCGAGGCCGACCAGGCTGACCACGCCGCGCGCCACCCGGGGCTGCTCGGTCAACATCGCCGCCAGGTCCGCCACGTCCCGGTCCTGCCCGATCAGCTCACCCGGCTCGGGCAGGCCTAAGCCGCGCGGCGGCAGGCGTCGGGGTGGCGTGCCGGTGCCGGTGCCGGTGCCGAACTCCACCGCCGGGCCGGCCTGGCCCCGGGCCAGCGCGACGAAGTCGGCCCGGTCCTGACCGGCCAGGCCGAGCGCGGCGGCGAGCAGCTCGATCGTCGTCCGCTGCGGCCGGGACGCCCGGCCCCGTTCGAGGTCACGGACCGTCCGGATCCCCACGGCGGCCCGTTCGGCGAGTTCGGCCTGGGTCAGCCCGGCCGCCAGCCGGCACCGGCGGAGCAACTCGGCGAAGCCACCCGGAACCCGGTCAGCGCCATGATCCGGAGTCATGGGCAGGAAGACTACGCAGGCCCGAGGAACCCTCACATAGATACGTCGCGCTACCGACGGAAGAGGACACAGATATCCGACAGATCACTGATGACCGATTCCGGCCGGTGACGGATCCCTCACGCCGGGCGCCTCCGGGCTGGCCGCTCCGGCGTCTCCGGAGTACCTCTGGTGCAGCCGGCGCAGCGGGGCCGGCGCCCACCAGTTCCACTCGCCGAGCAGGCTCATCAGCGCCGGCATCAGCAGCCCGCGTACCACGGTGACGTCGAGGAACACGGCCACCGCCATGCCGAAGCCGATCTCCTTGACGGCGGTCAGGTCGCCGAGCAGGAACCCGAGGAAGACGATGGTGATGCAGACCGCCGCCGAGGTCACCACCGGACCGGTCCGGACGATCCCGGCCAGTACGGCGCGCTGCCCGGCCCGGGTCCGGGCGGCCGGGGTATGCAGTCCGGACCAGCGCCGCCACTCCTCGCGGATCCGGGCCAGCAGGAACACCTCGTAGTCCATCGACAACCCGAAGACGAACACGAACAGCAGCACCGGGGTGGTCAGGTCGATCCCACCCCAGGACTCCACGCCGAGCAGTCCGGCGCCCACCCCCCACTGGAAGACCACCACCAGTACGCCGAGGGTGGCGAGCAGGGTCAGCACGTTCATCACCAGTGCCTTCACCGGGATCACCAGCGAGCCGGTGAGCACGAAGAGCAGCCCGCCGGTGACCAGCAGCAGCACGAGCAGGGCGTACGGCAGCCGTTGCGCGACCGAGTCGCGGTAGTCGACCACCTCGGCGGCCGGCCCGCCGACCAGCACTGGCAGGGGCTGGTCGAGGGCGCGGACGGCGCGGACCAGTTCCCGGGACTCGGGGCCGCCGGTCGCGCCCCGGGGCGTCAGGTCGATCACCAGCGCCGCACCGGGTACGTCGGGGCGGGGTTGCATCCGGATCACCTGTGGCAGGGTGTTGAGCCGGTTCATCAGGTCCCGCACCTCGGCGCTGGCCGGGTCGGCCGCGACCACCAGGCTGACCGGGTCGGCCCGGCCCGCCTCGAAGTCGCGCAGCAGCACGTCGTGCACCTGCCGGGCCTCCGTCGAGCGGGGCAGCGCCCGGGCGTCGGAGTTGGCCAGGTTGGCGCCGGCCAGGAAGGGCAGGGCGAGCAGCAGCAGCCCGGCGGTGACGCCGAACGCCACCGGGCCGGGCCGGCTCTGCGCGTACCCGGCGAGCCGGCCGAGCAGGCCGGGGCGGGCGTCCGGGGTATCCGGCCGGGAGCCGGCGGTGCCGCGGACCGGGCGGGCGGCGGCGGCCAGCGCCCGGCGCACCCAGGTCCGGGCGCCGGGTGCCGGGATGTGCCGGTGGGTTACGGCGACCAGCGCCGGCAGCAGGGTCAGCCCGGCGAGGGTGGCCAGGGTGACCGCCAGCGCGCCGCCGAGCGCCATCGCGGCGAGCAGCGGTTCGGCGAAGGCGTGCAGCCCGACCATCGAGGCCGCGACCGCCAGGCCGGAGATCAGCACGGTACGCCCGGCGGTCGCCATCGTCCGGGCCAGCGCCTCGACCGGATCGCCCTGCTCCGGCCCGTCCCCGCGTTCCTCGCGGAACCGGGCGACCAGCAGCAGCGCGTAGTCCACGGTCAGGCCGATGCCGAGCAGGGTGACCACGTTGACGGTGAACTCGCCGACTCCGGTGACGGCGGTCAGGCCGTAGAGGCCGAGCAGGGTCACCGCGACGGCGGCGAGCGCGGCGAGCAGCGGAAGCACCCCGGCCAGCAGGCCGCCGAGGATCACCACAAGCGCCACCAGGAGTACGCCGAGCGCGATCGACTCGCCGACGGCCGCGTCGGAGACCGCCTGCTCGGCGAAGGCGCGCTCGGCCAGTTCGTCGCCGCCGACCAGCACCTGCGGCGCGTCGATCCCGCGCAGCAGGGCGACGACCCGGTCCTCGGCCGCCTCCCGCTCGGCGGTGGGCAGTCCGTCGACCAGTTCGACCCGGACCAGGGTGCTCCGGTTGTCGGCGCCGATCCGGCCGCCCGCCGCGTTGTAGAGGTCCTCGACCTCCCTGACCCCGGGTACGGCCCGCAGCTCGGCGCGTACCTGGTCGACGCTGGCCACCAGCGCCGGGTTGTACGGGTCCCGGTCCCGGACGATCGCGACCACGGTCGGGCCCTCGGGGAGGAGTTCGGCGATCCGGCGGTCGGCCCGCTGCGACTCGGCGTCCGGGCGGAGGTTGTCGGTGTCGTCGAGCCGGTCGAAGACCTGCCCGCCGAGGGTGGCCCCGGCGAGCACCAGTCCCAGCCAGCCGACGAGTACCGCCCAGCGCCACCGCCACAGCGACCGCCCGAACGCAGCGAACATCCCTCGAACCTCCCCCCGGCACGACCGTCTACGGTCGCCCTCGGCGCACATGCAAACACCCTGAGCAGTCGATCGTCAGCCCCTAACCGGTCAGAATCGACCGTCCGGTGTGCCGGGTCGCCGTGGTCTGCTCCGGATCGGGTGCTCAGCTCCGTTCGGTGGCGCGGCGGATCCGGAGGCGTTCGGCGAGCGCGCCGAGTGCCGGGGCGGCGTCGGCCAGCTCGGCCCGCTGCTCGTCGGTGATCTCGGCCAGCGCGGCGGCGAAGAGCCGGGCCCAGGCGTCCTCGATCCGGGCCGAGCCGTGCGCGGCGTCCACTGTCGCGTGCAGGCGTACGGCCCGCCGGTCGTTCGGGTCGGGCTCGCGGCGCAGCAGGTCGCGGGCCACAAGTGCCCGGACGGTCGCGCTGACGTTGCTGGCGTGCAGCCCGAGGTCGCGGGCGAGAGTGCTCACCGAGACCCCGGGGGTGTCGGCGACGTACCGCAGCACTTCCAGCTCGGAGGGCGGCAGCTGGCCGAGCCCCGACTCGTCGGTGCCCTGCATCCGCAGCACCCGGCTCAGTTGGTACAGAACCGGTACGAGTGTCCTCGCCTGCCGCAGCACCGTCTCGTCCGCCACGGTCACTCGTTTCACTTCACGAGGATAACGCTAGACATAGTTATATAGGTATAGTAACTTGCCGGCGTGACTTCCGCCCCCTCGCGAAGCGAAGAGTCCAGCCCGCCGTCGCCGCCCGCACAGCCCGCCACACCGCCTACCCGGTCCCGCCGGCTGCTGCTGCCCGCCCTGGTGCTGCTGGCCTTCGTGCCACCGATGGGCATCGACATGTACCTGCCGGCCTTCCCCCGGATGGCCGACGAGTTCCGCACCGACCCCGCCGGCATCCAGCTCACCCTCACCGCGTTCGTGGTCGGGCTGGCCCTCGGACAGCTCGTGCTCGGCCCGCTCTCCGACCGGTACGGCCGCCGGCCGCTGATCCTGGCCGGCACGGCGGTCTGCGCGGCCTCCGCCGCCGCCTGTGCCTTCGCGCCGACCCTGGGCGCGCTGACCGCCCTGCGTCTCGTGATGGGCTTCAGCGCGGCGGCCGGCGTGGTGGTGGGCCGGGCGGTCATCTCCGACACCGCCCAGGGTCCGGCCGCCGCCCGGATGTTCGGCATCCTGATGGCGCTCAGCGGGATCGCCCCGATCACCGCCCCGCTGATCGGCGGCGTGGTGACGAGTGCGGCCGGCTGGCGGGCCGTCTGGGTCACCCTCGCCGCCGGGCTGCTGGTCACCCTGCTGGTCGCGCTTGTCGGCGTACCCGAGAGTCTGCCGCCGGAGCGCCGGCATGCCGGCGGACTCCGCGCCACCCTGGCCACCGCCCGGTCGGTGCTGGCCGACCGGGTCTACCTCGGCTACACGTTCACGTTCGGCTTCGGGTTCGCGGCCCTGTTCTGCTACATCGCCGCGTCACCCTTCTTCCTCCAGTACGTGCTGGGGCTCTCCGTGCGGCAGGCCGCCGTCGCCTTCGCCGCCGGTGCGCTGCTCTCCACCCTGAGCGGCGCGGTAAACGCCCGCCTGGTCGGCCGGGGCGCCCGGCCGGCGCTGCTGCTCCGGATCGGCCTGGCCGTCATGCTGGCCACCACCGCCGGCCTGCTCGCCGTCACCCTGGCCGGTCAGCTCGGCCGGGCCACGGCGGTCCCGCTGCTGCTCTTCTTCGTCGGGCTCGGCATGTTCATGGGGAACGCCGCCGCGCTGGCGATCCAGCGGGTGCCGAAGGCGGCCGGCAGCGGATCGGCGGTGCTCGGCACCCTGCAAGGGGTGCTCGCCGCGGTGGCGGCGCCGCTGATGGGACTCGGCGGCCGGGACAACGCCGTGGCGCTGCTGCTGGGCATGACCTTCTGCGTCGCGGTCGCCTGCCTGGCGCTGCTGCTCACCCGGGAGGGCGGCCGACGTCCGGTCATCGGCGCCGAGGGACAACCACTTCCGGACTGACACCACTAGGTCATCATGATGACCTGGTGGTATCCCGCTCGTCGGGCATATCCGGCCGGGGCCGCCGTCAGCACCGCCGGCCGACCTGGCGGTCTGGTCGATTCCGCCACTCGAACGGGTGAATCCGATTACTCTTCGGAGTATGAATCGACGGTTGCTCGTACTCAGAGTAGCCAGCGCTCTCCTGGTGCTTCCCGCGACGACGGCGGCCGGGGCACCCGGACCCGCGGTTCCGAGGCTTCCGGCCCAGATCCGGGCGGGCACCCCGGCCCGGCCCTGTCCGGCGCCGAGCCCGCCGGTGGCCCGGCCGAGCCGGCCCGCCCCGCCGCCGCTCGACCCGGCGAAGGCGGCGGTCGGCGGCCCCGCGCTGGCCACCCCCGGCCTGGTCACCCCGCCCGGCGTCGCCGAACCGCCCCGGGTCACCGCCACATCGTGGCTGGTCGCCGACCTGACCAGCGGCGTGGTGCTCGGCGGCTGCGGCCCGCACGAGTACGGCGTACCGGCGAGTGTGCAGAAGCTGCTGTTGGCGGCGGCGGTACTGCCCCGGCTCGACCCTCGGCAGGTGGTCGAGGTGACCGGGTCGGACCTGGACTTCGAACCGGGCAGCTCGGCGGTGGGGCTGGTGCGCGGCGGCCGGTACCCGGTCGAGACGCTCTGGCTCGGCCTGATCCTGAACTCCGGCAACGACGCCGCGAACGTGCTGGCCCGGCTCGGCGGCGGTCCCGCCGGGCAGGCCGGCGGGGTGGCGGCGATGAACGCCGAGGCGACCCGGCTCGGCGCGCACCAGACGCGAGCCGCGACACCATCCGGACTGGACGGTCCCGGCCAGTACACCAGCGCGTACGACCTGGCGCTGATTGCCCGCGCCTGCTTCGCCCATCCCGACTTCCGCCGGTACGCGGCGACGAAGATGGCGCAGGTGCCGGCCCAGGCGGCGAACAACACCAAGGGTTATCCGATCTGGAACGACAACCAGCTCCTGCACCGCTATCCCGGTGCGCTCGGCGGCAAGACCGGCTACACCGACCTGGCCCGGCACAGCTTCGTCGGGGCGGCGGAACGCGACGGGCGTACCCTGCTGGTCACCCTGCTCGGCGCGGAGTCGCAGCCGCAACGCGGCTGGGAGCAGGGTGCGGCGCTGCTCGACTGGGGTTTCGGGCTGCCCGCCGACGCAGCCGTCGGCCAACTCGTCAGCCCGGGTCAGGACGCCGGCAACCAGGTCTCCTCGCCGGTGGCCGGCGCCTCCCGGGTACGCCCGGAGCAGGGCTTCCACCCGGGCTGGCTGCTCGGCACGGCCGCCCCGGTGGTCCTGGTCGGCGCCCTGCTCGGGCTGCTGCTGCACCGTCGACGCCGGACCGCCCAGCGTCGCACCGGCCGCTGACCGGCACCCGACCCCGCCGCGAGTTACGCTGCTGAGGCGTCGGACGGGGTCGATCGAGGGGGCGGGATGGTCCGGTACGCGGCACTGCTCCGGGGCGTCAACCTCGGCTCGCACAACCGGATCGGCATGGCCGACCTGCGCCGGATCGTCACCGAACTCGGCCACGACGAGGTGCGGACCTACCTGCAGAGCGGCAACGTCGTCTTCGGAGCCGCCGACGATGCCGACCCGGGACGGCTGGCCGACGGGATCCGCCGCGCCCTCGCCGACCAGTCGACCCTGGACGTGGCGGTGATGGTCCGGTCCGGCCCGGAGCTGGCGAAGCTGACCGGCGGCAACCCGTACGCCTCCGGGCAGCCGGACGAGGTCAAGCTGCTGGTGGCGTTTCTGGCCGAGCCGCCGGAGTCCGATCGGGTGGCCGGGCTCGCCGTGCCGGGCGGCGAGACCGCCGAGTTCCGGTTCGCCGACACCGGCCGGGACGTCTACCTGCACTTTCCCGACGGGTACGGCCGGAGCAGGTTCAACCTGGAGAAGCGGCTCGGCGTCGCCTCGACCACCCGGAACTGGAAGACCGTCCGGGCCCTGGCCGAGCTGACCACCGTCGACTGACGGCTACAACCCCAGGTCGCGGGCGATAATCATCCGCTGCACCTCGGAGGTGCCCTCGCCGATCTCCAGGATCTTCGAGTCCCGCCAGAACCGGGCCACCGCGAACTCGTTCATGAAGCCGTAGCCGCCGTGGATCTGGGTCGCATCCCGGGCGTTGTCGACCGCGCACTCGCTGGCGTGCAGCTTGGCGATCGCGGCGTGCCGCTTGAAGTCCTCGCCGGCCAGCATCCGGGCCGCCGCGTCGTGGTACGCCAGCCGGGAGGTGTGCGCCCGCCGCTCCATGTCGGCGATCTTGAACTGGATCGCCTGGAAGTTGCCGATCGGCTGGCCGAAGGCGTGCCGGTCCCGGGCGTACCGGACGGACTCGTCGACGCAGCCCTGGGCGAGCCCGACCGAGAGCGCCGCGATGGCGATCCGCCCCTCGTCCAGGATGCGCAGGAACTGGGCGAAGCCCCGGCCGCGCTGGCCGAGCAGGTTCTCCGCCGGCACCCGGCAGTCCTCGAAGGTCAGCTCGTGGGTGTCCGAGGCGCACCAGCCGACCTTGGAGTAGCCGGGCGCGACGGTGAAGCCGGGGGTGCCGGACGGCACGATGATGGTGGAGAGTTCCTTGGAGCCGTCCGGGTTGCTGCCGGTGACCGCGGTTACCGTGACCAGGGCGGTGATGTCGGTGCCGGAGTTGGTGATGAACGCCTTCGACCCGTTGATCACCCACTCGTCGCCGTCCAGTACCGCCCGGGTGGCGGTGCCGCCCGCGTCGGAGCCGAAGCCCGGCTCGGTCAGCCCGAACCCGGCCAGCGCCTCGCCGGTGACCAGCTTCGGCAGCCAGCGGGCGCGCTGCTCGGCGGTGCCGAACCGGTAGATCGGCATCGCGCCGAGCGAGACCGCCGCCTCAAGGGTGATCGCCACGCTGGAGTCGACCCGGGCCAGCTCCTCCAGGGCGAGGCAGAGTGCGAAGTAGTCGCCGCCCATCCCGCCGTGCTCCTCCGGGAAGGGCAGGCCGAACAGGCCCATCTTGCCCATCTGCGCGACGATCTCGTACGGGAAGGTGTGCCGCTCGTAGTGCTCGGCGATCGCCGGCGCGACGACCTCGCGGGCGAAGGACCGCACACTGGATCGCAGCGCCTCGTATTCCTCGCTGAGCCGGAAGTCCATAGGGTTCCTCCATCGGTTCGGTCGGTCCGCCGGTCCGCTCGTGCCGAACCCGGCCGGGATGCTGCTGGTGGCGCGGCGGCTGCCGCGCGGGCGGTGCTGGTGGTGCGGCGCTGGCTGGCCGCTCCGGTCAGACGGGTGTGACGCCGTGCCGGCGACGGGAGAAGCCGCGGTCCTTGCCCCGGGCGGCGGCGTACCGGCGGACGAGTTCGGTGCGCAGGTCGGCCGGCTCGACGACGGCGTCCACCACCAGCTCGCTGGCCAGCCGGACGACGTCGATGTCCTGCTCGTAGTCGGCGCGGCGCTCGGCGACGAAGGCGGCCCGCTCGTCCGGGTCCCCGATCGCGGCGATCTTGTTGGCGTAGACGGCGTTCACCGCCGCCTCGGCGCCCATCACCGCGATCTTCGCGGTGGGCAGCGCGATCGTTGCGTCCGGCTCGAAGCCGGGGCCGGCCATCGCGTAGAGCCCGGCACCGTACGCCTTGCGGACCACCACGCAGATCTTGGGTACGGTCGCCTCGCTGATCGCCGTAATCATCTTGGCGCCGTGCCGGATGATGCCCTGCTTCTCCACCGCCGTGCCGACCATGAACCCGGGCACGTCGGAGAGGAATAGCAGCGGGACGTTGAAGGCGTCGCAGAGCTGCACGAACCGGGTCGCCTTGTCGGCGGAGTCGACGAAGAGCACCCCGCCCTTGAACATCGAGTTGTTCGCCACCACCCCGACGACCTGGCCGTCGAGCCGGCCGAAGCCGACGGTCAGCTCCCTGGCCCAGAGCGCCTGCACCTCCAGGAAGGAGTCGGCGTCGAGCAGGCCCCTGACGTACCGGCGCATGTCGAACGCCTGCCGCTCGCTCGCCGGCACCAGCGCGGCCAGGTCGACCTTCTCCGGTGCGGCCACCGCCGGTGCGGCCGGCGGCGCCTGGGTCCAGTTCGCCGGCAGGTACGACAGGTAGCGGCGGACCACGTCGAGCGCGTCCGCCTCGGTCTTGCAGAGGAAGTGCCCGACGCCGGACTCGGCGCAGTGCACCCGGGCCCCGCCCATCTCCTCCAGGGTGGTCTTCTCCCCGGTGACCATCTCGACCATCCGGTCGGAGCCGAGGTACATGCTGGCGTTGCCGTCCACCATCGCCACCACGTCGCAGAACGCCGGGATGTACGCCCCGCCGGCCGCGCTCGGCCCGAACAGGGCGCAGACCTGCGGGATCGAGCCGGAGGCGCGTATCTGGTTCCAGAAGATCTTTCCGGCGCCGCGCCGGCCGGGGAAGAGGTCGACCTGGTCGGTGATCCGGGCGCCGGCCGAGTCGACCAGGTAGACCATCGGCTGCCCGTTGGCGTACGCCCGCTCGATGATCCGGATGATCTTCTCGACGGTACGGGCGCCCCAGCTGCCGGCCTTGACCGTCGAGTCGTTGGCCATCAGGCAGACCGGCCGGCCGTCGATGCTGGCCTGGCCGGTGACCACACCGTCGGCGGGCAGCCCGTCGGCGAGCGCGTTGGCGTAGAGCCCGTCCTCGACGAACGACCCCTCGTCGACGAGCAGCGCGATCCGCTCCCGGGCGAAGAGCTTGCCCTTGGCCGCGTTGGCGGCGTGGTATTTCTCCGCTCCGCCGGCCCGGACCCGCTTGCCGAGTTGTTCCAGCGCCGCACCGTCGAGTGTCACGCCGACCCCCTCGTCTCCGCCCGCGGGACTGGCTGGCAACCCCGCGTCAACTCCCCTGAACGATCGTTAGGCTACCGCGCCCGCCCCACCCTGGGCCACCCGGTCGGCGCCCATAACAGACAACCACGTATCCGGACAGGATGGTGGAATTGACGTTTGTCCATACTATGCTGCTGGCACCCCCACAACCGGACCCCCGGATCGGAGAGTGAGCCATGACCTCACGCATCAGCCGGCTGCTCGTCGCGTTCGTCGCGACGACGGGTGCCACCCTCGGCATCACGCTGGCCAACCCCTCGCCCGCGTCCGCCGCCATGACCATCTGCTACAACACCAGCCAGGCACCCAGCTACGTCAGCATCGCCAACCAGGCCGCCTCGATCTGGAACAACGCCACGTCGAACCTGACGCTCTCCGCCAACTGCGGCACCAACCTGCGGATCTACCAGATCACCGGTGGCGGCTCGTACGCCGTACGGACCAGCCTGGGCAACGGCCGGGTCTACATCGACACCCGGCAGGCGGCGCAGTACAGCCCGCTGCGGATCATGACGCACGAGATCGGGCACATCCTCGGGCTGCCGGACAACTACAACGGCAACTGCTCGCTGCTGATGTCCGGCGGCAGTGCGGGTACCAGCTGCACCAACCCGTACCCGAGCAGCGGCGAGGCGAGCCAGGTGACCCGGCTCTTCGCCGGCACCCGGGTCGGGCCGGAGCGCGCCGACAACACCGGTGACCAGGTATTCCGGGACAGCTGGCCGGCGACCACCATGCTCGCCCCGATCGGCTGACCCGACGGCCGAGCAGCCAGGACGACCCAGCACCCGGAACGGGCCGGCGATTCTCGGCGGCCCGTTCCGCCCGGCCCGCGTCGACCGCCGTCGCACCTAGCTGGTGAGCCGGCTGCGCGGGCCGGCGCGGAGCACCCCGGACGGCAACTCCCGGCCGACCAGCCGCTCCGCATAGGCCGCCGCCTCCAGCAACGCGTCCAGGTCGACGCCGGTCTCGACGCCCATGTCGTGCAGCATGTGCACCACCTCCTCGGTGGCCACGTTCCCGCTCGCCCCGGGGGCGTACGGGCAGCCGCCCAACCCGCCGACACTGGCGTCGTACTCGGTGACGCCGAGGTCGAGTGCGGTCAGCAGGTTCGCCAGTGCCGTACCCCGGGTGTTGTGGAAGTGCAGCAGCACCGGGATGTCGGGCTGCCGGTTCCGGACGGCGGTGACGAGTTCCCGGACCCGGCGCGGCGTCGCCATCCCGGTGGTGTCGCCGAAGGCGACCCGGTCCGCCCCGTCGGCCACCACCCGGTCGACGATGCCGGCCACCCGGGCCGGGTCGACGTCCCCCTCGTACGGGCAGCCGAAGCTGGTCGCCACGATCACCTCGGCGGTCGCCCCGGCCTCGTGCAGCAGGGCGATCAGCCCGGCGATGTCGTCGAGCGACTCGGCGGTGGACCGGTTGACGTTACGCCGGTTGTGCGTGTCGCTGGCCGAGACCACCACCTCGATCTCGGTGAAGCCGGCGGCCAGGGCCCGCTGCGCACCCTTCGTGTTCGGCACCAGCGCCGAGTAGCGCACCCCCGGCGCCCGGGTCGCCCGCGCCCACACCTCGGCGGCGTCGGCCATCTGCGGAATCGCCTTCGGGTGCACGAAGGAGACCGCCTCGATCCGCCGCACACCGGTGCCGGCGAGCAGGTCGAGCAGCCGCACCTTGCCCTCGGTCGGGACCGGATCCTCGTTCTGCAACCCGTCGCGCGGCCCGACCTCCCGGATCGAGACCGCGCCCGGCAGGTCGGCGCTCACTTCGTGCCCCGCATCCGGCCCACGATCCCGGTGTCGTAGCTGCCGTCCAGGAACTCGGGATTGTCGAACAGCTCGGCGAAGAACGGCAGGTTGCACTTCGGGCCGGCGATCTCGAACCCGGCCACCGCGGTACGGGCCCGCTCGATCGCCTCGGCCCGGTCGGCGCCGTAGACGACCAGTTTCGCCAGCAGCGAGTCGTAGAACGGGGTGACGGTGGTGCCGAGGGCGTACCCGGAGTCGACCCGGACCCCGTCGCCGGCCGGCTCGGTCCAGGCGGTGACCGCGCCCGGACCGGGCAGGAACCGCTTCGGGTCCTCGGCGTTGACCCGCAGCTCGACGGCGTGCCCGCGCGGGGCGAGCGCGTCGGGGTCGAAGCTCGGGGCCAGCCCGGCGGCCACCCGCAACTGCTGCTCCACCAGGTCGACGCCGTAGACCAGCTCGGTCACCGGATGCTCGACCTGGAGCCGGGTGTTCATCTCCAGAAAGAAGAACTCCCCGGTGGACGGGTCGAGCAGGCACTCGACCGTGCCCGCGTTGCGGTAGCCGACCGCCTCGCCGGCCCGGACCGCCGCCGCCAGCAGCCGCTCCCGCAGCCCCGCGTCGACGGCCGGGGACGGCGACTCCTCGACCAGCTTCTGGTTGCGCCGCTGCACCGAGCACTCCCGCTCGCCGAGTGCCACCACCCGGCCGTCGGCCAGGCCGAGGATCTGCACCTCGACGTGTCGCACCCGGGGGAAGTACCGCTCGACCAGCACCGAGCTGTCCCCGAACATCCGCTCGGCGAAGGCCCGCACCCTGTCGTACTCGGTCCGCAGGCCCGGCTCGTCGGCGGCGACCGCCATGCCCATCCCGCCGCCCCCGGCGGCGGCCTTGACCATCACCGGGAAGCCGATCTCGGTGGCGGCGGCGAGCGCCGCGTCGACGGTGCCGGCCGGCTCGGTGCTGCCGGGCGCCACCGGCACCCCGGCGGCTGCCATCAGGTTACGAGCATTGATCTTGTCGCCCATCGCGGCGATCGCGTCCGCGCCCGGTCCGACCCAGACCAGGCCGTTCGCCTCGACGGTACGGGCGAAGTCGGCGTTCTCCGACAGGAAGCCGTAGCCGGGATGGATCGCCTGGGCACCTGTCGACTTCGCGGCGGCCAGGATCGCCTCGGGGTTCCGGTAGCTCTGTGCCGGGTTCGCCGGCCCGATGCAGACCGCCTCGTCGGCCTCGCGGACGAACGGCAGGTCGGCGTCCGCCTCCGAGTAGACCGCGATCGCCCGTATGCCGAGTCGCCGGGCGGTCCGGATGATCCGGCGGGCGATCTCGGCACGGTTCGCGACGAGCAGAGACTCGATCATGTCGATGCGCTACCTTCCCGTACTCGACCGGCCGTAACCCGTGGTGGGCGCGTCCGCGACCCGGCTCGGTGAACCTCTGTCAACCTGACCCTCCGGTCCGGCGGACCGCAGGATCGGGCGCGGCGCCCGAGCGCCACGCGGTTTAGGTTAACGAACGTTCAGTCGACTGGGAACTGCGGCTCAGTCACCCGCAACCGGCGGCTCAGTCGTCCGCGTCGGCGGCTCAGTCGTCCGGGTCGGCGAGCAGCGCGGCCAGGGTGGCCGCCCGGAGCAGCGCGGCCCGCCGCTGGCGGTCCACCTCGCCACCGAGGAACGGCGTGGAGTTCATCAGGCCGAACGCGGCGTGCGCGAGTACCCGTGCCTCGGCCGCCGAGAGTTTCGGGTGCAGCGCCGTCAGCACCCCCACCCACTCCTCGACGTAGAGCCGCTGGAGCCGCCGGATCTGCCGACGGGGCTCCTCCGGCAGCCGGTCCAGCTCGTGCAGGTGCAGCGCGATGACCGCCGGATTCGCCAGGGCGAACTCGACGTGGAAGTCGATCAGGGATTCCAGGGCCGCCCGGAAGTTGTCCGGATGCTCCGCGACCCGCTGCCGGCCACCGGCCAGCAGCCCGTCACTCACCGGCATCAGCGCGGCGATGAGCATCGCCTCCTTGCCGGCGAAGTGGTGGTAGAGGGCCGGACCGGTCACCCCGGCGGCCGACCCGATGTCGTCCATCGAGACCCCGTGATAGCCACGGGCCGCGAAGAGGCCGACCGCGATCTCCAGAATCTCGTCGCGCCGGGACCGGCGTCGCCGTACGCCGCTGGCGGGCGCGTCGGCCTCCGTCGCCATCACCTGCTCCTTCACCGTCACCCGACCAGCCTAGTCAGATGTCAATCAGTAGCTGCTCACGAAGTGTCGACCGCCACCAGGTGGACACCTTCGACGGCGCCGGCAGGGGCGGGCGCGGGTGCCCGATTAACGGCGGTAGCCGCCTTACTTCCCTTATTGCCCAGGTGTCGCGCGGTGGTGCAGTCGTCGGGCTGGCGGTGGGTGGTTGGTGGGGCTGAGTCGGTGAGTCGGTGGGTGGTGGTCGGTGGGTGGTGGCCTGACGTGGCTTGACTCTCGACCCGGTCGAGACCGCAGGGTCGACGGTCGGGTCGCTCGACGCGACCGCCGGTTGACTGGTTCGCGCTCGGCCGGTCGATTGCCCGGCGCTCGGTCGGTCGATTGCCCGGCGCTCGGTCGGGTCGGCACTCGATCGGGTCGGCCTGTCGCTGCTCGGTCGGATCGGCGGTGAGGCGGCGGTAGGCAGGCGGGTGGGAGGTCGGATGGGCAGGATCGGCGGATTCTGGGCACTGTGGACGGCGACCGTGCTGTCCCGGCTCGGCGACGCACTGCGTACCCCGGCGCTGGCCCTGCTCGCCGCCTCGGTGACCCGGGATCCGCGCGCCATCGCGGTGGTGGTGGCCGCCGGTCAGCTTCCACCGCTGCTGTTCGGACTGGTCGGCGGGGTCTACGCCGACCGATGGGACCGGCGCAAGACAATGACCACAGTGGACGGCCTACGTGCGGTCCTGGTCGCCGGCTTCGCCCTGCTGGTCGTCACCGGCGACGTCGGGATCGTCACGCTCGTCGGCTGCACCTTCCTGCTCGCCACCCTCGGCGTCTTCTTCGACGCCGCCGCCTTCGCCGTCCTGCCCGGAATCGTGCCCGCCGACCGGCTGGCGGTCGCGAACGGCCGGCTCCAGGCGGGTACCGCCGTCGCCGGTGGGTTCGTCGGCGCACCGCTGGCCGGGCTGCTCTTCGCCGTGTCGGCGGCCCTGCCGTTCGCCGCCGCCGCCGTCACCTTCGCCGCCGCCGCCCTGCTCGCGCTGACCCTGACCCCACGCCCGTCCCCGACCCTCCTGCCCGGTCCAGCGTCCGAGACCACCCCGGGCCCCAGCGCCGCTGCCGCGATCCCGAGGGCCGATCCCGGCACCACCGCCGCCATCCCGAGGGCCGATCCCGGCACCGCACGTGCCGCCTGGCGGGCGGCCGGGGAGGGGCTGCGCTGGATCTGGCAGGACCGCACCCTGCGCCGGATCACCGGGTTGACGACGGTCACCAACCTGGCCACCAGCGGCCTGATCGCGATCCTCGTGCTCTACGCCCTGGAGGTGCTCGCGGTGCCCGCCGCCGGGTACGGGCTGTTCATGTCGGCGGCGGTACTCGGTGCACTGGTCGGGGGACTCTGCGCGGGGCGGATCGCCGCCCGGCTCGGCACGCTGCCCGGCCTGCGTGCCGTACTGGTCGCCGAGACGCTGGCGGTCGCCGCGCTGGCGCTGGCCCGACATCCGGTACCGGGCGCCGTCGCACTCGCCGTCTTCTCCGCCGGCACGGCGATCTGGAACGCGCTCTGGTCGGCGTACGGGCAGCGTAACGTCCCCGCCGAACTGCTCGGCCGGGTCGGCAGCGCCCAACGTACGGTCGCACTGCTGGCGGCACCGGTCGGCGCGGTCGGTGCCGGACTGCTCGGCTCCGCCACCGGCCTGCCCCCGGTGCTGTACGCCGTCACCGCCGTCTTCGCCCTGGTCGCGACGACCGCCTGGCACTCGCTCCGCCCCCAAGCGGCGTGGGTCGGGCGGGCGGAGCCGCCCCCGGCCGGCGAAGTCCTGTGAGGTGGACCACGGGAACCCGAGCGTCCGACCGGACAGTTGTTTCATGTGGAGATGAGTTTGCGTGCCCGGGTGCACGCCGGCGACCCGGTCGCGTTCAGGGAACTGTTCGATGAGCATGCTCGATCGGTCTACAACCACGCCTTCCGACTGACGGGCGACTGGTCGACCGCAGAGGACGCGGTATCGACGACGTTCCTTGAGGCATGGCGGTTGCGTCAGACGGTTCGTGTCGGTATCGGCGACGGATCGTTACGTCCCTGGCTGCTGGGCATCACCACCAACGTCGTACGGAATATCCGCCGCGCGGCCCGACGGCACGCCGGTGCACTCGCGCGATTACCGAAGCCCGAGATGACGCCGGACTTCGCCGACGAGGTCGCCCTGCGCGTCGATGACCGCGAACAGCTGGGCCTGGTGCGTGCGGCGCTGGCGGCGCTGCGCAGGCCCGAGCGCGAGGTGCTGGCCTTGTGCGTCTGGTCCGGGCTCGACTACGCGGCGGCCGCGGAGGCGCTCGGCGTGCCGGTCGGCACGGTGCGATCCCGGCTGTTCCGGACCCGCAAGAAACTCGAAAAGCTCGTCGAGGCGGGCCGGCTGAGACCGGCCGAGAAATGCGGGGAACCGCATGTTGGCCGCGGACAGATAACAGGTAGCCGCGAGATCGCGGCCCGGTTTGCTCAGGAGAATTCCCGATGAACCCCACGTCGAATCAGTTCGATCCGGATGACCGCGCAAGCTTGGCCCGGCTGCTGCCGGCGCTGGCGGAACGGGACCTGCCGAGCGACCGTCACCAGCGAATCCAGGAGTTCGTGATGCACGAGATCCACCAAGACCTGCACGCGGCCGAGACGCCCTCGCAGCACGCCCCGAAGCGACGGCTCGCCTTCCTGGCCTCGGCGCTGACCGCCGGCGCCGCCACCGCCGTGGTCGCTGTGGTCATCGCGGCGGGCGGCGCCGGCACGTCCGGTGACGGCTCGGACGGGCCGTCGACGGGTACCGTCGCTGGCGCCGACTCGGGGGCTGGTTCGCCGCGGTCCGGCCAGCAGATCCTGCTCGCCGCCGCCACCACCGCCGAGAATTCGGCCGAGGCGTCGGGTACCTACTGGTACACGAAGGTGGTGTCGATCAAGGACAAGAGCGGTGCCTCTGACCAGTACGAGTACTGGACCGGCCACGACGGCCAGAGCTGGTTCCGGGGTCAGAAGAGCGGGGGTAGGGTGCAGAAGCTGAGCGGACAAGCCGGTGCCTTCTCGCTCGGTGGTGCCAGCGTGAGCCTGGCGCAGCTCCAGCAGCTGCCGACCGAGCCGAAGGCGCTGCAGGCGGCGATCACCGAGATCGTCAAGAACGGCGACGTCCGGACCAGCGCCGGGAAGTTGACCGCCGCGCAGCAGGAGAATGCGGTCTTCCACGGGCTGATCTCCCTGGTGTCCCAGCAGCCGACCCCGCCAAAGGTGCGTGCCGCCGCCTACCGGGC
Source organism: Micromonospora sp. WMMD1102 (assembly GCF_029626265.1). Classification (NCBI taxonomy): domain Bacteria; kingdom Bacillati; phylum Actinomycetota; class Actinomycetes; order Micromonosporales; family Micromonosporaceae; genus Micromonospora; species Micromonospora sp. WMMD1102. The sequence goes on along the minus strand of NZ_JARUBN010000001.1, from coordinate 7,620,592 downwards.
AATCGCCTCCTACCCGAACGTCACCAGTCTCGGTCCGGTCAAGGGCGGGCTGCGCCTGGTCATCACCGAGAAGGGAGAACGCGAGGCGGTACTGGTCATCGACCCGACCAGCTCGCAGATCACCGAGACCAACTTCTTCGTCCCGAACGACGGCGGCCTGTGGTACGCCAGCGAGGGCGGCTCCTTCCAGCTCACCTCGCAGTGGACGGAGAAGCTGCCTCAGTAGCGTCGTTTCGGCAGCCGCCGACGCCAGGGCCCGCACGGTCGAATTGACCGTGCGGGTCGTCCGGCGGGCCCGGACGGCTGCCGTACCAGCCGGCCAAACGCCACGTCCTGGCATGATCCGAGGGTGCGAGGATCGGTAGGAGCGGTGCAGGACCTAGTACATCGACTGTTGGGCGTGGAGGTCGGTACCCTGGTGCCGCTCGGCGAGGGCACCGACCACGTCGCGTACGAGGTGGACGGGGCGTACGTGGTCCGCCAGCTGAAGCCGGTCGACGGCGCGGACGTGGCGGCGGCGATCGAACGGGAGGTCGCGCTGCTCGACGTCGTCGCCCGGGTGTCGCCGATCCCGGTCCCCGAGGTGGTCGCCGCGGCGCCCGAGGCAGGCCTGATGGTGCAGCGCAAGCTGCCTGGCGTCTCGCTGCTCGACCGCCCGCCGACCGAGCCGGCCGTACTTGTCGACCAGCTCGCGGAGTTCCTGACCGCCGTCCACGGCATCCCGATCGAACAGGTCGCCGGCCTGGTCGAGGAGGACCGCTACCCGCTGGCTGGCTACCTCGCCGAGACCGACGCCGCGCTGCCGGAGGTCGCCGAGCTGCTCGGTGCCGACGAACGCCGGGCCGTGGACCGGTTCCTGGCCACCGCGCCGCCCGCCGAGCCGGACGTGTTGGTCTTCTGCCACAACGACCTCGGCGCCGAGCATCTGCTCGCCGAGCCGGACCGCACCAGGCTGACCGGCGTCCCTGACCGGACGAGGCTTACCGGAGCCCTTGACCGGACGAGGCTTACCGGCGTGCTCGACTGGTCCGACGCGGCGGTTGCCGACCCGGCGCACGACCTCGGCCGGATCTACCGGGACCTCGGCCCGGAGGTCGCGGCCCGGGTGGCCGCCCGGCTGGACCCGTCGACGGGGGACCTGCTGGCGCGCGCCGCCTTCCACGCCCGCTGTGCGCTGATCGAGGACCTGGCGTTCGGGGTGGCGGCCGACCGGCGGTACGTTGACGCCGCGCTCGCCCACCTGACCCGCACGTTCCGCGACTGATCCTTGACGGGGGACCTTCGGCAATGCGTGAGTCGGTCGCCGTGGTGCACGGTCTCGTCTCCGGGCTCGTCCCGGCCGACGACCAGGAGGCCCGGCACCGGTCGGAGACGCTGCACTGGTTGCGGCGCGCCGACGACGTGTTCCGGCGGATCAAGCCGGCAATCCCACCTCGCCACCTGGTCTCGTACGTCGTACCGGTCGATCCGGTCGACGGCGGCGTGCTGCTGGTCGACCACCTCAACGCCGGACTGTGGTTGCCGCCGGGTGGGCACGTGGACCCGGACGAGCATCCGACCGGAACCGCCCGCCGCGAGGCGTACGAGGAGTTGGGCGTACCGGTCGACAGCGGCCTGGTGGACGAACGGCCGGCGTTCCTCACCGTGACCGAGGCCGTCGGGATCGACGCCGGGCACACCGACGTGAGCCTGTGGTACCTACTGCGGATCGACCGCGCACGGCAGCTCCGGCTCGACAGCGGTGAGTTCCGGGAAGCCCGGTGGTGGACACCGGCAGACATAGCTGCCGCCGATCCCACCGGTTTCGACCCGCACTTCATCCGATTCTGGGCGAAGCTCCGGCGGACAGCTCCCTGAACGGCACCACCGCTACCAATATCAATTGCCTTGGAATCGAGACTGGTTCGCGGCATACGCAGATTCGCGGTAGAGAACACACCGCCCGCAGTTGCCTCGATAGAGGCCAAGGACGACTTGGCGGCGACAGTCTGCTGGGCCGGTTCCTGCCACCACGCGACCTCGACCGTCTACTGGCCCGATCCTGATACGGCCTACCGGCACAAGACCTACCGGGGGGACGCCGTCAGCGGCCTCTGTTTCAACGTGACGGCGCTCTGGACCTACCGGCACGACCGGATCGGCCTGCCGGTCTATCTCGCGGCGCAACTCCAGCACGCGTCCCAGGACCTGCCCCCCGCCACCCCCCGCCACCCGGCCACCCGCTTCCTCCGCTGGCTCCCCCCACCCCCAAACCCGATCACCCCGCCGTCGACAGACGCGCCGCCAAGATTCTTGTTGTTCCGTGGTCAGCCACGAACCACAGGACAACAAGAATCTTGAGCCCGTCGTGCGTGACCGGGGAACCGGCCGACGGCGTCAGGCCTCTACCCGGCATGGCGACCGCAGCAGAGGGCGAACGCGACGAAACAGCGTGGCGTTTCGGGACGACCGGTCCCGTCAGGACGGACCGGCGCGACGGGACGACCGGACGTGCCGGGACAACCGGACGCGACGGGACGACGGCACGCGCCGGGACGACCGGGCCCGACGGGACGGCAGGCGCCGGGGCAACCGGGCCCGACGGGACGACGGCAGGCGCCGGGGCAACCTGGGCCACCGGGGCAACCGGGGCCGCCGGGACGGCCGGGCGGGTCGGTCCGGCGACGCGGCGGAGTGTGCTGCGGGCGGCCGGGGCGGTACTGGTCGGTGCGGCCGGGGTCGGAGCGGTCTCGGCGATCGCCGGCTGCCGGTCCCGGACCGACGGGCCGGACGCCCGCCCGCAACCGGCACCACCGGACGCGCTGGTGGTCGAGCTGGCCGACGGCAGACTGGCGGTGGTGGCGGCGGCGACCGGTCGGCTGCTTGTCCAGCCCGCCCCGGCGGTGCTCAGCGGGGACGGCCGTCGGCTGGTCCGGGTCGAGCACCCCGGCGGGGGTACCCGGTTGACCGGTCACCGGCTGCCCGACGGCGCCCCGATCAGCGCCGGCACCCTGACCGGCGCGCTGACCGCCCGCACCACCTCGGCCGACGGCGACCTGGTGGCGCTCGCCGACGACGCAGGGCCGGGTCGCAACCCGTACCGGCCGGGGCCCCGGGAGCGGACCACGATCGTGGTCGCCGACGGGGCCGGCGAGCGGCGCCGGCTGGAGTTGCCCGGCAACCTCGAACCGGAGGCGTTCGACACGACCGAGCAGGCACTCTTCGTCCTCGACTATCTGCCGCCGACCGCGCCGGACCGCTACCGGGTGCGGGTCGTCGACCTCGCCTCCGGACGGATCGAACCGTTGCTGACCAGGGTCAAGGCGGTGGTGCCGGAGGGCGCCGAGGAGGAGATGCGCGGCGAGGGCCGGCAGGCGGTCTACGACCCGGCGCGTCGGCGGCTCTTCACGCTCTACACGCACCAGCCGGACCACGTACACACCCGGGACCGGATCGCCGCCACGACGGATCCGGGCGGGGCGCGCGACGACGCTCCGCACGTACACGCCTTCGTGCACACCCTCGACCTGACCGAACGGTGGGCGTTCTGCATCGACCTGCCGACGCCGTACGGGGAGGGGCCGGCGACCGGGCGCACGATCGCGCTGAGCCCGGACGGCAGCCGGCTCTACGTTGCGGACGCCGGCAGCGGGGCACTGGCCACCATCGATCCCGACGGACTCACCGTGCTGGAGAGCTTCCGGTTCGACCCGCCGACGGGCGGCGCCGGAGCGGGTGGCGCGGCCCCGGGCGGCGGCACCCTGGGCGGCGCCGCGCCGGCCGCGTCGGCCGTGGACGCCGCCGGGACGGTGCTGGTCGGGGCCGGCCGCGAGGTGGTCGGCCTGGCGGGTTACCCGCGCGGCAGGGATCCGCGCTGGTCCACCCCGGCCGAGGTACGCGGACTCGTCGCCCCGCCCGGCGGCGACCGGCTCTACGTCGGCCAGCCCGACGCGGTACTCCGGATCGATCCGCGCTCCTGGACGATACGGCAGCGTATCGACGTACCCGGGTTGGTGGCCGTGCGGCAGGTCGTCCCCGCCGTCTAGGGTCCAGGCAGGTCGTCCCCGCCGCCCAGGGTCCCGGCCCGGCGTCGCCCGGCCGCGCCGTGCCGTCAGCGGTCAGGAGGTGAGGCCGCCGGGCTGGTCGCCCTTGACCACGGGAGCCCGGACCAGGTTGCCCCACTCGGTCCACGAGCCGTCGTAGTTGCGCACCCGGGGATAGCCGAGCAGGTGCCGCAGCACGAACCAGGTGTGGCTGGACCGCTCGCCGATCCGGCAGTACGCGATCACGTCGTCGTCCGGCGACAGTCCGAGCTGGTCGGCGTAGATCGCCCGCAGTTCGTCCGGCCCCTTGAAGGTGCCGTCGTCGTTCGCGGCCGACTTCCACGGCTTGCTCAGCGCGCCCGGGATGTGGCCGCCGCGCAGCGCACCCTCCTGCGGGTACTCCGGCATGTGGGTCAGCTCCCCGGTGTACTCCTTCGGTGAGCGGACGTCGACAAGCGGCCGACCCGCCGCGATGTGCGCCAGCACCTGGTCCCGGTACGCCCGGATCGGCGCGTCGTCCCGCTGCGGCGTCGGATAGTCGGCCGGCGGCCGGTCGGTCTTCTCCCGGGTGAGTTCCCGCCCCTCGGCGACCCACTTCTGCCGACCACCGTCGAGCAGCCGCACGTCGGAGTGGCCGAAGAGGGTGAAGACCCAGAGCGCGTACGCCGCCCACCAGTTGAAGTTGTCGCCGTAGAAGACGATCGTGTCGTCCCGGCCGATGCCCTTGGCCGCGCAGAGCCTGCCGAACGCCTCGGCGTCGAGGTAGTCCCGGGTCACCTGGTCGTTCAGCTCAAGGTGCCAGTCGACCTTGATCGCGCCGGGGATGTGACCGGTCTCGTAGAGCAGCACGTCCTCGTCCGACTCGACCACCACCAGCCCGGGTTGGCCCAGGTGCTCGGCCAGCCACTCGGTGCTGACCAGTCGCTGCGGGTCGGCGTAACCCTGGAGGCTCGGTGCGGGATCGCTCGGCATCGGCATGGCCCCACCGTACGCCGGACGGTCGGTGCGGGAGTGCGGCTCGCCTCGGTTACCGTCGTCACATGACGGAGCCGACCCGGACAGGCGTACGACACGAGGGGCGGACGTTCCGGCGGGAGGACTGGTACGGCGACGAGTTCGTCGAACACGAGTACGTCGACTGCGAGTTCTTCGACGTCGACCTGACCGAGGCGACGCTGGAGCGGAGCAGCTTCACCAACTGCGTCTTCGGCAACGTCCGGTTCAACGCCTCCCGGCACACCGACTCGGCGTTCCTGCGCTGCACCTTCACCAGGTGCAACTTCTTCGAGGCCGAGTTCGCCGGCTGCAAGCTGGTCGGCAGCACCTTCGCCGAGTCGGCGCTCCGGCCGCTGACCGTGCTCGGCGGGGACTGGTCCTTCGTCGGCCTCTCCGGCGCCGACCTGCGCGGCGTGACCATCCAGGGCGTACGGATGCGCGAGGCGGACCTGACCGGCGCGAACTGCACCGACGCGATCCTGACCGGGGTCGACCTCTCGGGTGCGCAACTGCGCGCTGCCCGGTTCGTCCGCTGCGACCTGCGTGGCAGCGACCTCAGCACCCTCGACCCGACCACTGTGGAACGGTCCGGCGCGATCGTCGACCCGACCCAGACGATAGTTCTCGCCCAGGCCCTCGGCTTCCAGGTCGGCTGACCCTCAACGGTCGACGTACGGCTTCAGCAGCGGGCGCTTGGCGAGGACCGTGTCGCCGGACGACCGGCCGGTGAGCCGACGCCTGACCCAGGGCGCGAGGTACTGCCGCAGCCAACGCAGGTCCGCGCCACGGGCAGCCAACCACGGCGTCGGTGCGGGATGCGGCGGGACGACCAGCCAGCCCTCTTCCGGGGAGACACCGAGGGCGGTCAGCACCCGGGCAGCGACCCGGCGGTGCCCGGCGGCCGACAGGTGGAGCCGGTCGGGACTCCACAGCACCGGGTTGAGGAAGACGTCGTCGGCGTAGAGGTCGACCAGGGTGGCGTCGTGCCGCTCCGCGATCTCGCCGATGCCCTGGTTGAGGACCGCGACCCGGGGGCCGAGGATCCGCTGGCCGGGCAGCCGGGCCATCACGTTGGCGAACCGGAACAGCAGCACGTCCGCGCCGGTTGCCCGGAGCTCCCTGATCACCTGGTCCGCGCGCTCGACCAACGCGTACGGGTCGCAGCTGCGGCGCAGCACGTCGTTGCCGCCGGCGGCGAAACTGACCAGGTCGGGGCGCATGTCGAGGGCGGCGGGCACCTGCTCGGCCACCACGTTGTCGAAGAGCCGGCCCCGGATCGCCAGGTTGGCGTAACCGAAATCCGGCCCGGCCGAGGCGGCCAGTGTCGCGGCGACCAGGTCGGCCCAACCTCGGAAACTGCCGTCCGGGTACGCGTCGTCAAGTCCCTCGGTGAAGCTGTCCCCCACCGCCACGAAGCTGCGCCAGCGCACCTCGCGCCTCCCCTGCACTACGTTCCACTCCCAGCGACCGCAGTCTGTCAGCCCGACGGCGGCCGGGGCACTCCCCAGGCCCGAAGGTGACGGGGACCGCAGCTGTCCAGGTCCGAAGGCGACCGGGACCGCAGCCGTCGAGTCCCGAAGGCGACCGGGACCGCAGCCGGTGCCGGTGCGCGCCGGTCGCGCGGCGTACCCGGGACGGCCGGGCTGCCCCGGCCGGGCCGACGTCGGGCGACAATTCGGGTGCCCGGGTTCCGGCCGCCGGTCTACGCTGCCCGGATGCTGCTCCGGATGTCCACGCTTTTTCTCCGTACGCTGCGCGAGGACCCGGCCGACGCGGAGGTGCCGAGCCATCGGCTGCTGGTGCGGGCCGGCTACATCCGTCGAGCCGCACCGGGCGGCTACACCTGGCTCCCGCTCGGCCGGCTGGTGCTGGACCGGGTCGCCGAGATCGTCCGGCACGAGATGGTCGCGATCGGCGGCCAGGAGGTGCTCTTCCCGGCCCTGCTGCCCCGGGAGCCGTACGAGACGACCGGCCGGTGGACCGAGTACGGCGACGACATCTTCACCCTGACCGACCGGCGGGGCGCCGAGTTCCTGCTCGGCCCGACCCACGAGGAAATGGCGGCCCTGCTGGTCCGGGACACCTTCACCTCCTACCGGGACTTCCCGGTGTCGATCTTCCAGGTGCAGACGAAGTACCGGGACGAGGCCCGGCCCCGGGCCGGGCTGCTGCGCGGGCGGGAGTTCCTGATGAAGGACTCCTACTCCTTCGACCTGGACCAGCCGGGGCTCGCGGCGGCGTACGACCGGCACCGGGCGGCGTACCAGCGGATCTTCGACCGGCTCGGGTTGGCGTACACGATCGTCGCGGCGACCTCGGGCGCGATGGGCGGCTCGGCGTCGGAGGAGTTCCTCGCCGCCACCGAGGTCGGCGAGGACACCTTCGTCGGCTGTACCGCCTGCGACTACGCGGCCAACACCGAGGCGGTGGCCACCCCGCCGGCACCGGCCGGCGACCCGTACGCCCACCCCTCGGCGCAGGTGCACGACACCCCGGAGACGCCGACCATCGAGTCCCTGGTCGCGCTCGCCAACGACCGCCGGCTCGGCGGCCGGACCGACTGGACCGCCGCCGACACCCTGAAGAACGTGGTCGTCGAGCTGCGCCGGCCCGGGTCGGCCGAGCCGGAGCCGCTGGTCGTCGGCGTACCCGGGGACCGTGACGTCGACCTCAAGCGGCTCGCCGCGACGCTCAGCCCGGCCACCGTGTCGATGTTCGACGGTTTCGCCGACCGGCCCGAGCTGGTCCGCGGCTACATCGGCCCGCAGGTGCTGGCCGAGCTCGGCATCCGCTACCTGGTCGATCCCCGGGTGGCGCCCGGCACCGCCTGGCTGACCGGCGCCAACGAGCCGGGTCGGCACGCCACCGACGTGGTCTGCGGCCGGGACTTCACCCCGGACGGGACGATCGAGGCGGCCGAGGTCCGGGCCGGCGACAGGTGTCCGGCCTGCCGGCCGGGGCGGCTGACGATCCGCCGGGGCATCGAGATCGGGCACGTCTTCCAGCTCGGCCGCCGCTACACCGACGCGTTCCGGGTCGACGTGCTGGGCCGGGACGGCAAGCCGGTCCGGCTCACCATGGGCTGCTACGGCATCGGGGTGTCCCGGGCGGTGGCGGCGATCGCCGAACAGCACCACGACGAGCGGGGACTGGTCTGGCCGGCGGCGGTCGCGCCGTGCGACGTACACGTGGTGGCGGCCGGCAAGGGGCCGCAGGCGGAGGCGGCGCTGGAGCTGGCCGGGCAGTTGGCCGGGGTTGGCCTGCGGGTGCTTGTCGACGACCGGGCGCACGTCTCGGCCGGGGTCAAGTTCGCCGACGCCGAGCTGATCGGCGTCCCGCGCGCCGTCGTGGTCGGCCGCCGCTGGGCCGACGGGTACGTCGAGCTGCGTGACCGCGCCACCGGTGAGCGGGCCGAGCTGCCGGCGGCCGAGCTGCCGTCCCGGCTGGCCGTCCCGTCCGGTCCCGCCTCGGCAGGCTAGAGCTGGTCTCGGCCGGAGCGGTGTGCCTGGTAGAGCCGCTGGCACTCGTCGTACCGGGGGAGCAGGTCGGCGGCGCGCAGCTCGGCGAGGCCGGGCGCCCGGGCGTCCCGCTCGGAGAGGATCGGGTCGAGGCCGGCCGGCCAGGGCAGCGCGAGTTCGGGGTCCCGGACGTGCACGATCCGCTCCCGGGCCGGGGCGTACCGGGCGGAACAGAGATAACTGACGACGCTCTCCTCCTCCAGCGCCACGAAGGCGTGCCCGACCCCCTCGGGCAGATAGACCGCCCGGTTGTCGACGGCGTCCAGCCTGGTCACCTCGTGCCGGCCGAACGTCGGCGAGCCGACCCGCAGGTCGACCACCATGTCGAGCACGGCGCCACGCGGGCAGGAGACGTACTTGGCCTGGCCGATCGGCACGTCGGCCCAGTGCACACCCCGGACCACGCCCCGCCGGGAGACGCTCTGGTTGACCTGGGCCACCACGAGTTCGAAGCCGAGCACGTCGGCGAAGACGGCCGCGTCGTACCAGACGAGAAGCCTGCCCCGGTCGTCGGAGAACTGCTGCGGGAGGAACTCCCAGGCGCCGGAGATGGGCAGCTCGGTGGCCTTCATCGCACCTCACTCAGGTCACGCGGATCGCCGGCGACTTATCCGGACCAACCGCACGCTACCGTCCAGCAACCCAAAGTGGCCGATCGGAAACCTGACATGGTGTTAGCGTGCCGGCCAGGGGGTAGCAGGTGGTATCGGTAAACCGGGGGTTCGGAGGCACGCTGTGACCGAGGTCAGAGTCCGCGACGTCATGACGAGAAACATCGTCTATCTGCCGGTGGCCACCACTCTGGACGAGGCCGCCCGCGCAATGCGCGACGCCGACATCGGCGACGTGGTGGTGACGGACGGGTCGAGCCTGTTCGGCATGGTGACCGACCGCGACATCGTGATCCGCGCCGTCGCCGAGGGCCGGGACGCCCGGCAGACCACCCTCGGCGAGGTCACCTCGCGGGAGATCGTGATGATCGAGCAGAACTCCACCGCCGCCGAGGCCGCCTCCCTGATGCGGGATCGGGCCGTACGCCGGATCCTGGTCTGCGACAGCGACCGCCAACTGGTCGGCATCGTCTCCCTGGGCGACCTGGCGATGCGCCTGGACCCGTCGTCGGCACTGAGTGAGATCAGCGAGGCCAGTCCGGGCCGCTGAACCGGCTCGGTAGCCTGGGGTCCATGCCCCAGTCGATGCCACCGAAGCTCGCCGAGATCGTGGCGGAGTTCGCCGCCGCTCCCCGGGACGTGGTCCTCGAGATGCTGCTGGAGTTCTCCGACGCCGTGCCGCCGCTGCCGGCGGAGCTGACCGGGCACGCCGGGATGGAGCAGGTCCCGGAGTGCCAGACCGCGTTCTTCCTGCGCGCCGAGGTGGCCGCCGACCGTACCGTGACGACCTGGTTCGACTGCCCGCCGGAGGCGCCGACCACCCGGGCCTTCGCCGGGATCCTGGCCGAGGGGCTGGCCGGGGCGAGCGCCGACGAGGTGCTTGCGGTGCCGGACGACCTCTACCAGCGGATGGGGCTGGCCCAGGCGATCAGCCCACTGCGGGTGCGCGGCGGCAACGCCATCCTGGCCCGCCTCAAGCGGCAGGTGAGCGAACAGCTCGGCTGAGACCGGCGGGGCACCCAGGCCGGGCCGGGGCGACGTTTCACGTGCAACAGTATCGTCGATCTTCGATGAGATCGGAGCCCGAGGGCGGAGCGGATCGGGTCGGGAGTCGGAGTCGAGGACGGGCGGGCGGGTCAGAGCACCGCGCCGGCCGCCCGTTCCACCTCGGCCAGCATCAGCCGCAGCGAGAGGCTGTGCCGCTCCGGCGGCAGCCGGTCCAGCGCCCGCCGGGCGTAGCCGAGGCCGCCGGCCGCGTCTCCGGCGGAGGCCATCAGCAGCCCCCGGTGCAGTTCGATGTGGGTGGCGAACCGGGGCAGGCTGTCCGGGCGGGTCCGGTCCGCCTCGTCCTGGGCGGCCACCGCCCTCGGATGGCCGAGCCGGGACAGCAGCATCGACTCGAAGGTGTGGAAGCGCCACTGCGGCACCGCGAAGTCCGAGACCTGTTCCGAGCTGCCGGTGGTGTCGAAGATCCGGCGGGCGTCGTCGAGCACGGCCAGCGCGGTGGCGGCGTCGCCCCGGCAGGCGGCAACGTGCGCCTGAGCGGTCAGCGCGGTCAACCGGCCCAGGGTCGGCCGGTCGGTGAGCGCCACCGCCTGCTCGGCGAAACGGGCGGCGACCGGCAGGTGCGCCCCCTCGTACGCCAGCGCCAGGGCGGCCCGGCCGCGTACCCAGACCCGGGTGGCCAGGTCGCCGGAGCGGTCCGCCGCGATCGCGGCCATCTCGTACGACCGGATCGCTCCCCGGCCGCCGTCGTTGCCGGGCAACGTCTTGCCGTGCACCGTCATCAACCGGGCGGCGACGCCCCACAGGTGCGGACTGTCCAGCTCCTGTTGCAGCACCACCAGGTCGGCGGCGAGCCGGGCCTGCAACTGCGCGGCACCGAGCGACATGTAGTCCTGCCCGTACGCCTCGGACCGGGCGACCCACTCGTCGACGTCCCGCCGGGGCGCGATGGCGGCGGCGAAACCGTGTTGGACCAGCTCCGCCACGGCGGAGGAGACGACGACGGTCGCGGCGAGCGCCAGGGCACCTCTGCGGTTCACGCTGTCTCCCAACACGCGCTCGTAGGCCAGGACCAGGTCCGGGGTGGCCGGTCGCTTGCCGAGCTCGACGTTGCACAGATGACTCTTGCTGTAGTTGGTGCGGGCCGCCATCTGGGTCAGGGTGACCTGGGCGTCCGTACGCGCCACTCTCAGCCTTGCGCCGACGTGATCCATCCGTCTACCGCCTGTGCGCTCCGGAAAACACCTGAAAACCGCGCCTACTATCGGTAGTTCTCTGATTACGGGAATGTGGGGATGTGGATCGCTTCAGTTCGGTGACGCATCGATCAATGTTTTACCGCTTCCGGGCACAGATCGTAAGCCGGGAGTGACCTCGGGATCGATGCCCGGACAGAAGTTCCACGGCCCGCGGGTATGACACGATCCGACCTCGTCGGCCTCCAGGTCGGCTCGTGATCGGTCCGCGCGGGACCGGGCGCGTACCCGCTGTCTTCCCCCTGGGAAGCGGGCGGCGCCCCATCGGGTGCGGCGGCCGTGCCGGCGGCCGCCGCACCTCCCGGGCAGCTCAGGAGGCGACTCGTGGATGCGGGTGGGCCGAGGCGCGCCCCGGGCGGGCGCCGGAGTCGCGGCGGGCGGACGTGACCGACCCGGCCGCGCGCCGAATACGCAATCGGATGCTGCTCTCCGCCCGGCTCATCGTGATCGAACACTGGCCGCGGGACGACGGCCGTTGCCCCATCTGCAAATTGCCGCACTGCCGGGCCCTGTCGACGGCACTCGCTTATTTAGAAATGGTGAACGATCCATTCGTACCCGCAGATGCGGTTGCCGATGTGGTAGACATCGACGGCCGTACCGCCCCGGCGGAGGGAGCGGCCGGCGCGGAGCCGGTCGACGGGGGCGAGGGGGAGTTTGCCGGATGAGCCAGACGACGCTGTGCCTGCCGTGCGCGCTCGCCCTACGCCCGCCGGTGACCGACCCCCCGCACTACTGCCCCGGGCAGGTACGCCTGGTCTCCGGCACCGGCCAGGTCCGGGTCGTCCTCTGCGGCTGCCCGATCTGTTGGCCGAACCGCTCCGCGGACCGCCGGTCGGACCAGCCGGCAGACCACGCACCGGACCCCCCGGCCGAACCCCCGGCCGAGGCCTGAGCCACCGGCTCAGGCGGAGCCGGGACGCCAACCGGCCTCCCGGACGAGGCGGAGGGCGTCAACCGGCCTCCCGGGCGGGCCGAGGGTTCAGCCGGCCTCCCGGGCGAGGCCAACGGTTCAGCCGGCCTCCCGGGCGAGGCCCTCGGTCACCGGCGGCGCGAGCAGGTCGTGGCGGGTGCGGGCCGGCTCCGTCTTCAGGGTTCCCATCACGCCCGTGATCCTCGCACCGGCCGTACCGCCCGGGTCGGCCGCCCACCCACGCCCGGCGGAGGTCCGTCCGGCGACCGCGTCAGCCTCCGGCGAGAAAGGCGTTGTCCGGGACCAGGGTCCGCTCCCGGAGCCGGTCCAGTTCGGGCGCCTGGGCAGCCCGTTCCCGTCGCAGCTGGACATCCTCGATCGCGTGCCGCACGGCGAACCGGACGACGCCGTAGAGGAAGACGAAGCCGCAGACGTAGAGCAAGGCGGCCAGAGCCATGTAGATCATGTGGTCGAGGATATGCGGCAGATCCGGATGTTTTTCACGTTCCGCTCACGGTCGCCCGGTCGGGTGGCGGATGGGCGAGCTGGCCGTCCGGCGAGCACCGGCGGTCGGTCGGAGGCGGGGTACGGCGGGGCGGCGTCGGGCGGCGCATCCCGAATCGGCTGGTCGACCGGTTCGCCTCGTCACCCGTACGCCGGCCCTTTTCCGCCGCGATCGCCTCCCCCGGACGGCACGCTGTTCCCCGTTCCGGCCCGATCATGCGACGGGACACCGTCCCCGGCCCCCCGATCAGTCGGACTCACCGGTCAGTGGGATCCACCGGTCAGTCGGATTCGCCGGGCGGGCGCACCGCCGGCCGCCGCAGTACGGCGTCGAAGACCTGGGCCAGCTCCGCCGCGTCCTCGCCGGCGTGGTGGGTGTGCGGGATCCCGGTCAGGCCGAGCGTGTGCTTGATCTTGCCCTTGTGCGTACCGGCCCACTCGCCGCCGGTCCTGCCCATCCAGTAGCTGCGCAGGTCCACCCCGGAGCCGGTCGCCCCGAACGGACTCCGACCGGTGAACCGGACGAAGTACCAGTGCACGAACATCCCGTCCCAGACGGCCGGCGCGGCCAGAAAGACCGGCCGCCCCTGCCGGCGCAGCCCGTTCACCCACTTCGCCGCGGCGGCCATCGCCACCTCGGCCGGCGGTGCCTCGCGGAGCAGCCGGTCCCGGTCCAGTCCGGAGACGGCGAGCGCCTGTGGCATGAACTCGTCGGAGATCGGGCGCAGCTCGGTGTAGAAGGTCAGCTCGGGCCGCCCGGCCACCGCCATGCCCAGCGAGATCATGCTGTACGGCCCGGGTATCGGGCCGTCCGCCTCGACGTCGACGGCGACGTACAGCTCCGGAAGATCGGCCACGGACTTAGCTTCCGGTCGCCGTACGGCGCCGGTCCACCGAATTCCGCCTCCGGTGCTGCCGGCTCCGGTGCACCTGAACATTAGTTGAGGTAGCCGGCTATCCTCGACCGGTGACCGAACCCGCACACACGCTCACCGTCGGGCAGCTCGCCGAACGCAGTGGCGTGGCCGTGTCGGCCCTGCACTTCTACGAGGCGAAGGGGTTGATCAGCAGTACCCGGACCAGCGGCAACCAGCGCCGCTACGGCCGTGACACCCTGCGCCGGGTGGCCTTCATCCGGTTCGCCCAACGGGTTGGCGTGCCGCTGGCCCAGATCCGGGAGGCGCTGGCCAGCCTGCCCGAGGAGCGCACACCCACCCGGGCGGACTGGGCCCGGCTCTCGGCGAACTGGCGCAGCCAACTCGACGAGCGGATCGTCGCCCTGCAACGGCTCCGCGACGACCTCTCCGAGTGCATCGGCTGTGGCTGCCTGTCCCTGGACCGGTGCGCGCTGTCCAACCCCGGTGACGCGCTGGCCAGCACCGGCCCTGGACCGCGCCATCTGCTCGCCGGCCTCACCGCGGCGATGCGCACACCGGAGACACCGGCCACGGAGACGCCGGCCCCGGCGACAACGCCCCCGGCGCCGGCCGGCACGACCGAGACTCCAGCCTCCGCCCGTGTAGCCGGGACCCCGACGGACGGGACCCCGACAGGCGAGACCCCGGTTGCGTGCTGCGGCCCGGCGGCCTTCCGCGCTTCCGAAGGTGCCGCCGACCCCGCGATGGTCCAGGCCTGACGGCAGGGAGATTTCACGCCGTACCAGGGCATAGGGCCGCGCCGACCGGGAAGGCAGGGCCGGTCCACGGCACTGGGAGGCTGATCATGCGGTACCCGAGTGCGGCCAGCGACTGCCGCCCCGCCACCGGGCGGAGCGGGCGGCCAGCCGGCGGCTCCGGTCGATGACACCACTCGGCTTGAGGATCCCGCACGTGGACCTGCGCCGTGTGCACCTGCCCGCCCTGCCCGAAGCGCTGTCGCCGCGCAGCGTGCCACAACTCGTCGCCGGAGTCGCCCAGAACGCCGAGTCGATGGTGACCCGGGCGGCCCGGGTCGCCGGACTCAGGCGCCGGGCGGTCTGGTCCCGGCCCGGCCGGCACCACATCGAGGTGCACGGGATCGCCCAGCCCGGCGGCGACCGCCTGGCGGCGCAGATCGAGCGGGCCCTGGAGGAGCTGTCCGGGGTCGAGTGGGCCCGGGTCAACGCTCCCTCCGGGCGGGTGGTGGTGGCGGTCGGTACGCCACCGCCCCGGCTGCGGGAGCTGATCGCGGTGATCGCCGCGGTGGAGCGTACCGACGGGCGGGAGCCCGACCCCGGCTGCCCGGAACCGCATCCCCCGGAGGAGGGCCCGCGGACCCGGCGCGCGATGACCAGGATCGCGACCGACGCGTTCGGGCTCGGCCTGTCGGCGGCGGTCCGGATCATGCCGTTCACCCGGGCACCCGGCGAACTCGCCGGCCTGCTCCGCGCGGTGGACCTGCATCCGAGGCTGCGCTCGCTGGCCAACCGGGGGCTGCCCGGCGACCACCGGGCGGACTCCTGGCTCCCGTTCGCCACCGTACTGGCCCAGGGACTCACCGGCGGGTGGGCCGGAATCCTGCTGGACGGCGCCCAGCGGGTCCTCCAGTGGGGCGAGGCGCGGGCCCAGCTCGCCGCCTGGGAGCAGGTCGAGCCGCTGCTCGCCGGCAGTCCGGAGCGGGCCTCGGCGGCACCGCCACCGGACGAGCGGCCGCATCCGAAGCCGGACGGCCCGGTCGAGCGGTACCTGGCCCGGGTGCTCGAATCAGGCACCGTCGCCGGCGCCACCGCGCTGGCGATGGCCGGTCGCAAGCGGGCCGCCGCGCTGGCCCTGGCCAGCATCCCGAGCGCGGCCGTCGCCGGCCGGGAGGCGTACGGCGCCCGGCTCGGCTGGCTGCTCGCCCGGCGGGGCGTGATCGCGATGGACCGTACGGTGCTGCGGGAACTCGAACGCCTCGACGTGCTGATACTCGACGCCGCCGTGCTCCGCTCCGAACGGGGGGTCCTGACCGACCTGCTGCCGCTGCCCGGCGTCGACGCCGAGGAGGTGGCCGGACGGGCCTTCGACCTCTTCGACCCGGAGACCCCGCAGCGGGTACGCGAAGCCGACGGCTGGACCCTCGGCCCGCTCGACGCACTGCGGTTGCCGGACGGGGCGGGTACGGAACAGGTCGAGCGACTCCGCCCCGACGGCGGGGTCCTGCTCGGCCTGGTCGACGGCGACCGGCTCGCCGCGGTGGTCCGGGTGGCCGCCGAACCCGCACCCGGGGTCGACGCGCTGCCAGCGGCTGCCCGGCGCGCCGGCCTGCGCCTGCTGGTCGCCGGCGACGGCAACCGCGCCAACAGCGCCAACCCCGACGAGAGTGCCAGCCCCGACGGGACCGGCAACCCCAGCCTCGACGGCACCGGGACCGGCGACGGCAACCGCGCGGGCGACCGGACCGACGACCGTGTCGACGACGGGAAGCACGACGACCGTGTCGATGACGGGGAGCACGACGACCGTGTCGATGACGGGGAGCACGAGTTCGGGGAGGACTTCGCGGACGGGTGGCTGCCCGGCGGGACGCGGCTGGCCAGCTCGATCCGGTCCCTACAGGCCGACGGGGCGACGGTCGCCCTGGTCTCCGGCGACCCTAGTGCGCTGGCAGCCGCCGACTGCGGACTCGGGATGTGGCACGCCGACGAGCCGCCGCCCTGGGGTGCTCACCTGCTCGTCGGCTCCGACCTCGGGGTGGCCGCGCTGGTGGTCGAAGCCGTCGGGCTGGCCCGCACGGTGGCCCGGCAGAGCATCGCGCTGGCGGCCGGCGGCAGCGCGCTCGGGGCGGTGTCGGCGTTCACCGCCGCGCCGGCCCAACTTCCGGCCCGGGCGATGGCGGCGGTAAACGCCGCCGCCGGGCTGGCGATCGGAAACGGCGTCTGGCGGGCCGGCCGGCTGCCGCAGCGGCGGGCGTCGACCGCCGCACCGCCGACGCCGTGGCACCTGATGCCGGTACGGACCGTGCTGGACCGGCTCGGCAGCGGCGACGCGGGCCTGTCCACCGCGGAGGTCGAGCGGCGCGGTCCGACCGCGCCGGTCGGCCCGGCCGACGCCCCCGAGCTGCCTCGGGCCTTCGTCGAGGAGTTGGCGAACCCGCTCACCCCGGTGCTGGCCGGCGGTGCCGGGCTCTCCGCCGCGGTCGGCTCGATGGCCGACGCCGCGCTGGTCGGCGGCGTGATCGGGCTGACCGCGCTGATCGGGGCCGCCCACCGGGTCAGCACCGAACGGTCCCTGGCCGAGCTGCTGTCCCGGTCGGCGGTGACCGCCCGGGTCCGGCGGGACGGCACCGAGCAGGTGGTCGCCGCCGACCGACTTGTCCAGGGCGACGTCGTGGTGTTGGAGCCCGGTGACGCGGTACCGGCGGACTGCCGGGTGGTCGAGGCGGACGGCCTGGAGACCGACGAGTCGTCGCTGACCGGGGAGTCGCTGCCGGTGTCGAAGACCAGCCAGCCGGTGGTGGCCTCGGCGGTGGCGGAACGCCGGTCGATGCTCTACGAGGGGACGTCGGTCGCCGCCGGGCGGGGCCTGGCCGTGGTGGTGGCGACCGGGGTGGACACCGAGGTGGGCCGGAGCATGGCGTTGGCCGGCGAGGCCGCACCGACCAGCGGGGTCGAGGCCCGGCTCGGCCGGCTGACCAGGATGTCGATCCCGCTCGCCGCGAGTTCGGCGGTGGCGGTCGCCGGGGCGGGGCTGCTCCGGGGCGTACCCCTGGCGGAGTCGGCCGGCACCGCCGCGAACCTCGCGGTCGCCTCCGTACCGGAGGGGTTGCCGTTCCTGGTCAGCGCCGCGCAGTTGGCGGCGGCCCGCCGGCTGGCCGAGCACGGCGCACTGGTACGCAACCCGCGCACCATCGAGGCGCTCGGCCGGGTCGACGTGCTCTGCTTCGACAAGACCGGCACGCTGACCGAGGGCGAG
Source organism: Micromonospora sp. WMMD1102 (assembly GCF_029626265.1). Classification (NCBI taxonomy): domain Bacteria; kingdom Bacillati; phylum Actinomycetota; class Actinomycetes; order Micromonosporales; family Micromonosporaceae; genus Micromonospora; species Micromonospora sp. WMMD1102. Next base: position 7,602,896 of record NZ_JARUBN010000001.1, on the reverse strand, counting down.
CTGATGCTGGCCGGTCTCGGCGACGGTGACCGGTACGCCGAACTGGACGCGATCGACAAGCCGCTGCGGGGCGTACTCGCGGCGGCGCTGCGGGCCACCCCGGCGGCCGACCGCCCCGAGGAGGTCAGCCAGCAGACCGACCGGGCGGTGCTGACCGGCGCCCGGCGGGCCGGAGTCGGCACCGGAAGCCGGGCGCACCCCTGGCACCAGACGGACACGCTGCCGTTCGAGCCGTCCCGGGGCTACCACGCCACCGTCGGCCGGTCTCGGGGGCACCACCTGCTCAGCGTCAAGGGCGCACCGGAGACGATCCTGCCCCGGTGCAGCCGGCACGGCGACCGGAACCTGGACGAGGCCGGCCGGCAGGCACTCCAGGAGACGCTGGACCGGCACGCCGGTGCGGGGCAGCGGGTACTCGCGGTTGCCGAGCGGGAACTGCCCTGCGACACGGTCAGCGAGTCCGATGTCGAAGGGCTGACCTTCATCGGCTTCCTGGCGCTCTCCGACGGGGTACGCCAGAGCGCCGCCCCGGCGGTACACCGGATCCGCCAGGCCGGAGTGCACACCATCATGATCACGGGTGACCATCCGGCCACCGCCGAGGCGATCGCCGCGATCATCAGCACCGACGGCACCGACCAGCGGGTGGTCACCGCCGCCGAACTCGACCGGCTCGACGACGACGCGCTCGCCGAACGGCTGGCCCGGACCGACGTGGTTGCCCGCTGTACTCCGACGCACAAGGTACGAATCATCCGGGCGTTACAGATGTGCGGGCGTACGGTGGCGATGACCGGGGACGGCGCCAACGACGCGCCCGCGATCCGGCTCGCCGACGTCGGCATCGCGCTCGGCCAGCGGGGTACCCCGGCGGCCCGCGCCGCCGCCGACCTGGTGGTCACCGACGACCGGCTCGAAACGATCATCGCGACCCTGGTCGAGGGGCGCGCCATGTGGTCCTCGGTACGGCACGCGCTGAGCATCCTGGTCGGCGGCAACCTCGGCGAGATCGCGTTCAGTGTGCTCACCGCCGCGCTGACAGGCCGGTCCGCACTGAACGGCCGGCAGATGCTGCTGGTCAACCTGCTTACCGACCTGGCACCGGCGATGGCGATCGCGGTCCGGGCGCCCAGGAAGGAGAGCATGGACCGCCTGCTTACCGAAGGGCCGGAGACCTCCCTTGGCGCCACCCTCACCCGGGAGATCGCGCTCCGGGCTGGTACCACGACCCTCGGTGCGACCACTGGCTGGACCCTGGCCCGCTACACCGGCACCCGGCGCCGGGCCGGCACCGTCGCGCTCGCCTCACTGGTCGGTACGCAGCTCGGCCAGACCCTGCTGGACGGCGGGACCAGCCCCAGCGTCCTGGCCTCGACCGCAGTCTCGGTGGCGGTACTCGCCGGGGTGATCCAGACGCCGGGGCTGAGCCAGTTCTTCGGCTGCACCCCACTCGGGCCGGTTGGCTGGGGTATCGCCGCCGGCAGCGCGCTGAGCGCAACCCTCACCAACACCGCCGTCGGCCGACTCGTCACACCGCCGGCCGTCGACGGCCACCCCGACGAGACGGTTCAGTCCGATGGTGGTACCGCTGCAGTCCCAGTAAGCTGGTCGAAGCATCCGTGATGCGTATCGCCGTTACGTTAGACACCGTAACGCGTGATATACACCTTTCCTTGTCGTCGGACTCGCCGCCTTGTCTCCGGCGAATGCGCTTGCGGCGCTGATGCCCTGGTTGATGTCATGGCATGGTCAGCCCCGCCCACGTGTGTCGCGATGGATGTCGCGGCTCAGCCCGCGCGATGTGGCAATGGCCTCCAGGTAGGCCGCGAGTCGATCCAGGTCTGGCTCGTCGAGGCCCTGCGTGAAGGCTGTTTCGTGGGATCCGGCGATGGAGCGCAGCGCGGCGAGGAGTCGCTCGCCCTCGGCAGTGAGATGAACCTCGTGGCTGCGACGATCGGTCGCGCTGCGGCGGCGTTCGACATGCCCTTGGCGTTCGAGCCGGTCGAGGACCGCGACAACCCGGCTCGGCCCGACACCGAGTTGCTTGCTCGCTGCCTTCTGGCTGATGCCCGGATTGTGGCCGACCAGTCGCAGCAATCCCGCTTCCGAGGCTGTGACGCCGAGCGGGGCGAGTGCCTGCTCGAACGCGACGGAGGCGTCGGCGCCCAGCTGGGCAAGCAAGAAGGCGATGCCGCGTGGGCGGCGGTTCATCATGCGGACCATCTTAGCTCACTTGCAGAATCATTCACAGCATGTACTATCGCCCACATGAACGAAAGGAGCTCCCGATGAGCACTCACACCACCGCCCCCGCTCGCGCGGCGGGTGGCCCCAACCCCGGCATCCTCGGGCTGGTGTCCCTCGGGCTACTGATCGGCAGCCTGATCTCGATGGCCATCCTCTCCGGCGGGGGAACGATCACTTCTCCGTTCGCTGACACCGACACTGTGGCCGGGTTCTTCGCCGACCACGGATTCGCGGCCCGGTTCGCGGCAATGCTGCAGCTGGGTTCGTCGATCCCGCTCGGGATCTACGCCGCCACCGTCTACGCGCGCCAGCAGCGCCTCGGCATCCGCGTGCCCGGGCCCGGCATCGGCCTGTTTGGCGGCACCGCGGCAGCGATTCTGCTCGCCGTGTCGGCGATCGTCACCTGGACACAGAGCCAGGACGTCGTCAGCGCGAACCCGGAACTCACCCACGCGCTTGCCTACGTGGCCTTCGCCGCCGGCGGGTTCGCTCATGTCCTCGGACTCGGGCTACTGGTCGCGGGCATCGCCGTCCCGACCCTGCTCCTGCGCCTGGTGCCGAGCTGGTTTGCGTGGGTCGGGCTCGTCCTCGCCGTGCTGGCTGAGCTGAGCTTCCTGACGATGGTGTTCGAGCCCCTGCAGTTCCTCATCCCGATCGGCCGGTTCGGGTCGCTGATCTGGCTCGTCGCAGCCGGGTTCCTGCTCCCCAAGACCCGCCACACCCAAGGAGACCGAGCATGAGCGGCACGCTGACGGACCGCACCGCACTGATCATGGGCGCCAATGGCGGCATCGGTGGGGCCATCGCTCACGCCCTCGGCGCGGCAGGGGCCCGCCTGGTCCTGGCCGCGCGCGATCAGACTCGGCTCGACCAGCTCCGCGCCGACCTGGAGGACCAGGGCGTCTCCTGCCGCGTCGTGGCCGCCGACATCGCGGACGACGAGTCGGTGCGCAGTCTGATCGAGGAGGCGGCAGCAGACGGCATGAGCATCGCCATCAACAACGCCGGTGCCGTCCACCGGCCGACACGGCTTGGCGACCTCGCGATCGAGGACATCGACCGCGTACTGCGGGTGACGCTCCGTGGGACGTTCCTCGCCATGCGACACGAGCTCGGGGCCCTGCCGGACGGCGGGAGCATCGTGAACGTCGTCTCCACCGCGGGGTTGACGGGAGCCCCAGGGATGGCGGCCTATGTCGCCGCCAAGCACGCCGTGGTCGGCCTGACCCGCACTGCCGCCCTCGATTACGCCGACCGTGGCGTTCGCGTCAACGCCGTGGCTCCCGGCTCCATCGAGTCGGGAGGGATCACCGCTCAACCCATCGAGGTCAAGGAGCAGATCGGCTCCTATGCCCCCCTTGGACGGCTGGGACGCGGCGAGGAGGTCGCCGCCGCGGTCGCCTGGCTCGCCTCCCCCGCCGCCTCCTACACCACCGGAACAGTCCTCAGCGTCGACGGCGGCAAAGGCGCTCGCGGCGCCTGACCCGCCGAGAACCGATACAGACAAGGAGAAACACCATGGGCACGACCTACCTACACGCGGTGGCCTCGCTCGACGGCTACATCGCCCGCGAGAACGACGACGTAGGTCCGCTGCACGACTGGTATTTCAACGGCGATCAACCGCTCGTCCCCGACGAACACGTCGACGCGCACGGTGGCGCCCCGTTCCGGGTGTCAGCCGCCTCAGCAGAGTACGTGCGGGGCATGTGGGAACGACAGAAGGTTCTCATCGTCGGACGGCACCAGTTCGACTTGACCAACGGCTGGGAAGGCCATCCGCCGGCGAGCGACCACGTCGTGGTGGTTTCGCACCGCTCGAAACCCGAGGGCTGGCACCCCGAGGCGTCCTATCACTTCGCCGGGTCGGTCGAAGATGGCGTCGCCATCGCACAACAGCTCGCGGGCAACGGTGACATCGGCATCGGTGCCGGCGGCGTCGGCGGACAGGCGCTACAACTCGGGTTCGTCGACTATGTCGCGATCGATGTGGTGCCCGTCGTGCTCGGCCGAGGCAAGCGGTACTTCGGCGCCTGCACCGACGACCAGGTCACCCTTGACGATCCCGACATCGTCATCCAGGGCCAAGGTGTGCTCCACCTGCGTTACCCGGTCCGCAAGTCGGCGACGTGACGATGCCTGCACCCGAAATCGCGTTCGCCCAGGATCTCGGCGTGCGGAAGACCGGATCGGGGCCGGCGGTGGGCACAACTCCTCGTGCGCTCGGCACGCCTCAGCGGCCCCTTCTTGGGCTGGCCAGCGATGCGAGTCCGGCGACCGCGGCGACAGCCGCGGCGAACCAGTAGCCGGGTGAGAAGGCACCGAAGCCCGGATCGAGCAACGCGGCGGCGGCGACGCTGGAGACCGCGGACACTCCGGTGGCGGCGCCGAACTCGTGGAACGTGCTGAGCACGCCAGCCGCGACCCCCGCCTCATAGGGCTGCACGCACGCCCCAACGAGGAAGGACCCACCCGGCAAGGTGGGAACCGAGGATGGACCCGACGGCGACCGGCAGGAACGACAGTCCCGTCTCCAGCGCCGTAAAGCCGTGGAGTCCCTGTAGCACGAAGGAGCCGAGGAAGAACACCGCGATCATCAGGGCCGTCGCCACGAAGATCAGGCTCAGGCCGCGGACTACCGGCCAGCGCCGAAGCATCCCCGGGTCGACGAGCGGTGGGACGGCGGTCCGGATCCGCCACGCGAACAACACATAGCCGATCAACCCGACGAGGATCGCGACCAGAGTCCGCGGGCTGACCCAGCCGTGATCTCCTGCGGTGACCAGCCCGTACACCACGGCTCCTGTGGCGATCGTGCGATGGCGATCGCGGTCCGGGCACCCCGGCCGGAGCGGACGGACGGGCTGCTCACCGAGGGACCGGAGACCTCGCTCGGCGCCACCCTCAGCCGGGAGGTCGCGCTGCGGGCCGGCACCACGACCCTCGGTGCGACCACCGGCTGGGCGCTGGCCCGCTACACCGGCACCCGGCGCCGGGCCGGCACGGTGGCGCTCGCCTCGCTGGTCGGTACCCAGCTCGGCCAGACCCTGTTGGACGGCGGGCGGAGCCGCAGCGTGCTGGCCTCGACCGCCGCCTCGGTCGCGGTGCTGGCCGGGGTGATCCAGACACCGGGGCTGAGCCACTTCTTCGGTTGTACCCCGCTCGGGCCGGTCAGCTGGGGGATCGCCGCAGGCAGCGCGCTCGGTGCCACCCTCACCAACACCGCCGTCGGCCGGCTGGTCACCCCGCCAGCCGCCGACGACCACCCTGACGGAACCGCCGACGACCTGGACACGACCGGCCACCACGACGAAACCGGCGACGTCGACCGGACAGGCCACCAGGACCGGACAGCCGATGTCGACAGGTCAGGCCACCGCGACACGACCGGCGGTACGGCACCGGCCGGTGGTGTCGCCGCGGTCCGCGGCGACACCACCGAATTCAGCCGGCCGGGCGACTGAGCCGGCCGTCCACCTCGATGGCTCCGGTCAGGAACCCCGAGGTCGGACGAACTCCACCGCCGGATCCGCCGGCAGCTCGGTGACCCGGCCGACCGCGCCGGTGGCCGGATCCAACACCTGGAGCTCGTCACCCGCTCCGTCGGAGGTGCGCAGCCGCAGCAGCACGCCCTCCGGCAGGTACCCGAGCGGCTCGGTCCACCAGTCGCGGGCAGCCGCCGGACTCGGGCCGGGCTTCGCCGGGCCCGGCCGGTCGGAGTACGCCAGGTCGATCCGGTGTGCCGCGTTGCTGGTCAGGTCGACCCGGATCAGGTCGCCACCGTGGTCGAGCCCCGGCATGCCCTGCCGCGGGTCCGCCACCTCGACCACGCTGAACAGCAACGACCGGCCGTCCGAGGAGAGCATCGGCTGCTCGCTACCCACGCTCTCCACCTGCCGCAGCTGCCGGCGCAGGTCGAGCTGGATCCGGGTGGGTTCGGCGGCGCCCACCGGGTCGACGAGCCGGAGTTCGACACTCGTCCGTCGGATCGGCTCGGCCAGCCCGCCCAGCAGCACCACCTCGCCATCCGGCAGCACCGCGACGGGGGACCAGCGCTCCCAGTCGACGCCGGGGACCGGCCGCTGCTCCCCGCTGGTGACATCGAACCGGACCGGCGGGGCGTTCTCGTCGCGATTGCCGAACAGCAACCAGCGGCTCTCCGGTGACCAGGCGATCGGGGAGAACCCGTCCGCGAGCTGGTGCCGGGTGGTCCCGGTGAGGTCCCGGACGACGTACCGGCCGTCGCGCTGCTCACCGAGCCACCTGCCGTTCGGGGACAGGGTCGGCCGGGTGTGCGAGACCAGCACGGTCGGGGTGTACGACGGGTCCGGCGCGGAGGTCGGCTCGGCGAGCCGGTGCTGCCGACCGTCCTCGGTGAGCAGCACCGGTGCGAGTTCGTCCGGTCCGCCCTCGTAGACGAGTACGCCCCGGCCGACCGGACCGGTGGCCGGCAGCGGCTCCGGTCCCGACGCCGGCAGGTCCAACCGGGACGGCAGCCAGTCGACGGTCGGCGTCACGGCGGCCAACTGCCCGACGTCCGGGTCCGGCCGCAACCCGACGACGGCGACCGCGCCGAAGGCGACCACCGCCGCCGCCGCGGCCACCGGGGCGAACCGGACGGCCATCCGGCGCCGCCGGGCGACCTGGACGGCGCGCCCGGCCACGTCGTACACCTTCGCCTGTTCGGCGACCTCACCGAGCATGTGTCTCAACCCGCTCATCTCCCACCTCCGTCGGTTCGCGCATCAGTTCGGCGAGTTCGGGAGCCAGCTCCCGCAGCCGGCCGAGGGCGTGACTGGTCTGGCTCTTCACGGTGCCGGTCGAGCAGCCCAGCACCGTGGCGGTCTCGGCGACCGACAGGTCCTCGTAGAACCGCAGCACCAGCACCGCCCGCTGTCGCCAGGTGAGCCGGGCCAGGGCACGCTCCAGCAGGAGCCGGGAGACGACGCCGTCGGCAGCGTCCCCGGCCGGCCCGATCTCGGGTACGCCCTCGGCGGGTTGCACCACCTGCCGGCGCCACCTGCGCCAGGAGAGGATCCGCTCGTTGTACATGACCCGCCGGACGTACGCCTCGGGGTCTCCGGTCGCGGCGACCCGCCGCCACCGGGCCGCGACCTTGACCAGGGCGGCCTGCACCAGGTCCTCGGCATCGTGATGCCGCCCGGTCAGCAGATAGGCCACCCGGGACAGTCGGACCAGCCGTGCCTCGACGAACTCCCGGAAGCCAACGTCGTCCTCCACGATTCCTCCCGTACTCGCTCTGCCGGTTACACGCCGGGGCGCGTCGACCGGTTGGAACCACCGGCGGGGAGGTACATAGTGAGACAGGTAAATATCTCACTACTTCTATTAATTTCCCTTCGCGATAAGTAGCGTCACGTTAGCCATCGGTGGCGGGGGCCACCGAGTGATGGCACGACGGAGGGGGACGTATGCGTCGACCTATCGCCATTCTGGCCGCCGGAACACTGGTGGCCGCAGTTCTGACACCGGCCGGGGCACAGGCCCGGCCGGGTTTCGACGACGGCGCCGGCAGCGGCGCCACCGCTGCCCGGCCGACCGGCCTCGTGCAGGTCAAGCCGAACGCCGCGAAACAGCCGGCCGGGCCGAACCCGTTCCTGGCACTGCTGCCGGATCCGGCCAAGGCGGACTACGTCGGTTGGAAGAACTGGTTGGCCAAGCAGGGCGACCAGCGGGCGCAGCTGCGGGCGCAACAGCGGTCGGTGGCCGCCGCGCCGGTGCTGGCCGACGAGGAGGAACCGGCCGGCATCAGGGGTGGCAACGACACGCCGGCCAACGCGCAACGGATCACCGGATTCGGCACGGGCGGCAAGGACACTCCGCGGCTGCGGATCCTCGGCTCGCTGTCACCGGAGCGGGTGGAGGCCACGGCGATCGCGCCGAACACCGAGGACGACGGCGCCATCCCGCTGGCCCGGGACACCGGGGTCGGGGCCACCGAGCAGGCGGTCAGCACCAGCGGTACGGTCGGGGACGGGCCGCACGGCAGTGCCGGCAGCGGCAGCGGTGACTTCGACTTCTACCAGGTCACCGGCACCGCCGGCCGGACGCTGCGGGTCGACATCGACACCCCGACCGACGAGCTGGACTCCGTCGTACTGCTCTACGACGCCGAGGGCGAGCTGATCGACCTCAACGACGACAGCCCGGAGGGCCTGGACAGCCTGCTGATCCACCAGTTCGCCGCCGACGGCGACTACTACGTGGCGGTGGTCGGCTTCCCGTCCATCCCGGAGGACCCGTTCGACTCGGGCAGCGGTGCGGGTGCCGCCAGCGAGGGGCCGTACCAGGTCACCCTGGCAACCGCCGAGCAGGACACCGACTTCTTCGCCGTACGGCTGCGGCCGGGTGACGTACTCGGCGCCTCGGTGGCGGGCTCGGCAGCGAAGATCACCGTCTACGACTCGGACGGTCGCGAGGTGCACGGCTCCGACCAGGACGCCTCCGGCATCTACCCGCCGAACAGCCCGCTCCCGGGCGGCGGCAACGCGGTCACCGAGCACGTGGCCGACAAGGCCGGCTGGCACTACGTCGGCGTCACCCTCGGCGACGGCATGTACGACATCACGGTCGAGGCGTACCGGTCGGCGCAGAAGCCCCGGCAGACGCTCTTCCTCGACTTCGACGGCGCCCGGATCAACACCGCCATCTTCGGCGGCCCGGGTGTGCGCACCCTCAGCCCGATGCGTGCCTGGCTCGGGCGCTGGGGGCTGACCGCCGCCGACGAGGACGCCGTGATCGACGGGATCATCGCCGAGGTCGAGGAGAACCTGCGGCACGACATGGTCGAGAGCGGGCTCAACCAGCGCTTCGACATCCGGATCCTGAACAGCCGGGACCACGCCGACCCGTGGGGGCAGGCGAACGTCAGCCGGGTCATCATCGGTGGCAGCATCGAGGAGTCCGGCGTGCCCACCATCGGCATCGCCCAGTACATCGATCCGGGCAACTTCGGCACCGAGGACTCCGCACTGGTGCTGCTGGACGTGCTGAGCGAGCCGGCCGGTGACGACCCGTCGCTCAACACGTACATCACGCCGGCCAGCGACAAGATCGCCTTTGTCGGCCGGGCGGTGGGCAACGTGACCGCGCACGAGGCCGGACACTTCTTCGGTGACTGGCACGTCGACCAGTTCAACGACCAGCCGAACATCATGGACCAGGGCGGGAACTTCCCGGTCATGTTCGCGGTCGGGCCGGACGGCGTCGGCGGCACCGCCGACGACACCGACGTCGACTTCGGCGAGGACGTCCTCAACCCGGGCGAGGGCTTCACCGGTGTCGAGGACACGCTCAGCCGGATCGTCTTCGGCGTCACCCGGTGACCTCGCACCAGCACTAGCACTGTCGACCGTTCACGGCGGCCCCTTCCGGTTGCACCCGACCGGGAGGGGCCGCCGGCTGTCCGGGGTACGCCGACCGCGCCCACCCGGCCCGCCGACCCACGGGCCGGGGCTCGGGGCTCGCTGGCCGGGCCGGCCGGGCGTGGTGACCGGATCGTTCCGGAGCCGGGCATGATGGTGTCTGCCGTCGCGGCTCTCGACCGGACAGGATCGGTGGCATGACATCACGCGCGCTCGTCGTCATCGACGTACAGGAGTCGTTCCGGCAACGGGAAATCTGGTCGGTCACCTCGAACCCGGAGATCGCCGAACGGGTACGCCGGCTGACCGAAGCGTTCCGGGCGGCAGGTGACCTCGTGGTCTGGGTACTGCACACCGAGCCCGGCACCGGCAACGTCTTCGACCCGGCTCTCGGCTTCGTCCGGTTGATGGACGGGCTCGAACCCGGGCCCGGCGAGCCGGTGCTGCACAAGACCTCGCACAACGCCTTCACCACCACCAACCTCCAGCAACTGCTGACCCAGGCGGGCGTGCTGGAGGTGGCGGTCTGCGGGATCCGCACCGAGCAGTGCGTGGAGACCACCGCCCGGCTCGCGAGTGACCTCGGCTACCAGGTGACGTTCGTGACCGACGCGACGGCGACGAACCCGATCGAGCACCCGGACGCCCCGCCCGGCCGTACCCTGGCCGAGATCCTCGCCGACCCGCGCACGCTCGGCGTCGACGAAATCGTCGCCCGTACCGAGTACGCGCTGGCCGGGCGGTTCGCCACCATCCGTACCGTGGCCGAGTTGACCGCCGGGCGCGCGGAGCGGGCCGCCGAGGGTGCGGGGGCGGACGGTGGACGTACCCGGCCGGAGCCGGCGGCTCCCGAGCGGGCCGCCGTGCCGGAGCCGGCCGTCGGGTGACGAACGTCGTCTTCCTGCTCGCCGCCCGGCTGCACCTGCTCGACCTGGCCGGGCCGGCGCAGGCGTTCTCCACCGCCGCCGACTTCGGCGGCGGCTACGCCCTGCACTACGTCGGCGAGCGGGAGGAGGTCGGCACCACCCAGGGCGTACCGCTGCGGGCCCGGACCGACTGGCCCGAGCTGGGGCCCGACGACCTAATCGTGGTACCCGGCTGGCGGCCGGCCGTCCGCCCGGCCCGGCCGGTATCCCGGGTTCGGCCGGCCGGGACCGGAGCCGGAGCCGGTACGCCGGTTTCGCGGACGCGACGTTGGAGCGGCTGGCCCGGCACCACCGCCGGGGCGGCACGGTCGCCAGCGTCTGCGCCGGAGCGTTCGCGCTGGCCGGTGCCGGTCTGCTGGACGGCCGGCGGTGCACCACCCACCACGACCTCCAGGACGACCTGGCCCGCCGGTACCCGCGCGCCACAGTGGTCCGGGACGTGCTGTACGTCGTGGACGACCGCGTGGTCACCTCGGCCGGCATCGCCAGCGGCATCGACCTGGCCCTGCACCTGCTCGCCGCGCGGCACGGGCCCGGCTTCGCCGCCCGGGTGGCCCGGGAGATGGTGGTCTACGCCCGGCGCAACGGCGACGAGCGGCAGGCCAGCGCGATGTTGCGGCACCGGGGTCACGTCAGCGACGTGGTGCACCGGGTGCAGGACGTCATCGACACCCGGTTCACCGAACGGCTGTCCCTGACCGACCTGGCCGCCGCCGTCGGGGTCAGCGAGCGCACCCTCACCCGGGTCTTCGTCCGGGCCGTCGGGGTGACGCCGCTGCGTTACCAGCAGCTACTGCGGGTCGAACGCGCCGAACACCTGATCGGGCACGGTGCCACCGTGGAGGCCGCGGCCAGGGCGGTCGGGTTCGGCGACGCCCGGATGCTCCGCCGGCTCCGCAGCCGGGCCGCCCCGGCGTCACCTCCGGCTTCCTCGGCCGCCGGTACGTTGCCTGGAGCCAGTGGTCGCGGCTCGCCGGCTAAGCCGACTACGACGACCACGACGACGGACGAGGCGAGGCGAGGAGTACCGATGCGGTACGTACGACTGGGCAACTCGGGACTGGAAGTGTCGCGCATCGTCCTCGGGTGCATGAGCTTCGGCGACCCGCAGCGCGGCACCCACTCCTGGTCGGTCGGCCTGGACGAGGCGCGGCCGTTCGTCCGGCAGGCGATCGAGGCCGGCATCACCACGTTCGACACCGCCAACGTCTACTCCCTCGGCAGCAGTGAGGAGATCACCGGGAAGCTGCTCGGCGAGTTCGCCCGGCGGGACGAGGTGGTCATCGCGACCAAGGTGCACGGCCGGATGGGGCCGGGGCCGAAGGGCGGCGGGCTGTCCCGGGCGGCGATCCTGACCCAGGTCGACGAGAGCCTGCGCCGACTCGGTACCGACTACATCGACCTCTACCAGATCCACCGGTACGACCCGACTGTGCCGATCGAGGAGACGATGGAGGCGCTGCACGACCTCGTACGTGCAGGCAAGGTGCGCTATCTCGGGGCCTCCTCGATGTGGACCTGGCAGTTCGTGCAGGCGCAGTACACCGCCGACCTGGGCGGGTGGACCCGGTTCGTGTCCATGCAGGACCAGTACAACCTGATAATGCGGGAGGAGGAGCGGGAGATGCTTCCGTTCTGCCTCGACCAGGGCGTCGGAGTACTTCCCTGGAGTCCGCTGGCCCGGGGCCGGCTGACCCGGGACTGGGCGGTCGGCACCGCGCGCAGCGAGACGGACGAGTTCGGCGGCACCCTCTACAGGCAGGCCGAGGAAGCCGACCGTCGGGGTGGTCGGCGCGGTAGCCGACGTTGCCGGCGAACTCGGCGTCCCCAGGGCGCAGGTCGCGCTCGCCTGGCTGCTGCACCAACCGGCGGTGACCGCCCCGATCGTCGGTGCGACAAAGCCCGAGCATCTCGGCGATGCGGTCGCCGCGGTGGACCTGGCGCTCGGCGCGGACGAGTTGCGCCGGCTCGGCGAGCACTACGTACCGCACGTCCCGGAAGGCTTCTGACCGCTGCACGGCTGCGCAGGCCGGACCAGTGTCCGGCCGATGCAGGCCATCGACCGTCCGGCCCTGTGTCGACCGGTACGGTGATCGAATGTTGTCTCCGGGAGTCGTGCTCAACGACCGCTACCTGCTCGACGACCGGGTCGCGACCGGCGGCATGGGAGACGTCTGGTCCGCCACCGACACCCTCCTGAAGCGACGCGTCGCGGTGAAGGTGCTGCTGCCGGCGCTGGTCTCGGACCTCGAGTTCATCACCCGGTTCCGGACCGAGGCCCGGCTGATGGCCGCGCTGCGGCACCCCGGCATCGTCAGCGTCTTCGACTACGGCGAGGACGCCGAACTGGACGGTCGCCGGGTCGACTACCTGGTGATGGAACTCATCGACGGGATGTCGTTGTCGAAGCGGGTCAAGCAGCTGGGCCGGCTCGGCGTCAGCGAGACCCTCTCGGTGCTGAGCCAGGCTGCCCGCGCCCTGCACGTCGCGCACCAGGCGAACATCGTGCACCGGGACGTCAAGCCGAGCAACCTGCTGGTCCAGCCGGACGGCTCCGTCGTACTCGTCGACTTCGGGGTGGCCCGGTCGGCGAACGTGACGAGCATCACCGCCAGCAACATCATGCTCGGCTCGGTGCACTACATGGCGCCGGAACAGATCGCCGGCCGTCCCGTGTCGGCGGCCACCGACGTGTACGCACTCGGCGCGGTCGCGTACTGCTGCCTGACCGGACGCCCGCCGTTCACCGGCGGCAACCCGCTGCACATCGTGACCCAGCACCTCCAGGAGGCGCCGCCGCCGTTGCCGCCGGACGTGCCGGCCCCGGTGGCGATGCTTGTCGAACGGGCGCTGGCCAAGGAGCCGGGTCATCGCTTCCTGAGTGCGGCAGCGTTCGCCGACGCCATTCGTGCCGCCGAAGAAACCCTGGCGTCGTCCTCGACCATGCGGCTGCCCGCCAGCCGTCCGACGCCGTCGTCGTCCGGACCGCACCCGCCCGGAACGCTGCTGTCCGGGCCGGCCCCGTCCGGAGCGACCCCGGCCGGGGCGCCGCCGCCCCTCCCTGCCGGATCGGGCGCACCGTTCGCGGCTGGCTCGGGCGCACCGTTCGCCACCGGCTCGGGCGCACCCTTCTCCGCCGGATCCGGGGTGGTCGGCGGTCCGAGCGTCGGAGGGCGCCGTCGACGTACCGCCCCGCTCGCCGGGTTGGCGGCGGTCGTCGTCGCGGTCGTCGGTGTGGTCGCGCTGCTGATCGTCCGTCCCGGACCGGAGCAGGTGACCGCGGATCCGGCGGACCGGGCCGGCGCGTCGACCGGTCCGGCCCCGGAGATCGGCGTCGCTACGACGACGACCGGACCAGCGGCCCGGGCGACCGCGAACGCCGGGCCGAACCCGTCCGGGAGTACCCCGGGCAGCGCCGACTGGTCGTCGGACGGGCAGTCACCGCCGACCGGCCCGGGTGGAGCCACTGCCGGCCCGCAGCCCGGCACGAGTCGTCCGGAAGAGCCTGCCGTCAAGAACCCGTACGCGCCGGAGAAGGTCTGTGGCAGCGGCTACCAGGTCATCGACCAGGCACCGGTGGCCGGGCCCGGTGGCATTCCGCTGGCCCGGGTCTACCTGCTCTACAGCGCCGCCAACGGCACCAACTGCACGGTCGCCCTCAAGGTCAGCTCGGTCGGCACCCCGACCCGGGTCTCCGCACACCTCCAGGTGCAGGGCGCCGGCCGGCAGACCGACAGCGGCGCCTACGAGTACTACGCCGGCCCGGTACGCGCCGAAGCCGCCGGAAACTGCGTCAAGTGGGGCGGTTCGGCCGACGGGGCAAGCTACACCAGTCCGTTCGAACACTGTGACTGACCGGCACCGCGCACGGCCGTCGAACGCCGTCCGAGACGACAGGTAGACCTGGCCGGCGCCGCTCCGACCCGGAAGTGGATCGCCGCCACGACGTAGCCGAACTCGCGCGCTCGTCACGCCCGTCACGGCGTTGAATGGTGGAGCCGAGGGGACTCGAACCCCTAACCCCTGCCTTGCAAAGGCAGTGCTCTGCCAGTTGAGCTACGGCCCCGAGCGGGACGGAGCCGCCAACGGGGGGTGTGATCCGGTCAGACGTCCTAGCGCAGGTCGGGCGCGGTGGTGGCCTCGTGCCAGAGGGCGCGCTCGTCGTTGGAGTCCTTGACCTTCTTGTAGACGAGGGCCGCGACGCCGACGACGCCGACGACGAGCAGGATCTTCTTCAACATGGACGTATCCTCACGCTCGACGAGCCGTCGGACGGTATGAAGTGGGGCTAGATGGAATCGAACCATCGACCTCAGAGTTATCAGCTCTGCGCTCTAACCGACTGAGCTATAGCCCCCCGTTGCGACGAGCAAGGTTACCGTACCTCCCGCGCCGGTCCCAACTTGGGGGCGGCGGTTCCGGCGCAGCGGCGGCGTACCAGCTACGACGCAGACCGTACCGGAACGGCGGACGCCGGGGCCACCGCTTTGCGGCTGCCCCGGCGTCGGCGAAGCATGCTGTCGGGTCACTCAGTCGCGCTCGGCGAGGGTCAACTCGACACCGCCGACCAGGTCGGCGCAGACGTTGTAGATGAACGCTCCCAGGGTGGCGAGCGCGGTGAACAGCACCACGTTCACCAGCCCGATCAGGCCGGAGGTGAGGATGACGCCCTTGGCGGTGATCTGGAAGGTGCTGCCGGTCTGCCCGCCACTCGCGCTGATCATGTCGGTCAGCGTGCCGTTCACGCTGTCGAAGACGCCCATCGCGTCGAGCGCCAGGTAGAGCACGGAGGTCGCGACGATCACCACGATGAACAGCACCAGCGAGACCGCGAACGAGAACTTCATCACGGACCAGGGGTCGATCCGCTTCAGGTTCAGCCGGGCCCGGCGGGGTCCGCGCGAGGCGGCGGAGCTGACGGTACTCCGCGCGGCGCGCACCGCCTCGGTCACCCGGGCCGCACCGACCGCACCGGCACCGCCGGCCGTCCCCTGGCCGACACCGCCGACCGCCCCCGGACCGACACCGCCAGGCCCGGTACCGGTCGCCGTACGCGCGGCCGGGCTGCCGAGGCCGAACCGGCTGGTGGCAGCTGTCTGGGTAGTCGGGGTGCTCCCGCCGGACCCACCCGGACGGAAGGCGCTCTGCGACGCGGCGCCGATCCGCTGGGTCGCCTCGGCCCCGGAGGTGGTGCCCGGGGAACCCGGCCGCTCGGTCCGGCCCGGAATCCGCTCGGTACGGCTTGCCGAGCCGGGCTGCTCCAGCCGGCTCGTCACGTTCGGGTCACCACTGCCCGCCTGGTCGGACCGGTTCACCCCGGAACTGCCCCGGGAAGCCGCAACGGTGGCCGCCGGAGACGTCGCGGCAGTCGCGGCTTCCGTCGTGGCGGCCGCCGGTTTCCCGTCCTCGCCAGCACCGGCCGACGGGGTGGTCGACTCCTCGGGCAGCTGGTCGGGTGGCGGCGGCATGCCCGGCGCCCGGGTGAACTTGGGCGACGGCGTGTCGGCGCTGACCATCGCGCGGCCGACGGCCGCGCGGCCGGTCGCCGAGTTTCCGCCGGCGGCGGACTCCTCGTCGACCGGGTTGGCCGAGGTCCCCGCAGCCCCCGACTTCGCCTGTGTATCCGTCATCAACTAGTCCTGTTCGTCAGGCTCGTCGGCATTGCGAGCAATCGCCACAATAGTCACGCCGTCTGGTAGGTCCATCAGTTTGACCCCCATTGTGTTCCGGTCACGCGTTCGGCGTACAGGCTTCACCGGAGTCCGGATCACACCGCCGTTGCTGGTGATGGCAAACAGCTCGTCGTCCGGGCTGATCACGACCGCGCCGACCAGACCGCCGCGGCGCTCTGTGATCTTCGCGGTCAGCACCCCTTTACCTCCCCTACCCTGCACGGGGTATTCCTCGATCGGGGTGCGTTTCGCGTAGCCCCCGTTCGTCGCCACGAGGACATCCAGGTCCATGCCCTCGCGGACCACCTCCATCGCCAACAGCACGTCGTCGTCGGTGAACCGCATCCCGATCACGCCCGAGGTCGCCCGTCCCATCGGGCGGAGCGCCTCGTCGGTGGCGTTGAACCGGATCGCCTGCGCCTTCTTGGACACCAGGAGGAGGTCGTCCCCCGGGCCCGCGAGCGCCGCTCCGACCAGCTCGTCCTCGTCGCGGAGGTTGATCGCGATGATGCCGCCGGAGCGGTTGGAATCGAACTCCTCCAACCTCGTCTTCTTCACCAGACCGTTCCTGGTGGCCAGGACCAGGTACGGCGCGACCTGGTAGTCCGGGATCTCGATCACCTGGGCGATCTGCTCGTCCGGCTGGAAGGCGAGCAGATTGGCCACGTGCTGGCCTCTGGCCACCCTACTGGCCTCCGGCAACTCGTACGCCTTGGCCCGGTAGACCCTCCCCTTATTGGTGAAGAAGAGCATCCAGTCATGCGTGGAGCAGACGAAGAAGTTGCTGACGATATCGTCCTGGCGCAGCGTGGCACCACTGACCCCCTTGCCGCCCCGGCGCTGCGAGCGGTAGAGGTCGACCTTGGTCCGCTTGGCGTACCCGGTGCGGGTGATGGTGACCACGACGTCCTCGCGGGCGATCAGGTCCTCCATCGAAACCTCGCCCTCGAAGGGCACGATCTTGGTCCGGCGCTCGTCGCCCCACTTGGCCACGATCTCGCCGAGCTCCTCGGAGACGATCTTCCGCTGCCGCTCCGGCTTGGCCAGGATGTCCTTGAGGTCGGCGATCTCCACCTCGATCTTGGCCAGCTCGTCGATGATCTTCTGGCGCTCCAGCGCGGCGAGCCGGCGCAGCTGCATGTCCAGGATCGCGGTGGCCTGCACCTCGTCGATGTCGAGGAGCTGGATCAGGCCCTGCCGGGCCTCCTCCACCGTCGGCGACCGCCGGATCAACGCGATGACCTCGTCCAGCGCGTCCAGCGCCTTGACCAGACCGCGCAGGATGTGTGCCCGCTCCTCGGCCTTACGCAGCCGGAAGGCCGTCCGCCGCCGGATCACGTCGATCTGGTGGTCGACGTAGTAGCGGATGAACTGCGCCAGGTTGAGCGTGCGCGGCACCCCGTCGACCAGGGCCAGCATGTTGGCGCCGAAGGTCTCCTGAAGCTGAGTGTGCTTGTAGAGGTTGTTCAGCACCACCTTGGCGACCGCGTCGCGCTTGAGCACCAGCACGATCCGCATACCGGTACGCCCTGAGGACTCGTCCCGGATGTCGGCGATCCCGGCGAGCTTCCCCTCCTTGATCAGCTCGGCGATCCGCTCGGCCAGGTTGTCGGGGTTGACCTGGTACGGCAGCTCGGTGACGACCAGGCTCGTCCGGCCCTTCTTGTCCTCCTCGACCTCCACCACCGCGCGCATCCGGATCGAACCCCGCCCGGTCCGGTACGCGTCCTGGATCGGCGTCGTCCCCACGATCAGGCCGTGGGTCGGGAAGTCCGGCCCCTTGACGATCCCGATCAGGGCGTCGAGTGTCGTCGCCTCGTCGTCCTCCGGGTGCTCCAGGCACCACTGCACCGCGGCGGCGATCTCCCGCAGGTTGTGCGGCGGGATCTTGGTCGCCATGCCGACCGCGATGCCCTCGGAACCGTTCACCAGCAGGTTCGGGATCCGGGACGGTAGGATCGTCGGCTCCTTGGCCCGGCCGTCGTAGTTGTCCTGGAAGTCGACGGTGTCCTCGTCGATGTCCCTTAGCATCTCCATAGCAAGTGGGTCAAGCTTGCATTCGGTATATCTCATGGCCGCAGCCGGATCGTTACCTGGCGAGCCGAAGTTGCCGTTGCCGTCGACGAGCGGGTAGCGCAGCGACCAGGTCTGGGCCATCCGGACCAGCGCGTCGTAGATCGCCGAGTCGCCGTGCGGGTGGAACTGACCCATCACATCGCCGACCACCCGGGAGCACTTCACGTATCCCCGGTCCGGGCGGTAGCCGGAGTCGAACATGGCGTAGAGGATCTTCCGGTGTACGGGCTTCAACCCGTCCCGTACGTCCGGCAGCGCCCGCCCGACGATCACGCTCATCGCGTAGTCGAGGTAGGAGCGCTGCATCTCCACCTCGAGCCCGACCGGCTCGATCCGGTCGTGCTGGGCGACCGCGCTGGCGGCAGCCGCGTCCTGCTCCGGCTCGTTGGCGGTGGGCTCGGGAGTATCCGTCACTGTCTACCCTTATCAGACTCAAAGCCGCATTCCGCTGTGGATAACGGCTGTGGAAACCGTGGAAGCTGTGGATAACTGTGTGGAACGGCGGTCCCGGTTGACCGTTCGGCCGACTCGGTGCTGTCGTCCGGCCGACCCGTCGGTCGGTGCCGAGGACCGCCGTACCGGCCCTAGATGTCGAGGAAGCGGACGTCCTTGGCGTTGCGCTGGATGAACGAGCGACGCGCCTCCACGTCCTCGCCCATCAACACGCTGAACAGCTCGTCGGCCGTCGCGGCGTCGTCCAGGGTGACCTGGCGCAGCGTCCGGGTCGCCGGGTTCATCGTGGTCTCCCACAGCTCCGGGTAGTTCATCTCGCCCAGACCCTTGAACCGCTGGATGTCGTCCGGCTTGGCGTTCGGCTTCTTCTGCTGCCGCAGCGCGATCAGCCCGTCCCGCTCCCGGTCGGAGTAGGCGTACTGGGCGTCGTCGCCCTTGCGGTTCCACTTGATCTTGTAGAGCGGCGGTGCGGCCAGGTAGACGTGCCCCAGCTCGACGAGCGGCCGCATGAACCGGAACAGCAGGGTGAGCAGCAGCGTCTGGATGTGCTGGCCGTCGACGTCGGCGTCGGCCATCAGCACGATCTTGTGGTACCGCAGCTTCTCGATGTCGAAGTCGTCGTGGATGCCGGTGCCCAGCGCGGTGATCAGCGCCTGCACCTCGTTGTTCTTCAGCACCCGGTCGATCCGGGCCTTCTCCACGTTCAGGATCTTGCCCCGGATCGGCAGGATCGCCTGGGTACGCGGATCGCGGCCCTGCTTGGCCGAGCCACCCGCCGAGTCGCCCTCGACGATGAACACCTCGGACTCGCGCGGGTCGGTGGACTGGCAGTCGGCCAGCTTGCCCGGCATCGAGCCGGACTCCAGCAGCGACTTGCGCCGGGCCAGCTTCCGGGCCTGCTGCGCGGCGATCCGGGCCCGCGCCGCCTGGGTCGCCTTGGTGATGATCAGCTTGGCCTCGGCCGGGTTGCGGTCGAACCAGTCGACAAGCCACTCGTTGCAGACCCGCTGTACGAAGCTCTTCACCGGGGTGTTGCCGAGCTTGGTCTTGGTCTGCCCCTCGAACTGCGGGTTGGTCAGCTTGACCGAGATGATCGCCGCGAGCCCTTCCCGGATGTCCTCGCCGGAGAGCTTCTCGTCGCTCTTGAGCAGCTTCTTGTCCGTGCCGTACCGGTTGACGACGCTGGTCAGCGCGGCCCGGAAGCCCTCCTCGTGGGTGCCGCCCTCGTGCGTGTTGATGGTGTTCGCGAAGGTGTAGACCGACTCGCCGTACGACTCGTTCCACTGCATCGCGATCTCGACCGACATGCCCTCGGTCTCCTCCTCGGCCCCGAACTCGACCACGGTCTTGTGGATCGGGTTCTTGGAGGCGTTGAGGTGCCGGACGAAGTCGGAGATGCCGCCCTTGTAGCAGAAGGTCACCTCGCGCGGCTTGCCGTCCTCCTCCTGCACCCGCTCGTCGCGGAGCTGGATGGTCAGGCCACGGTTGAGGAAGGCGTACTCCTGGATGCGGCGGTAGATGGTCTCGAAGGCGAAGTCGACGGTCTCGAAGACCGACGGGTCCGGCCAGAACGAGACCGACGAACCGGTGGTGTTGGTGGTCTCGCCCTTCTCCAGCGGGGTGGGCTTGGAGTTGGCGTAGCTCTGCCGCCAGACGTACCCGTCCTTGTGGATCTCCACGAACATCCGGGTGGAGAGTGCGTTCACCACCGAGACGCCGACACCGTGCAGGCCGCCGGAGACCGCGTAGGCCTTGCCGTCGAACTTGCCGCCGGCGTGCAGCACGGTCAGCGCCACCTCGACGCCCGGCTTCTTCAGCTTCGGGTGCAGGTCGACCGGGAAGCCCCGGCCGTTGTCGGTGACCCGGACGCCGCCGTCGGCGAGCAGCACCACCTCGATGGTGTCGCAGTAGCCGGCGAGCGCCTCGTCCACCGCGTTGTCCACGACCTCCCAGACCAGGTGGTGCAGACCCCGCTCTCCAGTCGAACCGATGTACATACCGGGCCGCTTGCGAACGGCCTCCAGGCCCTCCAGAACGGTGATCGACTCGGCGCCGTACTCCTGCTTCTGCTGCGCTGCCACCTTGGCCACTTTCTCGCGCGGCCCGCGCCGGGCGGCGCGAGAGCGCGGGTTCGGTGGGCGGCCCGCGACTCGGCGCGCGGACCGGCACCACGAGGAATTCCGGGTACGGTCGGAACGCGCCAGTCGCCGCGGCTGCCCACGGATCGCGATCGGCTCGGACCCGACGCGGCGCCCGACCGGCCAGCCCGGTCCCCACGCCACACCGTGTCGTCGTCTCGCCGTCAATCCTACTGTGCCCAGATGACATCTTGGGTATGCGGCACCCCTGCGCGGCGCCCTGAGACCTCCGTAGACGGCTTCACCCCCTCGCCCGCGACTCCCCCCACACGCCTGAGATCGAATCGGGGGCGGTTTCCGGCACCGTCGTACCCTCGCCGGCCGAGACCTCCCAGGTCGGTCCTGCCCGCCCAGCCGGGGCAAGCGCGGACGCCGGATCCGCTCGGCACGGCCGGGGGTCGCGCGGAGGGTGAGCGGTGCCGTAACTTGGCGACGCCGCAAGTAAGCTCCATGGCCAGGATGCCCGGTAAGCGCACCGGGCGGTCCCACCGACCGGTTTCGCCAGGCATGGGAAGGTGACGCCCGATGGGGCTGGACAACGTCGCGGTGCGCTGGCCGCGGACCGGCCGCTTCTACGATCCGGTCGCGCCGGCCGAGTTCGTCGACTTCGGCGACCTGGCCGACGCGCCCGAGGTGGCCGCACCGACCGCGGCCCTCGCCGGATACATCGCCAAGAACGGCTCGGTCCGGGCCACCGCCTACACCGAACTGGTCGACCTGCTGCTGGGACTCGACGGTGTGCTCTACGCAACCGAGGCGGCGGCCGAGGACGAGGACCCGGTGATCGACCCGGACGGCTGCGCCTGGATCGCCGGCGGGCTGGAACGATTCGTGGACGGGCACCGCGCGTACGGCGACACGGTGACCTTCGACACGGTCGGCGCCGTACTCCGGGCCGCGCTGGCCGACGGGCGCCTGGCCGAGCAGCAGTTGCGCTGGCTGGACAGCCGGCTCGACGCGCTGCGCGACGAGTCCGGCGCGCCGCCGCAGTGGAGCTACCCCCGCTCGGAGCTGGCGGTGCTGGCCGGCTTCTACCGCCGGTGCGCCGAACGCGGCTTCGCCGTCTACGCCGACTCCTGACCCCGGGCCGGGTCGAGCCGGGTCGGTGCCGATCCCGCCGGCCGGTGTCGGACCGCGAAGGCCCGGGCCAGGTTGGGTTGGGTCGGCCAGACCGGCCCAGGCCAGGCCAAAATGGGCCGGCCAGACCGGCCCAGGCCGGGTCGGATCGGGTCAGCCGTACGTGTCCCGGGGGCCACGTCCGCGCACCCGTCGCGGGCCTCGGGACCAGGACGGCGCGGTCGGGCCGTGCACGTGCAGTCGACGGACCACGCCGTGCCCGACCTCGGCGGCGATCCGGCGCAGCAGCGAGGCGGCCAGCAGTCGCAACTGTGTCGCCCAGGCCGTCGACTCCGCCTCGACGGTCAGCTCGCCGTTCTCCAGCTTCACCGGACGGCTGTGCTCGGCCACGTCCGGCCCGACCACCCGCTCCCAGGCCCCGAAGACGGTCGCCTCGGCGGCCGGCTGCTGCCAACCCCGGGCCTTCACCAGCCGGGCCAGCACCGTACCGAACAGTTGTGGATCACGCGGGTCGGGACCGGGACCGGAGTAGCCGCGTGGGCGGCGCCGCTGCCCGCCGGCCCGTCCGACATTCGCTCCGGCACCGCCGCCGTCCGCCGACTCCGCGTCCAGCTCCGCTCCGCCGGTGGTACGCCGACGCGGCGCCGGTCCCTTCCGTTTGGCGAGCGCGGCATCGAGTACCGCCCGGGCCAGCTCCGGACCGGACAGCTCGCCGTCACCAGCTGCCGGCGCCGACCCCGTCTCCGCGCCCGCCGCACCGGAGCCGGACCGGGCCGCCCCCGACGCCTCCGCCGGGCTGGCCGCGTCGGCGGTCTTTTCCGGTCGGGGCGTGTCCTTTTCCGCGCCGGGCGGGCCGGCGGACGGGCGGCGGGACCGGGCGGCGGCAGTCGGACTGCCGGTCGGACCGGGGGACTCCGGATCAGTCGGCACGGCGTACCTGCCCGTCGGAGACCTCGAAGCGGGCCCCCCGCAGCGCCTGCGGTACGTCGTCGGCGACCGCACAGGTGACGAGGAGTTGACTGGCCCCGGCGACCAGCTCGGCGAGCCGCTCCCGGCGGCCGCTGTCCAGTTCGGCGAAGACGTCGTCGAGCACCAGCACCGGCTCGACGCCCTCGGCGCGGAGCAGGTCGTAGGCGGCCAGCCGGAGCGCGAGCGCGTACGACCAGGACTCGCCGTGGCTCGCGTACCCCCGGGCGGGCAGGGTGCCGAGGGTGAGGGTCAACTCGTCGCGGTGCGGCCCGACCAGGGTCGTCCCACGGTCGATCTCGGCCGGCCGCGATTCGGCGAGCGCGTTCGACAGGGCCGCCTCCAGAGCCGACCGGTCCGGCGTCTCCGGCAACTCCACCGACGGCCGGTACGCCATCGACGCCGCACCCCGGCCGGCGGCCACCGCGTCGTACGCCTTCGTCACGTGCGGGCCGAGCGCGGCGACGAGTTCCAGCCGGCCGGCCAGCAACTCCGCCCCGTGCCGGGCCAGGTGGGTGTCCCAGACCGCCAGCGTCGACAGGTCGCCGCCACCCTCGGCCGGCCACTCGTCGTCGGTGCGTCCGGCCCGTCCCCGCCCGCCGCCGGTCTTCCGGGCCAGATAGGAGGTACGCAGCAACGCGTTGCGCTGCTTCACCACCCGCTCGTAGTCACCGCGGACGGCGGCGTACCGGGGCATCCGGAGTACCAGCAGGTCGTCGAGGTAGCGCCGCCGCTCGGACGGGTCACCCCGGACCAGTTCCAGGTCCTCGGGGGCGAAGAGCACCAGCCGCAGCGCGCCGAGGACGTCCCGGGCCCGGCGGGCCGGGGACCGGTTCAGCCGGGCCCGGTTGGCCCGGCCCGGGGCGATCTCCAGCTCGACCAGCAGCTCCCGGCCCTCGTGCACGATCGCGCAGCGCAGCACCGCCGTGGCGGCACCGGCCCGGACCAGCGGGGCGTCGGTGGCGACCCGGTGACTGGCCAGGGTCGCCACGTAGCCGAGCGCCTCGGCGAGGTTGGTCTTGCCCACCCCGTTCGGGCCGACGAGGACGTTCCCACCCGGCTCCAGGTCCACCCCGACCCGCTCGTACGAGCGGAAGTCGACCAGTTCGAGCCGGCGGACGTACACCGGTCAGTGCTTGCGGACGGTGTGCCCGCCGAACTGCTGGCGCAGCGCGGAGACGGCCTTCAGCGCGGGCGAGTCGTCCTGCCGGGAGGAGAAGCGGGCGAAGAGCGAGGCGGTGATGACGTTCAGCGGCACGGCGAGCCGGACCGCCTCGTCGACCGTCCAGCGGCCCTCGCCGGTGTCCTCGGTGTAGTCGCTGAGCTGGGTCAGCTCCGGGTCCTCGTCGAGGGCACGGTCGAGCAGGTCGAGCAGCCAGGACCGGACGACGGTGCCGTCCCGCCAGGACTTGACCACGCCCGGCACGTTCGTCACCAGCTCGGAGGCGGAGAGCAGCTCGTAGCCCTCGGCGTAGGCGTGCATCAGGCCGTACTCGATGCCGTTGTGCACCATCTTGGCGTAGTGCCCGGCGCCGACCGGCCCGGCGTGCACGAACCCGAACTCGCCGGCCGGCTTGAGCGCCTCGAAGATCGGCATCAGCCGCCCGACGTGCTGCTCGTCGCCGCCGACCATCAGGCCGTAGCCGTTCTCCCGACCCCAGACGCCGCCGGAGACGCCGACGTCGACGTAGCCGATGCCGTGCCGGTCGAGCTTCTCCGCCCGGGGCAGGTCGTCGACGAACCGGGAGTTGCCGCCGTCGATGACGATGTCGCCGGCGGAAAGCACCTCGATCAGCCCGTCGACGGTCGGCTCGGTGTACTGCACCGGCACCATCACCCAGACCGCCCGGGGCGCGGCCAGCCGCTCGGCCAGTTCGGCCAGGCTGGCGACGTCGGAGAGAGCCGGATTCTGGTCGTAGCCGATCACCTCGTGCCCGGCGGCGCGCAGTCGCTCGCGCATGTTGCCGCCCATTCGGCCGAGCCCCACCAGGCCGAGTTGCATGAAGACTTTCCTTCCAGAACCGGTGCGATCAGCGGGTCACGCGGATCGGCATGATCAGATAACGGTAGCCGGGGATGCTCTCCCCGTCCTCGCCGGAGGGCGAGATCACCGCTGGCTTGAAGGCGTCGACGAAGGAGAAGACCGCCAGGGCCGAGCCGAGGTTCTGGAGTCCGTCGATCAGGTACTGCGGGTTGAAGCCGATGGTCAGCGGCTCGCCGGTGAAGGTGGCGTCCATCGCCTCGCTGGCCCGGGCCTCCTCGGTGCTGCCGGCCTCGACGACCAGCCCGTCCGAGCTGAAGTTCAGCAGCACCGGCGTGCTCCGGCCGCCGACCAGCGAGACCCGCTTGACGACCTCGACCAGCGCGGCGACCGAGACCCGGGCCTCGGCGTTGGAGCTGGCCGGGAAGAGCGAGCGCACCGGCGGGTAGTTGGCGCCGTCCAGCAGCCGGCTGGTGGTCCGGCGGGTGCCGCCGGCAAAGCCGATCAGGCCCTCGCCGGCGGCGCCCTGGGCCAGCGCCATCGTGACGTCGCCGCCGAGCGGGCCGAGTGCCTTGGCGGTGTCGTGCAGGGTGCGGGCCGGCACCAGCGCGTTGATGCTGACCTCCGGGTCGTCCGGCCGCCAGTCGATCTCGCGCAGCGCCAGCCGGTAGCGGTCGGTGGCGAGCATGGACAGCGTGGAGCCGTTCAGCTCGATGCGTACCCCGGTCATCATCGGCAGCGTCTCGTCCCGGCCGGCGGCGATCGCGACCTGGCCGACCGCGGCGGCGAAGGTGGCCGCGTCGATGGTGCCGGCGCTGCCCGGCATCTCCGGCAGGGTCGGATAGTCCTCGACCGGCATGGTCGGCAGGGTGAACCGGGCGCTGCCGCAGACCAGCTCCAGATGCGCCCCGGCGGCGGCGATGTCGACCGGCTTCGCCGGCAGCGCCTTGGTGATCTCGGCCAGCAGCCGGCCGGAGACCAGCGCGGCCCCCTCCGCCTCGCTCTGCACGTCAACGGTCACCTGGCTGGAGACCTCGTAGTCGAAGCCCGACACGTGCAGCCCGCCCTCACCGACCCGGAGCAGCACGCCGGCCAGCACCGGCACCGAGGGACGGTTGGGCAGACTCTTCGCGGTCCACGCCACGGCGTCGGCGAGCGCGTCACGCTCCACGCGGAACTTCATGCCATGCCTCCGGATCGACGTCAGCGACAACTGTCTCATGCCGGCGGCCGCCTTCCGGCCCCGCCAAGCGTGCGGGTCTCCATCGCACCTTAGGACCCGGGCGCATCGGCTGTGCGCCCGACCCCGGCACTTCGGCAGATCCTGGTGCCCGGGTACGACGTTTCCAAAGACTCCACAGGATGCCCAACGCCGATGATTGGTTTTTGTTCTCTTAGAAGAGATAACTCAATCGTCTTCATCGGTGCTGTGCAAACTGTGGAGAAGTCGTCTCTGCGCTGGTCAGCGGGTTGTCCACCGGTGTACGGGGTGTGGACGACCGGGGTCGAAACCGGGCTCGCCATCCACAGCCGGCTCGGCCGGCCGAGTTTTCCACCCTTGTCCACCGGTCATCCACCGGCTTACCCACCGGCTTTTCCCCAACTGTGGGGACAGCCGTAGAAAGATCGACATGGACTGTCCCCAGAACCTTCAACAGGCGGTGCACAGCCCGCCGGGATCGGTGGACAACTCCGTGACGCGGGGTAACCGTCCACACACGTTTCCACAGCCTCCGTCCACAGGTTGTGGGTTCCCGGTTCGGAGCGGGCCTCGGGTTATCCACCGACGTGGACAACCGGCTGTGGAAATCCTGGGTACGACGAGTCGCGCGTGCACGGTCTCGAACGGGTCGCAAACCATCGACGGCCGGGCGGCGCGCGACCGAGTCGGAGGATGCGCGGCCGGACGGGACGCGGAGGGCCGGGTACGGGCCGATCCGGCCCGTACCCGGCCCTCCGCCGGTCCGCATCTGTCGGGTCAGGTGTTCTGCTTGATCCGGTTCGTCAGCTCGGCGATCTGGTTGTAGAGCGAGCGGCGTTCCGCCATCTGCTGCCGGATCTTCCGGTCGGCGTGCATCACCGTCGTGTGGTCGCGGCCGCCGAACGCCTGGCCGATCCGGGGCAGCGACAGGTCGGTCAGTTCCCGGCACAGGTACATCGCCACCTGGCGGGCGTTGACCAGCACCCGGGACCGGGACTGCCCGCGCAGGTCCTCCAGGCTCACCCCGAAGTAGTCGGCCGTCGAGATCATGATCTGGTCCGCGGTGATCTCCGGCCCGGAGCCGTCCGGGATGAAGTCCCGGAGCACCTCCTCGGCCAGCGACAGCTCGACCGGCGACCGGGTCAGCGAGGCGAACGCGGTGACCCGGATCAGCGCGCCCTCCAGCTCCCGGATCGAGTTGGAGATCCGGGACGCGATGAACTCCAGTACGTCCGGCGGGGCGAAGAGCCGTTCCTGGGCCGCCTTCTTCTGCAGGATCGCGATCCGGGTCTCCAGGTCCGGCGGCTGGATGTCGGCGAGCAGCCCCCACTCGAACCGGGTACGCAGCCGGTCCTCCAGGGTGGCCAGCTGCTTCGGCGACCGGTCCGAGGTGATCACGATCTGCTTGTTGGCGTTGTGCAGGGTGTTGAAGGTGTGGAAGAACTCCTCCTGGGTCCGCTCGCGGTTCTCCAGGAACTGGATGTCGTCGATCAGCAGGATGTCGACGTCGCGGTAGCGGCGCTGGAACGCACTGGTCTTGTCGTCCCGGAGCGAGTTGATGAAGTCGTTGGTGAACTCCTCGGTCGAGACGTACCGGACCGAGCGGGCGTTGCCCAGCGTCGTCGCGTAGTGCCCGATCGCGTGCAGCAGGTGGGTCTTGCCCAGCCCCGAGCTGCCGTAGATGAACAGCGGGTTGTACGCCTTGGCCGGCGACTCGGCGACCGCGACCGACGCCGCGTGGGCGAACCGGTTGGACGAGCCGATCACGAAGGTCTCGAACATGTACTTCGGGTTCAGCCGGTTGCCGCCGACGTCCCCGGCCCCGCCGACGCCACCCGGCCGGCGGTCGTCCCGGCCACCCGGCCGGTGCGGTGCGTTGGCACCGCCCCGGCCCGGACCGCTGTCGCTGCCGGCGTCCCGGCCCGGCCCGAGCCGCCCGGCGCCGTCCCGGGGATCGTGGTAGCGGCGGTCGGCCGTCCGGGGATCGCCGAACTGGCCGAGATCGTCGGTGCCCCGCTCCTCGAAGCCCCGGCGCTCCTGTAGCGGTGCGGTCGGCCGGTACGGCTCCGGATAGGGGGCGCTGAACAGGGTCTCCTGGCCGTCCCGGCTGGCCGGGATCAGGTTGCCCCGGATGCTGTCGGGCCGTCCGGGGGCTCGCCCGCCGCCGGGGACCTGTGCCGAGCCGGTGAACGGCGGCGGCTTGCGGACGCCGGCCTGGTCTGGCGCCGGCCCGCGGTTCTCGGGTACGTCGGCTTCGGCGCCGGCCGGGAACTCCTGCTCCGGCCGCGCCGGGTACTCGTGCTCGGCCTCACCGGGAAAGCGGAGCGGCTCGGCCCGGTAGCCGCCGGCCGGGCCGGGGTCGGGGTAGTGGGCGGACTCGCGGTCGCCGGGTCCGCGGGCCGGATCCGGGCCGGGATATCCGCCGACCCCGCCGGTGTTGTCGTAGCCGCCGGCCGGCTCGGCCCCGCCCGGATAGCCGGGTGCCCCGCCCTGAGCGGGATAGCCGGGTGCCGCGCCCGATCCGGGATAGTTCGCCGGTCCGGCCGGTTCGGATCCGGCCGGATAGCCGGTACCGGCCGGGCGGGGCTGGCCGTCCTCGGGCGGCCGTACGGTGACCGCCACCTGGACCGCCCGGCCCAGTCGCCGGGAGAGGGCCTCGGTGATAGCCGGGCGCAGCCGCGACTCGATCACGTCCCGGGTGAACGCGTCCGGTACGGAGAGCAGGGCGGTGTCCTCGATGATCGTGTGCAGCCGGGTCAGCCGGAGGTAGGCGCGTTGCTGGGCCGAAATGATCTCGTCGGCCAGCTCCTCGGTCGTCGCCGCCCACACCGCGCCAAGGTCGATCGTGTCGGCCACCGTCGCGCCACCCCCATCGCCTCTGCGTCTCCGGCCGCCGTTGCCGTGCCGGTCGACCGTTCCAGGCTTGCTGACGTGCTCGAACAGGCACGACGCGACGCGCGGCGGGTGCCGGCGTCGTCCACAGGTTATCCACAGCCTGTGTATCGACCGATTGTGCTGCCCGGCCGGGCGTCCGTGTCGTCTGCCCCGGCCCGACCGGCGTTGACGCGGGTTCATCTGTCGAACGATCGACGAGCTTGTCCGGTTTTGCTCGCCAGCGGCATCCCACCCCCTGACGCTGACGTGCAATCGGGCACGCTAACAGCGTTGTCCACAACCCTTCAACCGTTGGCCCCGCCGGGACCCTCTCGACATCAGCGAAAACCCCCGCCGATCGCCGGTCCGGGGCTGTGCCCCCGTACCGGAACCCGGTGGTCGGAGCGGACGTCTCCGGCCACCGTCGGTGGAAGTCGGTTCGGTCGACGATCATGATGTTTGACGGGGGTTGTCGGGCTGCGTAGGCTCCAAGGGTTGCTCTGTCGCCCTCTGCTAGGGTGATGAGAGTCGTATGACCGCGGCCCGGCACGGGCCGTGGTTGTTGCCTGGACGGCATTGACACGTGGCCGTTCCGGCGCCCGACGCCAGACAATCATCCGACCCCGCCGCGACACGAGGCGGGGCGTACGACGACGGAGAGCCTGACGTGAGCAAGCGCACCTTCCAGCCGAACACCCGCCGGCGCGCGAAGACCCACGGCTTCCGGCTGCGCATGCGCACCCGGGCTGGCCGCGCCATCATCTCGGCCCGCCGTGGCAAGGGTCGCACCCGCCTGTCGGCCTGACGGCTGGCAGGGCCGGTCCGGGGATGTAGGCAGTCGTGCTGGCGGCCGCACAGCGACTGCGGCGCAGCAGTGACTTCGCCGCGGCGATCCGGGGTGGGCGCCGGGCCGGTCGAGGATCCGTCGTGGTCCATCTCGACCAGGCCGGCACACCTGCCTCCCCCACACCCGCTTCCCCTGCGACTGCTTCTGCCAGGACCAGAACGGCATCGGAGCCGGTTCGGAGCACCGGCGCGGGACACGAGCCCGCGCCCGCCCGGGCCGGCTTCGTCGTCTCCAAGGCGGTCGGCGGCGCGGTCGTCCGGAACAGCGTCCGGCGTCGCCTGCGGCACCTGGTCCGCGACCGGCTGCCGGCCCTGCCCCCCGGCAGCACCCTGGTGGTACGCGCACTGCCCGCCGCCGCCGAATCCTCGTACACCCGGCTCGGTGCCGACCTGGACGCCGCGCTCGCGGCGGCACTGGCCCCCCGGAAGTCCGCCCGGCGGTCCCGATGACGACGGCGCCCGACGGTACGCCCGGGATGACACCCGGCGCCCGAGTGCTGGCCGGAGCCATCGTCGCGTACCGTCGTTGGATAAGCCCGGCGCTGCCGGCCCGCTGTCGGTTCTACCCGTCGTGCAGCGCGTACGCCCTGGAGGCGGTCGCGCGGCACGGTGCGCTCCGGGGGACCGTGCTGGCGGTCCGGCGGTTGTCGCGCTGCCATCCCTTCCACCCCGGTGGATATGACCCGGTGCCGGAGCCGGGCGCACGCCGCCATGCCGATGTGACTGGAGCCCCGAATTGAGTCTCGACTGGATCTACTGGGCGATCTCGTGGATCCTGCTGCTCTGGCACTCTGCCTGGGACGCCATCGGGGTCTCGGCGGGGGCGGTCCTGGGCACCAACTGGTCCTGGATCCTGGCGATCATCTTCCTGGTGGTCACCCTGCGGGTGATCCTCTTTCCGATCTTCGTCAAGCAGATCAAGTCGCAGCGCGCGATGCAGGCGATCCAGCCGCAGCTGAAGGCGCTCCAGGAGAAGCACAAGGGTGACCGGGAGACGCTCCAGAAGGAGATGATGGAGCTCTACCGGAAGGAGAAGGCCAACCCGCTGATGGGTTGCCTTCCGATCTTCCTGCAGGCTCCGGTCTTCATCGGCCTCTTCCACGTGCTCCGCCGGCTCGACCCGGCGAACGAGGGCAAGACCCGGTATGGCTGGACCGTCGAGCAGTTCGAGAGCGCCACCCACGCCCGGCTCTTCGACGTGCCGATCGCCGGCAAGTTCGGCTCCAGCGCGGCGGAGCTGGCCCGGCTGAACGCCAGCGGCGCCTCGGTGAAGATCCTGGCCGGCGTACTGGTGGCCATCATGATCGCCACCACCTACCTGACCAGCCGGCAGATGATCCTGAAGACCGGCTGGGCCGAGGACCCGCAGCAGCGCATGATCCAGCGGCTGATGCTCTACGGCATCCCCGCCTCGCTGCTGGTCTCCGGGGCGATCTTTCCGATCGGCGTGGTCATCTACTGGGTCACCAACAACCTCTTCACCCTCGGCCAGCAGCAGTGGGTGCTCCGCAAGTACCCGCCACCGCAGCAGCAGAACGCCGGCAAGCTGCCGAAGCCGGGCGAGTCGCGGCGTACCACCACCGGAGGCACCGGCGGCGGCCGGAAGGGCACCGACTCCCGCAACCCGGTGCAGCCCGGCAAGCCGGCCAAGCCCGCCGGCCGGTTCGGCCGCTCCAAGGCCAACGGTGCGCAGCCGGAGAAGCCGGCCGTCGACACCAGGGCGCTCGCCCCGAAACCGGGCGCCAAGCCGGTCAACCCCAAGAAGGGGCGCCCGGCGAAGCGTCAGGGTTGACGCGGACCGGCCACCGCCCGCAAGTGTCGGTCGGTGGCCCGGTGGGACTTCGGGCCGTGCTGCCACCAGCGCTGGCGCCGGACCGGAATCCGCCGCGCCCCGCGACGACGGGCACCGTTGCCCGGAAAGACGTGCCCGTGGCACTCGGCGATCTCCCGCCGGGCCTCGGGAAACCAGCGGGACCGTACGGTCCGGCCGAGAGAGTACGGAGATGAGACGGTGACCGACACCAGTATTCCGCGCGCCGAGCAGCCCATCGGCGACACCGATTCGGCCGTACCGGCGGGCTCGCCCGCGGACGCCGAGACCACCGAGGCCGTCGCGGTTGCCGGGCAGAGCGCGGACACCGGTCCGGCGCGGGACGACGACGATGTCGACGGCGACGAGACCGACGACGAGACCGACGAGGACGAGGCTGACGACGCCGACGACGAGGCTGGCGACGCCGACGTGGTGGGGCGGGCCAGCAACGGCGGGAAGCCGGCCGCGGCGACAAGCGACGCCGACCTGTTCCGGCAGAGCGAGATCGCCGCCGACTACGTTGAGGGACTGCTCGACATCCTCGACTACGACGGCGACATCGACGAACTGGTCTCCGCCGGGCGACCGGTGGTGGAGGTCGTCGGCGGGCGGTTGCAGGCGCTCGTCGGACAGCGCGGCGCCACCCTGGAGGCGCTCCAGGAGCTGACCCGGCTCGCGGTGTTCCGGCAGACCGGCACGCCGAGCCGGCTGCTGCTGGACGTCGGCGGCTACCGGGCGACCCGCCGCAAGGAGCTCTCCGCGGTGGCCAAGAACGCGGTCGAGAAGGTCAAGCAGCACGGTGAGGCGGTCCGGCTGGAGCCGATGTCCGCGTTCGAGCGCAAGTGCGTGCACGACGTGGTCAACGCGATTGCCGGAGTGGAGAGCGAGTCCGAGGGCGTGGAGCCGAACCGCCGGATCGTCGTCCGCCCGGTCGACTGAGCGGTCCATGGCGTACCGACCCGTTTCCGGCCCGGGTGGCGAACCGCCGCCCGGGCCGGCGCCTGTCCGGACCGGGGGCGACGACTCGCCGGCCGTACCGCTGCCCGCCGAACTCGCCGAGCCGGCCCGTACCCTCTTCGCGGACCGGCTTCCGCTCGCTGCCGCGTACGCGGAACTGCTGGCCGGGCCCGGAGTGCTGCGTGGCCTGATCGGCCCCCGCGAGACGCCCCGGATCTGGGACCGGCACCTGCTCAACTGCGCCGCGCTTGTGGAACTGCTACCGTCCGGTGTGTCCATAGTGGACGTGGGATCCGGTGCCGGGCTGCCCGGGATCGTCCTGGCGATCGCCCGGCCGGACCTGACCGTCACGCTGGTCGAGCCGCTGGCCCGGCGGGCGGTGTTCCTGGCCGAGGCGGTCAGCACGCTCGACCTCACCGAGCGCGTCACGGTGGTCCGGGCCCGGGCCGAGGAACTGGCCGCCCGCCGGGGTGCGGGTGGCCGGCGTCGCCGGGCCGGCCGGTCCGCCGAACCGGCGGCGGCGTCGCCCGGCGAGCCGGTGGAGCTGGCGAACCTCCCGGCCGAGCTGCCGGTGCCGGCGGACGTCGTCACGGCCCGCGCCGTCGCCCCACTCGACCGGCTCGCCCGGTGGTGTCTTCCGCTCGCCCTGCCCGGTGGGCGGCTGCTGGCGCTCAAGGGAGCCAGCGCCGCCGAGGAGGTGGCCGAGCACACCTCGGCGGTACGCCGGCTGGGCGGCTCCACGCCGGTCGTCCGGCAGGCCGGCGTGGGAGTGGTCGACCCGCCGACGACCGTGGTCGAGGTGGTACGGGACGGCGCCGCCCGCCCGGCGGCTCCCGGTGCGGCGGGCGGGCGACGCGACGGTACGTCCCGCTAGCACCTTGCCGGTGCTGGCGCCGGCGCTAGCACGATGCCGATGCCGATGCCGATGCCGATGCCGATGCCGATGCCGGCCGGCTGCCGCTCGTGGCTTGCCGGCCATCGTCGGTTCGGTGGCTGCCACACTGGTGGCTCGTCGGCGCCGGCCGGTTCGCGGCTGCCGGGCGCTGGCGCGTGGCGGGTGGACGCCCGTCGGTTGGTGGTTCGGCGACGCTATTCGGCGGCTGTACCCTGGGCCGGTGACGCTGCCCCTGCCGTCCGGCGAGTTTCGGGCCTACCTCTTCGACTGCGACGGCACCGTCGCCGACTCGATGCCGCTGCACCACGTCGCCTGGCAGCGGGCGCTGGCGGAGTGGAACTGCGACCTCCCGGAGAAGCTCTTCTACGCCTGGGGTGGCCGGACGGTGCTCGACATCATCGCCACGCTCAACGAGCGACAGGGTCTGGCCATGCCGCCGGAGGTGGTGGACCGACGCCGGGAGGACCACTACCAGGAGCTGCTGCCGAGCCTGGTCGCCGTACCCGAGGTACGGCAGCACGTCGACCAGGCGCACGGGCGACTTCCGATCGCCGTGGTCTCCGGGAGCACCAGGGAGTCGGTCACCGCCTCCCTGGAAACGCTGGGTCTGCTGGAGAAGTTCGACGTACTTGTCTGCGCCGAGGACTGCACGAGAGCCAAGCCCGATCCGGAGGGGTTCCTGCTCGCCGCCCGCCTGTTGGGCGTACCGCCGGAGTTCTGCCTCGTCTTCGAGGACACCGACCTCGGCATCCAGGCGGCGACGGCGGCGGGCATGGCGTCGGTGCGGGTGCCGCAGCCGTGGCAGCGCCGGACCTCCGGAGGCCGGCCGGACCGCCTCGGTGAGGCGTCGGCGACGCGCTGACCGAGAGAGACGTCCCGGTTGGTCGCGGGGCGGGAGAAGCGGACCGGGTGGGAGTGGCGTACCTCTCGTTCGGCCGGCTCGCAGGCACAATTGTCGGCAACAGAGCGAGACGTCGAATCTGCTGATCAGAGCCGGTTCCCGGGGAGAGGCCTCCGGAGCGGCCGGTTTTCATCCTACGGACAGCCGTGGCCCAATTTGCCCAGCGGCCGTAGGCTGACCGCGCGTCGATAGTGTAGACCGGGCAGCGGGCGGCGCCTCAGGCCTCCGCTGCTTCTTTGCCGGACCGCACGCTACGCCCCAGGGCGCGGGCATGGGCGCTGACCGGACCGACACCATCCGAAGCTGGCAGGGATGAAACGGTGCATGACAACGGTAGGTATGAGGATCCAGAGATGACGGACTCCGGGGGCTACCACTCCGGCGGCGCCGATGTTTCACGTGAAACCGACTACGAAGGTTGGTCCGCCAGCGGGCGGGTCCGGCCGCCGGGCCAGGGCGACGGCCCCGGTGACCAACCGACCGGGTACGACTCCGCCGCACCACCCGGCCCGAGTCGCGGTACCGCCCGAGTCGTGCCCCCGTCCGGCGCTCCGGATCGGGCCGGACCCGAGTACTCCCCGGTGGGGTCGCCGTTCGCGTCGGGACCGCCTGGCCCCGGGGGCGCAGCGGATCTACCGCGGCAGCCGGTACGCGCTCCTGGTCCGGACGGCTCGGGCAACGGCGCGGAACATCCGAGGCCGGCCGGCAGGGCTACCGCGCCGACGTTCTCGGCGCCGTCGGACGGCGCCTTCTCCGGGCCGCCCCGGGACGGCTCGTTCCCGGTGTCGGACGCCCCGCAGCGATCGGTGGCCCCGCAGCAGCCGGTCGTCCCACAGCCACCGGTGGCCTCAGAGTCACCGGTCGCCCCACGGTCACCGGTCGCCTCGCAAGCACCGGTCGCCTCGCAGCAGCCACCGGTCGCCTCGCAGCCACCGGTCGCTCCGCCGCGACCGGTGGCGCCGCGTTCCGGTTCGCATGCTCCGGTGGCTCCGGTCGGCAA
Source organism: Micromonospora sp. WMMD1102 (assembly GCF_029626265.1). Taxonomy (NCBI): domain Bacteria; kingdom Bacillati; phylum Actinomycetota; class Actinomycetes; order Micromonosporales; family Micromonosporaceae; genus Micromonospora; species Micromonospora sp. WMMD1102. The sequence goes on along the minus strand of NZ_JARUBN010000001.1, from coordinate 7,567,488 downwards.
CAACCCCGGGACGCTCGGCCCGGTGGAGGCGACGGATCAGGTCGACGGCACGGCTCGAACCCGTCCGGTCGCCGAGCCCGCGCCGCCGGCCGACACGCCGCCGGCCGTACCGGAGACCTTCCCCGAGGACGCCGGGTCCGACGCGTACGTTTCACGTGAAACACCGTCGCGCGAACAGGACGATCCCCCGTTGGCAATGGAGGCAATGCGCGCTGTGCAGATATTGAACCCGAGTGGCGAGGTGACGATGCCTCGTCCGGACCGGCCACGGATCATGTGTGTGGCGAACCAGAAGGGAGGCGTCGGCAAGACCACCACCACGGTCAACCTGGCGGTGGCCCTGGCGCTGCACGGAAATCGTGTCCTCGTCGTGGACCTCGATCCGCAGGGGAACGCCTCCACCGGGTTGAACGTGCCGCACCACGCCGGGGTTCCGGACGTCTACGACTGCCTGATCGACAACGTGCCGCTGGCCGAGGTCGCGCAGGCGGTCGAGGGGATCCCCGACCTGTGGTGCGTACCGGCCACCATCGACCTCGCCGGAGCCGAGATCGAGCTGGTCTCGGTGGTGGCCCGGGAGTCCCGCCTCGCCCGAGCCATCGCCGGCCACCCGACGGAGTTCGACTACGTCTTCATCGACTGCCCGCCCTCGCTCGGCCTGCTCACGGTCAACGCGCTCTGCGCCGCCCAGGAAGTGCTGATTCCGATCCAGTGCGAGTACTACGCCCTGGAGGGCCTCAACCAGCTGATCAACAACATCAACCTGGTACGGCAGCACCTGAACCCGACCCTGGAAGTCTCGACCATCCTGCTCACCATGTACGACCGGCGTACCCGGCTGGCTGACGCCGTTGAGCAGGACGTCCGGAACCACTTCGGCGACAAGGTGCTGGAGGCGGTGATCCCGCGCAACGTCCGGGTTTCGGAGGCTCCGAGCTACGGCCAGTCGGTGATGACCTACGATCCCGGTTCGCGGGGTGCCACGAGCTACTTCGAGGCGGCCCAGGAGATCGCGATGCGTGGGGTGAAAGAGTCCGTTGGTCGCAATGCATAGCTCGGTCGAGACGTCGGGAGGCGTGGCATGAAGAACCGTCCGCGGGGCGGGCTGGGTCGAGGACTGGGCGCGCTGATCCCCACCACCGCCCCCGAGCCGGCGGCCGGGGTGGCGACCGCGCAGCCGCCGGCCGCTCGACCGGACGCCGCGACCCTGCCCGGGGAACCGTCCTGGACGGCGCCGGTGCCCGAGACGCCGGTCCAGCCGACCGGGCCGGAACTGGCGCCCGTGCCCGGCGCCCGGTTCGCCGAGATCCCGCTCGACGCGATCGTGCCGAACCCGAAGCAGCCTCGGCAGATCTTCGACGAGGAGGCACTGGAGGAACTCAAGCTCTCGATCCAGGAGGTCGGGTTCCTCCAGCCGATCGTGGTACGCCAGCTTCCCGACGACCGGTACGAGCTGGTGATGGGTGAGCGCCGCTGGCGGGCGGCCCAGGCGGTCGGCCGCGAGTCGATTCCGGCGATCGTCCGGGACACCCGGGACGACGCGATGCTCCGGGACGCGTTGCTGGAGAACATCCACCGGGCCAACCTCAACCCGCTGGAAGAGGCGGCCGCCTATCAGCAGCTGCTGGAGGAGTTCGGCGCGACGCACGAGGAGCTGGCCCGGCGGATCGGCCGGAGCCGCCCGCAGATCTCGAACACCATCCGGCTGTTGAACCTCCCGGCGGAGGTGCAGAAGCGGGTGGCGGCCGGAGTGCTCTCCGCCGGACATGCTCGGGCGTTGCTCAGCCTGGAGAGTTCGTCCGCGCAGGAGGACCTCGCCCGGCGCATTGTGGCCGAAGGGCTCTCGGTACGGGCCACCGAAGAGGTGGTAAAGCTGGCCGAGGATTCGCCGAGCCGCCCGAGCCCGGCCAAGCGCCGCGCCAAGGTGCACGCCCCCGGGCTGACCGATCTGGCCGATCGACTCTCCGATCGCTTCGACACCCGAGTCAAGGTCGACATCGGTCGCAACAAGGGGAAGATCACCATCGAGTTCGCCACAGTGGATGACCTCGAACGGATCGTCGGGCTGATCGGGATGACCGGCTCGGATGGCGACCTCGACGAGTCGAGCTGATCTCGACCGGCCGACCACCGTCGCTGAAACAGGAAACAGGGAACGGGACGGTACGCGCGGCCCTTCGACAGGGCACAGAATGGCCACGGCCCGGAAGTCCGGGGGCCGTGGCCATTCGTCCAGCGGCGGCCGGTCGACCGGGCGGGCCGGTTTCACGTGAAACCTGTCCGTGCCGCCGACCCCGGTGCGCGCGCCGAGTGTGCCGGAGAGCGGACGGAAACTTCGGCGGTGCGTGGGTGTCCACCGGCCTGTCGAAGAGCGAAAAGTAATCCACAGGCGTTGTCCACAGGGTGGCCCGGTTTCACGTGAAACAGCGCGTGGAACGAGGTGTCGGCCTGTGGATGACGGTGGTGAAAATCCGTCCGGACGGTCCTCGGCGCGGACGGCCGTGTTCTGTGGAGGAGGGCGATCACGGCGCCGAACGCCGGGGACCGGGAGCGGCGGCCGCCGCCGCGCGCGGCGGCCGCGTACGGCCGGAGGGGCCTCGGGAGACGGCTCGGGCGGCGCGGGCGAGGGCGGCGCGATCGCGATGATCGACAGCCGAAACCGGGTAGGGACACCGGTCCCGAACTCGGTTAGGGTCAGCGTCGTGTCCCACACCCCTCCCGCTGTACCAGACTTCACCAGGTGGCCTTCGTTCCCTTTCGAAGGCGATTTTCGGGTCAAGCAACTTGACGAGCCCGTAGCGGTCGAGCCGCCGCGCAAGGGCGAGGGTTCCGGCGAGTGTCACTCCTGCAACGCACCTGACGAGGCGTACATCTGGGTCAGCGAACGCTGGCGGGTACGCGCCATGGATCGTCCCACCGGGCTGCCGATGGTACTGATTCTCGAATCACGTTCGCATCTCGACCTGGGCGACCTGCCCAACCTGCTCGCCGCCGAACTCGGGGTGATGACCGTACGGCTGGAGCGAGCCGTGCGGTCCCTGGACGGGGTGGCCCGGGTGCACGTCAACCGCTGGGGTGACGGGGCAGCCCACCTGCACCTGTGGTTCCTGGCGCGGCCGTACGGGCAGCTTCAGTTGCGCGGCACCTTCCTGTCGCTGTGGGACCACATCCTGCCCCCGATCCCGGAGGCACAGTGGCGGGAGAATCTGGCCCTCGTCGCCGCCTGGCTCGCCGAGTTCGGCGGACGCCCGCTGGCGGAGCCGCCCCGGATCCAGTGGCAGGCGCCGTCGAGCCTGGCCCAGCAGGTGACTGCGGCGTCCTCGGGCCTGGCGCAGCAGGTGAGTGCGGCATCGTCGGATCTGGCGCCGGCCGGCGGCCCGCCGCCGACGCCACCATCGCCCGCGTCCGCTCCGCCGCCGGACTCGGCTAGCGGGACGACTCTGACGGACGCGCCGTCGACGGGCGGGACTCGCCCGCAGGTAACGCCCACGGAAGCGGCGGCCAGGAGCGAGACCGCTGCCGAAGCGACGTCCACGGGCGGGACGGTCACCCCCGGACGGGACAGGGTGGCAGGGAGCATGCCGGAGCGAGCGGCTGAACCCGGGGCAGCGGAGGAGGCGGAGACGGCGTCGAGATCGGCGCCGGCCGTCAACCCCGAGGCCGGCGGCGAGCCGATCACCCGGACCCGATAGCTGTCCGTCTTACGGCTGGCCGGCCCTGCCTGCGCCCACACGGCAGGCCAGCCGGCCGGCGGCGCCTCGGCCCGACCGGCCGGCGACGGGTCAGCTGCCGGCCTGGGTGCGGCGCTGGGCGGCGCGGGCGACCAGGGTACGCAGCAGCTCGCCGAAGTCGAGACCGGCGGCGTTGACGGCCAGCGGCAGCAACGAGGTCTCGGTCATCCCCGGCGAGACGTTGACCTCCAGCACGTGCGGCCGGTCGTCCTCGTCGACGATCAGGTCCACCCGGGACAGGTCGCGCAGCCCGAGCGCGGAGTGGGCGGCGAGCGCGGTCTCCGCCACCCGGGCCGCCGCGACCGCCGACAGTCGGGCCGGTGCGTGCCAGGTGGTGAGCCCGGCGGTGTACCGGGCGGCGTAGTCGTAGACACCGTTGCGGGGGACGATCTCGACGGCGGGCAGCGCCTGCGGGCCGTCGCCGAGATCCACCACCGAGACCGCCACGTCCATCCCGGGTACGTAGCGCTCGACGAGCGCCGTCGAGTCGTACGCGAAACAGCCGACCATCGCCGCCGGCAGCGCGGCCGGGTCCCGGACCACGGCGGCGCCGAGCCCCGAGCCGCCCTGGGCCGGCTTGACCATCAGCGGCAGCCCGAGCCGGTCGACGATCCGGTCCAGCACCGCCACCGCGCCGAGTTCGGAGAACCGGTCGTGCGGCAGCGCCACCCAGTCCGGGGTGGGGATCCCGTCCTCCCGGAGCATCGCCTTGGCCGACGGCTTGTCCCAGGCGAGCCGGGAGGAGCGGGCGTCACAGCCGACGTAGGGCACGTCGCAGATGTCGAGTACGCCGCGCAGCGAGCCGTCCTCGCCGGTCGACCCGTGCAGGGCGATCACCACCGCGTCCGGCGGGTCGTCCCGGAGCAGCGGCAGCAGCGACACGTCCGCGTCCCGCTGCTCCGCCTCGACGCCGACCGAGCGGAGCGCGTCGAGTACCCGTCGGCCGGACTTCAGCGACACGTCCCGCTCGTAGGAGAGCCCACCGGCGAGTACCAGGACGCGCAGCTCCGCCGGCTCGTCCTGCCGGGGTACCAGGTCGGGCCAGTCGGCGGTGCGGAGCGGATTGTCGGCTGAGTGCGTACCCATGCCGGAGATCATGCCAAGTCGGGACCCGGCACGTCCGCGCCGGCCTGCCCACGACGGCGGGCGGGGGCGGACACGGTGCCGAAGACCTCGCGCATCGCGGTCTCCTGCTCCATCACCGTCGCCAGCCGGCGGACGCCCTCGCGGATCCGCTCCGGCGGCGGGAAGGAGAAGTTGAGCCGCATGTGCCCGGCGCCGGTGCCGTCGGCGAAGAAGCCGGTGCCGGGGACGTAGGCGACCCGGGCGGCGATGGCGCGCGGCATCATCGCCTTGGCGTCCAGGCCGTCCGGCAGCGTCGCCCAGACGAAGAGGCCGCCACCCGGCTCGGTCCAGGTGGTGCAGGCCGGCATGTAGTCGGCGAGGGCGTCGAGCATGGCGTCCCGGCGCTCCCGGTAGACCTCCCGGTAGATCTTGAGTTGCTGCCGCCACGGCATCGTCGACAGGTAGCTGGTGACGGCCGCCTGGGCGAATGCGCTCGGGCAGAGGATCTGCGCCTCGCTGGCGATCACCAGCTTGTCGCGTACGGCGTGCGGGGCCAGCACCCAGCCCACCCGCAGTCCCGGCGCGAAGGTCTTGGAGAAGGTGCTCAGATAGAAGACGCCGTCCCGGCGGCGGGCCCGCAACGGCGCCGGTGCCTCGCGGTCGAAACCGAGCTGGCCGTACGGGTCGTCCTCGACCACCAGCAGCCCGGCCCGCTCGCAGATGTCGAGCACCCGCTCCCGGCGCTCCTCGCTCAGCGTCACGCCGGCCGGGTTCTGGAAGGTGGGGATGGTGTAGAGGAACTTCGCCCGGCGGCCGGTGCGGGCAACCTCGGCGATGGCCAGCTCCAGCGCCTCCGGGATCAGCCCGTCGTCGTCCATCGGGACGTGCACCACCTGCGCCTGGGCGCTCTGGAAGACGCCGAGCGCGCCGACGTAGGTGGGTCCCTCGGCCAGCACCACGTCGCCGGGGTCGAGGAAGAGCCGGGCGATCAGGTCCAGTGCCTGCTGCCCGCCGACGGTCACCACCACGTCCTCCGGGGAGGCGCCGCAGCCGACGTCGATGCCGGAGAGCGTCATCACCTCGCAGATCCGTTCCCGTAGCTCGAGGGTGCCCTGCCCGATGCCGTACTGGAGCGTGCTGGTGCCCTGCTCGGCGGCGAGCTTGTTCAGCATCTCGCCGACCGCGTCCAGCGGCAACGCGGCGATGTACGGTGCGCCACCGGCGAGCGAGACGACCTCCGGACGGCTGGCGACGGCGAAGAGAGCTCGGATCTCCGAGGCTGTCATCCCGCGTACCCGTCGGGCATAGCGGTCCGTGTAGTCGTCCAGCGTCGTGCCGGTCATGCCGCCTCCTCGCTGCGTTCTCTCCTCGTCACGGCGTCCACGACCGGGGACGCCGGTGCGGTGCGCACGCCCGCTCGTCCCGCCTCCCCGCTGCCGTGCCTGTGGTCGTGGTGGCCACGGCGGTCCACCGGAGGCATTCCCGAAACAGGTCGACTGATCCCGCCCGAGTGCCCTCGCCGCACCTCGAACGTCGCGCCCGCACTCCGTCCCGGTCCGCTGGGAAGTCCGCCGGGCGGGCGGAGCGGTGGGCTGCCGGCAGCTCCGCCGGTCGACGCTCGTCGTTCGATGGTAATCCCGATCACCCGAAACGGCTCTCGACCCAGTGGCCCGTCCACATGTCGGACCGGCTGACCTGGCCGGCGGCCCACCGACCGGGCGGAACGCTGGGTAGTCGTCCCGTACTCTCCCGGGCCGGGAGGTTCCGGCGTACGATCACTCGTTGGGGGTAGGGGCCGGAGATGGCGATATTTGCGGTCTTCTGGACCCCTGGGACGATTTGTGGGGATGCGCCGATGTCGCGACGTCTGGTCAGTCTGACCCTCGACACGCTCGAAGACCTACCCGGCCCCTGCCGCCGGTGCGTCTACTGGGAGCTGGATCCGGTGGCGGCCGAACGTGCCCGCGAGGCGGGCGACCCCGGCCTGGAGAAGGAAGCCTGGGTCTCGCAGACCCTGCTCGAGTGGGGCTCCTGCGGGAAGCTCGCGTACGTCGACGGAATGCCCGCCGGATTCGTGATGTACGCACCGCCGGCCTACGTCCCCCGGTCGATGGCGTTCCCCACCTCACCGGTCTCGGCGGACGCCGCCCTGCTGACCACGGCGCACATCATCACCACCTTCGCCGGCGGCGGGCTGGGCCGGATGCTCGTCCAGGGCGTCGCCCGGGACCTGACGAAACGGGGCATCAAGGCGATCGAGGCGTTCGGCGACGCGAAGTTCGGCGACGCGGGCGAGGGGGCCGGCGGCTGCGTCGCCCCGGCCGACTACTTTCTCTCCGTCGGCTTCAAGACGGTACGCCCGCATCCGCGCTTCCCCCGGCTCCGGCTGGAACTGCGTACCGCGCTGTCCTGGAAGTCCGACGTCGAGTACGCGCTGGAGAAGCTCCTCGGCTCGATGAGCCCGGAGGGACTGCTCCGGCCGGTACGCCCCGCGACCCGCTCGGCCGTCGGCTGACCGCCCGCACCGCCGGCCGGTGAAGCCGGCAACCGGCGGGCAGCCGGCAACCCGCGACCCGGCAGTTCAGTCGTGGGCGGCGGCGCCGGCCGCCACCATCGCCCGTAGCTCGCTGACGTCGATCGAGCCGGTCGGCACGTCCTCCTCGACCGGGAAGTACATCCGCTGCACCGCGGCGACGACGGCGTCCACCACCCGGTCCCGGAACCGCGGGTCGACCAGCCGCGCCCGGTCGGTGGGGGAGGTGAGGTAGCCGACGTCGACGCGTACCGCCGGCATCCGGGTCAGCCGGAGCAGCTCCCAGGTCTTCGCGTGGGTGTGGCAGTCGCGCAGCCCGGTCCGAACCACGATCTCCCGCTGGACCAGCCCGGCCAGCCGTTCCCCGACGCTGGAGGTCACCCCGTTGGCGGTGCCGTAGTGGTAGGTGGCCACCCCGTCGGCCTCCGGGTTGGCGTGCCCGTCGATGTGCAGCGAGATGAGCAGGTCGCCGCCGAGTTCGTTGGCCAGCTCGGCCCGGCCGAGGTCGGACAGCGGTGCGGCCGGCGCCGGGCCCCGGGTCAGGTGCACCCGCATGCCGGCGGCGGCGAGTCGACCCTCCAGCCGGGCCGCGAGGTCGTAGCCGAGGTCCGCCTCGGTCCACCGCAGTGTGCCGTCCTGCACCACGATCCCCGGGTCGAACGGGTCGTGCCCGGGGTCGATCACGATGACCTTGCCGACCAGGTTCGGACCGGACTGCCGGAACGCGTCGGCCTCGCGGAGCAGGGTCGGTCGGCCGCCGACCACCTTCCGGCCGAGCCGGCGCAGCGCGTTCATGGTCTGCGGACCGCAGGCACCGTCCGGGGCCAGCCCGACCTCGCGCTGGAACTGGGCGACCGCGCGGGCCGTGCGGGCGCCGTAGACGCCGTCGGCGCGACCGACGTCGTAGCCCATCTCCAGCAGGCGCTCCTGGAGGGTACGCACGTCCTCGCCGACCAGCGGGTCGGGAATCGCCTGGTAGAGGGTACGGGCGCCGAGCCGCCAACGGGCCGCGTCAAGTGCCCGCCAGGTCTCCGGACCGACCTGACCGTCGACGCTGAGTCCACGGTCCTGCTGGAAGGCGCGTACCGCGCGTTCGGTCTCCGCCTCGAACTCGTCGGCACCGGGCGGGCCACCGGCGGGCAGCAGGCCGAGGCCGACCAGGACGGCCCGGATCTCGGTGACCGCACGTCCCCGGTCACCACGTCGGATCGGACGCACGGACGACCTCCTCTGCGTGCCTGCGGCTGGCTGCCCGGTTGGGCGGGCGGTGCCGGATCGGCCCGGGGGACCGTCCGGCGGCGGACGATTCGCGGCTCCTCCTTCGGCGGTCGGCGCGGTGGACCGCTCGACCGGGTCCGACCCGGGGGCGCCGATCCACCGCGAGGAGGAACGCTTCCGGAGCGTACCGTGGCACTTCGCCGCCCGTCCGTCGTTGACCGTACGGTATCCGGCCAACCCCCTGTCGAGCTGCGGATATACCCGCCCGACCGGTGCTCGACGCATCCGGGGGGCCGGGACCGCCAGGACCGGGAGAGTCGGCGGCGAGGCGGGAAATACCGACGCGGGGGCGGAAAGCCGACGCGCCCGCGTCCGGGATCCGGAGGCGGGCGCGTCGGCACGTGTGCCGTGGCGTTACGGCGTCGCTCGCTGAAGCGCCGTTCGTTACGGCGTCGCTCGACTAGAGCGCTGTTTCGATGAGCTTGAGCAGGTCGCTCTTGGGTCGGGCCCCGGCGATGGACTGGACCGGCTCGCCGCCCTTGAACATGGTCAGGGTCGGCACCGACAGCACCCGGTAGGCGCGGGCCGTCTCCGGGTTGTCGTCGATGTTGAGCTTGACGATCCGGACCTTGTCCCCCAGTTCGCCGGCGATCTCCTCCAGCAGGGTGTCGACCTTGCGGCACGGCCCGCACCACTCGGCCCAGAAGTCCACCAGTACCGGCGTGTCGGACTGCAGCACGTCACTGGCGAAGTTGGCGTCCGTGACGGCGCTTGTTGCTCCCACTAGTCCTCCTCGGGGGTTGCTTTCGTACCTGGTGATTCAGTTCTCTTCGAGCGTCGCGAGGAACCGCTCGGCGTCCAGGGCGGCGGCACAGCCGGTGCCGGCCGCGGTGATCGCCTGGCGGTAGGTGTGGTCGACCAGGTCACCGGCGGCGAAGACGCCGGGGATGTTGGTCCGGGTACCCGGTGCGTCGACCTTGACGTAGCCGTTGTCGTCCAGCTCCACCTGGCCCCGGAAGAGTTCGCTGCGCGGGTCGTGGCCGATCGCCACGAACACGCCACTGACCTCCAGCGTCTTGGCCTCGCCGGTGTGCGCGTTGCGCAGGCGTACGCCGGAGACCTTGCCGTCCGCGCCGAGCACCTCCTCGACCACGCTGTTCCACTCGACGTGGATCTTGTCGTTGGCGAGGGCACGGTCCGCCATGATCTTGCTGGCCCGGAACTCGTCGCGGCGGTGCACGATCGTCACCTTGCTGGCGAACTTGGTGAGGAAGGTGGCCTCCTCCATCGCCGAGTCGCCGCCGCCGACCACCACGATCTCCTGGCCCCGGAAGAAGAAGCCGTCACAGGTGGCGCAGGAGGAGACGCCGTGCCCGAGGTACTCCTGCTCGCCCGGAACGCCCAGCGGCCGCCAGGCCGAGCCGGTGCTCAGGATGACCGCCTTCGCCCGGTACGCCGTCTCGCCGACGTACGCCGTGCTCACCGCGTCCGAGGCGGGCACGCCGGTGTCGACCAGCTCCACCCGGGTCACGTCGTCGGTGACGAACTCGGCCCCGAACCGCTCGGCCTGCTTGCGCATCGAGTCCATCAGCTCCGGCCCCATGATGCCGTCGGCGAAGCCGGGGAAGTTCTCCACCTCGGTGGTGGTCATCAGGGCACCACCGGACTGCACACCCTCGATGACCAGCGGTTTGAGATTGGCGCGCGCGGCGTAGACCGCGGCGGTGTAACCGGCCGGCCCAGAGCCGATGATGATCAGGTTGCGGACCTCGTCCACTGCCGTCTCCCGATGTGTGTCTCTGCGCCCCCGGCGCCAGGCGCCGACAGCGGTCCGAGCGCCGGCCGCGTACGGCACCGGCACCTGCAAGCCAGAACGTCATCGTACGAACCGGGGATTCCCGAGCCGGTCATCCGGTGGGTCATGTCACTGAACCTTCCGCAACCTCCCCATGCGGTCGAACGGACCCGCAGGGTCGGACGCGGTGCGGGGGCGCCGCGCGGCCGAGGCTGAAGAGAGTTCACTGCGTCGACGGAACCACCGGCGAGGCGCTGTTCACCCTACCCGGCTCTGGTAGGTGACGTCGGCACCGGCGGCGGCCGAACCGCAGTCCGGTCCGGTCACCCAGGCCCACTTGGCTCCCGAGCGGTCGGTGAAGACGACCACCAGCGCGGCCCGGCCCTCGAAGGTGGCGTAGTCGACCAGGTCGACCGCGAGCGGTCCCTGGGCGTGCGCCACCGCGATCGCGTCCAGGCAGGCGGCGAGGACCGAGCGGTCGGTCAACCGCTCCAGCGAGCCGTTCGCCTTCAACGGCAGGCAGCACGGTGTGTCGGCGGTCGCCGAATCCGGGCTGGACGTCGCGGCGTACGGGTCGCCGCCCTCCTGGGCGGGACCGGAGGCCCGGGTTCGCGGCGAGGACTGGGTGGTGGCCGCCCCGGTCGGGCCACCCTGCCTGGACAGGCTGGAGACCGTGCCCGGCAACGAGTCGGGGGTGTAGTCGGTGCCGGTGGAAAGGAGCCGCTCGGCGGAGGGTTCGACCACGGTCCGGGGCGGGCCGGAACCGAGGCCCTGCGGTGCGGCGGCATCCCCGGCGGAGCTGACCGCCGTGTCGGAGGCGCCGCCGCTGTCGCCGGTGTCGACCAGGCGGCTGACCGTGAACCCGGCGAAGCCGGCGACCACGGTGGCGACCAGGACCGGTGCGGCCATCCGCCGGCTCCAGCGCCGTCGGCGGCCGGCCCGGCCGGGACGCTGGGAGCCGCCGCCGACCGGCTGCGCGGGTACGCCGGACGGTTGCCGGCGGGGGCGGCCGGCGGGATGCGCCGGGCTGCCCGGCGACCCGTTCGACGGTCCCGGTCCGGGGCGGGCCGCATCGGACCGGGCGCCGTTGGCCGGTGTCGAGTCACCGCCCGACGGCTCCGCCGGGTCGTCCGGATCCGCTTCGCTTGCCGGCTCGGCCGGGTCAGCCGGCTTTGCCGGGTCGGTCAGCTCGGCCGGGTCGAACCGGCCGGCCGGACCAGTGGAGCTGGTCGGGGCCGCACCGGCGAGCGCCGAGGTGAGCCGGTCGAGCACCGGGGCCGGCATCGGGGCAGGTTCGGCGGCCCAGCCCGCCAGGTCGAGGTGCACCGCGTCGAGTGCGGCGTTGAGGTCCGCGTACGCCGCCGCCCAGGCCGGGTCCTGGTCGACCAGCCGGGCAACCTCGATCTCGTCCGGGGTGCCGTCCAGCGCGCCACCGACATAGTCGGCCAGCAGGTCGAGATCGACCTCCCGGAACTGGCCCCCGGTCACGATTCCTCCTGGTCCTGGTCGGCCCGACCGGCACGCCGGCCCGGTGCCACCTGTCGCCGGCCCGGCGCCGTCTGCTTCTCCGCCCCGAGCCGGACCGGCTCCGATCGGACGTCGCCACCGGAGCCGAGGTTCCCGCCGATGACCGAGGGCACCCTGGGACCCGGTGCCGGGTCCCGACCGTCGGCGACCGCGGGCCGGAGATGGCCGAGCAGCACGGCGAGTCTGGCTCGTCCCCGGGCGCAGCGGCTCTTCACGGTGCCCTCGGCCACGCCGAGGATCTCGGCCACCTCGGCGACCGGATAGCCCTGCAGGTCCACCAGCACCAGCGCGGCCCGCTGCTCGATCGGGAGTTCCCCGAGCGCCTGCCGCACCACGAGTGTGGTGTCGTGGTCGGTGGCCGGCGCGGCCGGCTCGACCCCGCCCTGCCACCGGGCGCCGTCGAGCGGGCGGGTGGGCTCCGGCAGGGGGACGGTCGGATGGGCCTGCCGGCGACGGATCCGGTCGAGGCAGGCGTTCACCACGATGCGGTGCAGCCAGGTGGTGACGGCCGCCTCGCCCCGGAACCGGGCCGCCGAACGGTGCGCGGAGAGCAGCGCGTCCTGGAGGGCGTCCGCGGCCTCCTCGCGGTCTGCCACCGTACGCAGCGCGACTGCCCAGAGCCGGTCCCGGTGCCGGTGGAAGAGGGTCGCGAAGGCGTCGCGGTCACCGTCGACGTGCGCCCGGAGCAACTCGGCGTCACTGCGCTCGCCGTCAGCCCGGGCGGCCGGGTCGAGCCGTACCCCGGGTGCGTCGGCGGCGCCCACGGTCGTGCCCGCCGTCCGGGCCGGGTCGGTCGGCGCCCAGGGGCGGACGGGGGGCGAACCGGCCCGGCCGGCAGCGTCGGAACCCAACCCGCCGGTCATGGCCGCACGATATCCGAGTCGCGCACGCGCTGCGGCGGCCGGTGGCTCACCGACTCTGGACCGTGATCTCCTGAACACCGACCTTCCACCGGGCGGCACCCGGCTCGGTCTCCGGCAGGTCGGTGATCCACAGCATCAGGTACTGGTACTTCTGGCCGGGGACGAACTGGCTGAACGTGACCTTGGTGCTGTCGGTCTTCTCGTACGCGTTGCCGATCCGGGTGCTGTACGCCTGGACGAGCGCCTGGTCGCCGCTGGCGGTAGCCGGGAAGTCCTTGCTGCCCGAGCGGAGCTCGGCGGAGACGCCGCTCTCGGAGAACTCCACCTGCACGCTCGTCACCTCCCGGGGCTCACCCAGGTTGATCAGGATGCCCATGCCGGACTTCTTGTTGCCGAACTTCGACCCGTTCCGGTAGGTCTCGGTCTCCCAGCCCTCGTTGGCGTCCCCGTCGACCGCCTTCTCCACCTCGTCGAGCTCGCTCCGGGTGCCGTCCGGGTCGATCACCCGGACCTGGTCGCCCTTGAGCGTGACCTTGCGCGGGGGAGCCGCCGGCGGCTCGGGGTCACCGGCGACGGCGGGCTCGGTGCTGACCCCGGCGCTCGGGGTGGGCCCGGCCTGCCCGGTGTTCGGGTCCCTGTCGCCGACCAGCGCGTTGATGCCGAGCGAGAGCCCGACCAGGGCGAGCACCAGCAGGACGGCGATCCCGATCAACATCCTGCGGTTGCTGTGGCTCGGCAGGTCGGGGCCGGCGTCGTCGCCGGAGGTGAAGCGGAGCGGTCCGCTGTCGAGGTAGTGCTCCTCGGCGGCGGCGTCGAGCCGGCCCAACTCGGCGGCGAGGACGTCCGACGACGGCACCGCGAGCTGCGAGTCGAGCAGGTCCATGGTGAGGTCGTCGAGATAGGCGGGAACGCCGGCGCGGACCTGCCGGGGAGCGGCGATGCTGCCGCTGGCGTCGCGTACCGCGTCGGGCAGCGGTGACCGGGACCGCCGGGTCGAGCCGGCGGTCAGCGACGCCTCGGCGTGCGGCCAGTGGCCGGTCAGTGCGTAGTAGAGAATGCCGCCGACCGCGCGTACGTCGGTCTCGGGGGTGTCGGCACCGTCGGTGCGTGCGTCGGCGAGCACCACCCGGCCGTCGTCGGCGACCATCACGGTGCCGGGGTGCAGGTTGCCGTGCACCATGCCGGTGGCGTGGATGGCGGCGATCGCCCCGGAGACGGCGTGCGCGACGCTGGTGGCCCGGGCCGGGTCGAGCACGCCGTCGGCGACGAGTTCCCGCAGCGAGTGGCCGTCCACCCACTCGCGGACGACGTACGCCCGGTCCTCCTCGTCGATCGCGTCGTAGACGCCGACCAGGTTGGGGTGGATCACCCGGCTGGCCGCCACCGCGGCCTGGAGCATCTCCTTGGCCGATTCGCCGCCGGGATAGCGCAGCACCACGGCGACCGGCCGGCGCAGCACCACGTCGACACCGCGCCAGACCTGCCGGCCGGCGCTGTCGTCGTTGATGTGCTCGGCGAGTTCGTACCGCTCGGCCAGGATCTCACCGAGGGTGGGGGCACCGAAGGTCATCACGGACGGAGCCGCCTCGTCCGCCTCCTGACCTTCGCCGACCTGGGTCACCCGTCCTCCCTCGGTGATCGTGTCGATCGATGGACCCGTGCTGCTAGGCATCTGGCTTCCCGCTCCGCCTCGAAGGAAATCGGACGGCCACCGGCACTCCTAGCCTAGGCGCTCGCCGCACCCGTCGAGAGCGACCTTACCCGGGTCTGACTGATCCCCGACACGCCATCTTGCGCCCGTGCGCCAACCTGCTGGGCGGATGTGTCGGGAAGCGCGCGGGATCGCCCGCTGTCAGCCACTGATGGCCCGTACTTTTCATAATCTATAGGTTGATTTCAACGCTTTGCTACCTGCTGTGCCGGCTTGGTCCCCGACCCGGCCCTCTCGTCGTCCGGGGTGGGCGGACACCCCGCACCTTCCCGGGTGCGCCGGAAGTATGCCGGACGCGGGCATCCGGAAGCACCGGGTCGCCGTCCGGACGGCGTCAGGTCGGTCACACCACACCGTCTGGTCGGGACACACACCGGCCCGCCGCTCACCGGCCCAGCCGGCGCCGGACCATGCCGACCACCGCGCTTATCTCCTCGACCCGCAGCAGCAGCGCCAGGCCCATGTAGGTGGCACCGATCGCCGTGCCGCCCATCGCCACCTCCAGGAAACCCAGCCAGCGGTTGTCGATCGCCTGGCCCGGCAGCAGCCACACCACCAGCAGGCCGACGAGGGTGGCACCGAGAGCGGCCACGACCACCCGGCCGAAGGTGTCGAGCATCGCGCGGAGGCCGATCGGGCCGATCCGGGGACGGAGCAGCCAGGCGGAGATCACCGCCGCGGCGACGTACGAGACGGCGTTGCCGGCCATCATGCCGGAGGCGAGTACCGAGGTGGAGAAGGCGACGAAGACGAGCACCTGCACCAGGATCCGGAGCAGTACCACCGGAATGTTGATCAGCGCCGGCATCCGGGTGTCGGGCAGTGCCCAGAACGCGAAGGTGAAGACCTGGCTGACCGCGAACGGGATCAGCGCCAGCGCGGCGACCAGCAGTACCGGCGAGATGGCCCCGGCATCGCCCCGGGCCGCACCGTAGTCGAAGAGGCTCACCGCGATCGGCTCGGCGAGTACGGCGTAGCAGACCGCGATCGGCGCGAGGACGGCGGTGACGGTCCGGACCGTACGGGACAGGTCGCCCGCCATGTCTCCGAACCGCCCGTCGGCGGCGGCGGCGCTCATCCGGGGCAGCAGGGCGGTGATGATCGAGACCGCGATGATGCCGTGCGCCATCATCAGCAGCAGGAAGACGTTGTTGTAGATCGCCGGCCCGGCCGACTCCCGGTCGACCTGGTTGAGCAGGTTGATCAGTACGACCAGGCCGATCGAGTTGACGGCGACGTAGCAGAACATCCAGCCGCCGAGCCGGCCCAGCTCGCGCAGGCCCAGCGCCCGGAAGTCGAACCGCCACCGCCAGCGGAAGCCGACCTTGCGCAGCGCCGGCAGCAGCCCGACGGCCTGCACGACGATGCCGAGCAGGGTTCCACCGCCGAGCAGCAGGATCCGGCCGGGACTCATCTGGCCCGGGTCGATGATCCGGGCGCCGTAGATGGCGATATACAGCGCACAGGCGGCGATGATGACGAGGTTGTTGAGGATCGGTGTCCACATCGGCGCCGCGAAGTGCCCGCGGGTGTTGAGGACCGCGGCGACCAGGGCGCTCAGGCCGGCGAAGAAGATGATCGGCAGCAGCAGGTAGGAGAGCTTGGTGACGAGGCTCTGGTAGTCGCCGCCGCGTCCCCCGGCGTAGATCGAGGTCAGTAGCGGCGCGGCGACCATGGCGAGCACCAGGGCGGCGCCGAGGGCGAGCACGGCGAGCGTGAGCAGGCGTTGGGCGTACGCCTGGCCGCCGTCGGCGTCGACCCGGCGTCGGCGTACCAGCACCGGCACCACCACGCTGGTCAGGATGCCGCCGAGCAGGAACTCGTAGACCATCTGCGGGATGAACAACGCGGTGGTGTACGCGTCGTTGACGGCGAACGCGCCCAGCGCGGCCGTCAGCATCAGGGTGCGCAGGAAGCCGGTACCCCGGCTCACCAGGCTGCCGATCGCCATGATCGCGCTGTTGCCGGCGGCGCTGCCGGCGGTCTCCGGCGGCGGCGAGGCGCCCTCCAGGGCCGGCGACGCGCCGATCAGCGTGGCGCCGTCCTGGGGCGGCGGGACACCGTCCGGCATGGCGTTCGCGCTGCGGTACAGCCCGCCAGCCATGTCAGCCTCCCAAGGGGTACGGCGGGCAGGGCACCCGCCAGCACTGTTGGAACCTTAGTCAACCCGGTCACCCGCCCGCCGGGCCGGCCGCGTCACCGCTCGATCCGGTCACCCGCCACGGCCGGCGTGCCCGGCGCCGGGAGGTTCCGGGCGGTTAAGTAGGCTGGCGATCCCATGTCCGAAACATCCGCCCCGAACAGCGCCGCCGGCACGCCGTCCGCCAGCCGGTCGGCGCTGAGCGCTGCCCAGCGCAAGGCCGTCGCCGAACTGCTCCGGGTCTCGCCGGTCGCCGACGAGTTGGGCCGCCGGTTCGCCCGGGCCGGCCACGAGCTGCACCTGGTCGGCGGTTCGGTCCGGGACGCCCTGCTCGGCCGGCTCGGCGACGACCTCGACTTCGCCACCGACGCGCACCCGGACGAGACGCTGCGGCTGCTCAAGGGCTGGGCCGAGGCGACCTGGGAGACCGGGCGCGAGTTCGGCACGATCGGCGCACAGCGGGACGGGCTGCGGCTGGAGATCACCACCTTCCGCGCCGAGTCGTACGACCAGGTGAGCCGGAACCCGGTCGTCCGGTACGGCACCAACCTCGGCGACGACCTGCGGCGGCGCGACTTCACCGTGAACGCGATGGCGGTCAGCCTGCCCGGACACGAGTTCACCGACCCGCACGGCGGGCTGGCCGACCTCGCCGGCCGGCTGATCCGGACCCCGGGCACCCCGGCCGAGTCGTTCGGGGACGACCCGCTGCGGATGCTCCGGGCCGCCCGGTTCGCCGCGCAGCTGCGCTTCGCCGTCGCCCCCGAGGTGCGTTCGGCGATGCGGGCGATGGCGGCCGACCTGGACCGGATCACCGCCGAGCGGATCCGGGACGAGTTCACCAAGCTGCTCTGCGGGGCCGACCCGATCGCCGGGCTGCGACTGCTTGTCGACACCGGCCTCGCCGACCGGTTCCTGCCGGAGCTGTCCGGGCTGAAACTGGAGATCGACGAGCACGCCCAGCACAAGGACGTCTACGAGCACACCCTGACGGTGGTGGGCAACGCGGTCCGGCTGGAGGAGGCGGGCTGCGACTTCGTACTCCGGATGGCCGCGCTGATGCACGACGTCGGCAAGCCGGCCACCAAGGCGGTCGGGCCGGACGGCCGGGTCAGCTTCCACCACCACGAGGTGGTCGGCGCCCGGCTGACCAGGCAGCGGATGAAGGCACTGCGTTACCCGAAGGACGTGACCGGCCAGGTGGTCGGGCTGGTCGGGCTGCACCTGCGGTTCTACGGGTACGGCCGGGGCGAGTGGACCGACTCGGCGGTGCGCCGGTATGTCACCGACGCCGGTGACCTGCTGCCCCGGCTACACAAGCTGACCCGGTCCGACTGCACCACCCGCAACCGCCGCAAGGCCGCCGCGCTGGCCGCCGACTACGACGCGCTGGAGGAGCGGATCGCGCGGATCCAGGCCGAGGAGGACCTCGCCCGGGTCCGCCCCGACCTCGACGGCAACGCCATCATGGAGCTGCTCGGCGTACCGCCGGGGCCGATCGTCGGTCGGGCCTGGCGGCACCTGAAGGAACTCCGCCTGGAGCGGGGGCCGCTGGACCGGGACTCGGCCGAGGTCGAGCTGCTGCGCTGGGCCCGGGAGCAGGGCATCACCGACTGAGCGGTGTCCCGGCGCCGCTGGGTCAGCGCAGTGCCGAGCGGGCCGTCGGGGCCAGCCGCAGCAGTCGCGGTGGCGTGCGCAGCGTGCCGGACAGCTCGGGCAGTACCTCGTCCCGCCATCGGCGCGACCGGTCCAGGTGCCGGATGTGGTCGTCGAGCTGGCCGGCGTCGGCGAACCGGCTGAGCCAGCAGACGACGTGCTCCCCGGTGCGTACCGGCAGTGCCGGGAAGGTGTTCTCGGCGTACTCGGTCGACAGGCAGGCGACGGCTGCGGCGCCGGTCTCGACGAGCAGCGGACGGATCCGCCGGTGGAAGAGGTCGACGAACGACCTGTCGACCGGCCCTGTCCGGTGGCAGAGCGTCGCCGTGAACCGCGTCGCCGGCCGGTCCCGGTGACCGACCGGCGGGCGTACGGCCGGCGCAGGAAAGCCGAACCGTCCGTCGAGCGGTCGGAGCAGGAGCACGTCGTCGGAGTCGACCATGGTGGCGTTGGCCTGCTCCCGGTGCCGCCGCCAGACCGGGCCGCCGTAGAACTCGTGCAGTGCGGCGGCCCGGCGGGGCATGTCGGGGAACCCGCGGAGCCAGACGAAGCGGTCCGGGTCGGCCAGGTCGTGGAACTGCCCGACGACCGCCATCCCGGCCGCTTCCTGCGTCTCGACGAACTCGCGGTCGAAGAGGTCGACGAGCGCGTCACGCCCGCCGCTGTGCAGGGTGTACTGCCGCAGTTCGACGACCGGGTGGCGTAGCTCGCTCATTCCTGTTCCGCTCCCAGCGTCTCGTCCAGTACCTCGGCGATCGACGTGCCCGCGAGTTCCCGGCGCAGCGCCCGGTCGACGTCGCCGTAGAACCGTCCGAGGGCCGGTCGGATGCCCCGGCCGACCGGGCACTCCTGGTTCGGCTCGCTGGGATGCAGGGCGAAGAGTGGCTCCCGCTCGACAGCGGCGTAGACGTCGAGCAGGGTGATCTCGTCCGGCGGGCGGGCCAGCCGCCAGCCCGCGCCGGCCCCGTGCCGGACGGTGACCAGACCCGCCTGTCGGAGGTGGCCGAGACTGCGCCGGATGACCACCGGGTTGGTCCGCACGCTCGCCGCGACCTGGTCGGAGGTGAGCACCGCTCGGCCACGCCGCTCGGAGAGCGCCAGCCAGGTCAGCGCGTGGACCGCGATCGTGAGCCGACTGTTCGCCGCCATCGTGCCGCATCGCCTCCTCGGATTGGCTGTAACAGCTTCTGTTACAGCCAATCGGGATGTCAATGCCGGAACGGACGGTTCGCCGGCCCGACAACGTTCGATACCGTGCTATCCGGTGTACGACCGGCGGGGAGGTGACCGTGGCCGTCTCGGGTCGGCCGGGCGACCGCTCCTTCCTGGTGCCGATGGTGGCGCTGGCGTCGACGTTGCTGGCCCTCGTCGTCGCGACGGTGCTCGTACTCGTACTCCGGCAGGCCGGCGCGTCGGACCCGACCGGCGCCGGCTCGACCGGCTCGACCGGTACCGACGGCACCTCCCCGGCGGCGAGCAGGCCGGGCGGCGACGGACCGGTCCCCGCCGACTGTCTGTCCGGCCGCTGGCGAGTCGTCTCGCACCGGGAGGACGTCGACGTGCCCGGGGTGGGACGGCTGAGCTTCACCGGCGGCACCGGCTCGACCCTCTCGCTCAGCGCCGACGGCGTCGGGATCGCCGACTACGGCACCGGCACCGCCTTCGCCAGCAGTTACGGCGGTCGGGAGGTGGTGCTCGAACTGCGGGGGCGGGTCGACTACCGCTACGCGCTGGTCGGCGACCGGATCGAACTGCGGGACGTGCGTTCCGCCGCCGAGGTGCGGCTCCGGGTCGGTGCCGGTACGCCCGGACCGTGGCGGCCCTACACCGCCTCGACCGCCCCGTCGGACTACGTCTGCGCGGGCGACTCGCTCGACCAGCGGTCCCTGGTCTCCACCACCTCGTACGAGCGGACCCGGTAGGGAGTCCGAGCCGGGTCGACGGCCGCGTTCCCGCCCCGGCGGGCATGGCTGCCGGGACGCCAGGCGGCCCGGCGCCGGAGCGGCAACTCCGGGGCCGGGCCGCAGGTGGAAGGTACCGCCGTCAGCTCTTCGGCTCGACCGCCTTGCCGCCGTTGGTAAGCGTGCCGTCGACGACCTGGTCACCACCGCTGCGGGCCGTGCCGAGCCGGGCGAGCAGCCCGGTCAGGTCGACCCCGGTCAGGTCGCTGCCGAGCTGGAGCCCCTGGGCCACGTTCGCCGCCACCGACTTGGTGAGCGAGGAGGCGCCGTCAGTGGAGATGACAGTGATCTTGTCGATCGCGCCGACCGGCGCACTCGCCGCCTCGACCACCTGCGGGAGCACCTTGACCAGCAGGTCGAGCACGGCCGCCTCACCGTACGCCGAGAAAGCCTCGGCCTTGCGGGACATCGCCTCGGCCTCGGCCTTGCCCCGGGCGAGGATCGCCGCCGCGTCCGCCTGGCCCTCCCGCTCGACCGCCTCGGCGATCGCGGTACGACGGCGCTGCTCGGCCTCACCCTCCTTGGCACCCTCGATCGCGTTCGCCTCGGCCAGCGCCGCCCGGCGGGCCCGCTCGCCCTCACCGGTCAACCGGGCCTGCTCGGCGGCAGCCTGGGCGGCGGCAATGGTGGCCTGCCGCTCGGCGTCGGCGGCCAGCACCGCCGCGTTGCGGGACGCCTCGGCCTCCTGCTCCACCTTGTACCGGGCCGCGTCGGCCGGCTTGCGGACCTCGGTGTCGAGCTGCCGCTGCTTCAGCTCGGCATTGCGCTCGGCGACCTTCTGCTGCTCGGTCAGGATCGCCTGGTCCCGCTCGGCCTGGGCCAGCGGCCCGGCGGCGGCGGACTTCGCCTTGGCGGCGTCGATCTCGGCCTGGATGCCGGCCTGCTTCAGCGCCAGGTTCCGGTTCGCCTCGGCGATCTTCTCCTCGGCGAGCAGCCGCTCCGTCTCGGCGACCTGCCGGGCCCGCGCCTCGGCGATGGCGGCGTCCTTGAGCACCCGGGCGGCCTCCGGCCGGCCCAGGTCCTGCAGGTAGGAGCCCTCGGCCAGGATGTCCTGGAGCTGGAAGGTGTCCAGCACCAGACCCTGGTTGGTCATCGAGTGCTCGGCCTCCTCGGCGACCGCGCTGGCGAAGGCCGCCCGGTCCCGGATGACCTCCTCGACGGTGAGGCGGCCGACGATCGAGCGGAGCGCACCGGCCAGTACCTCCCGGGTGAAGCTCTCGATCTCGTCCTGCTGGTGCAGGAACCGCTGCGCCGCCGCCCGGATCGCGTCCTCGGTGCCGCCGACCTTGACGATCGCCACCCCGTGCAACTCGGCCCGGATGCCCTGCTTGCTCACCGCGCCCTTGATGCTGACGTCGATCCGCCGGCTGGACAGGTCGAGCGACTGGAGCTTCTGCACCACCGGCAGGACGAAGACCGAGGCGCCGAGTACGACCTTCTGGCCGGACATGTCGGTGGACCGGCTACCGTCGGCGCTCTGTGTCGTACGGCCCTTGCGGCCGGTGACGATGAACGCCTCGTTCGGCCCGGCGACCTTGATCCGGGAAAGCACGAAGAGGACGAGGATGAAGGCCAGGAGTACTGCTCCGCCGATGGCGACGAGGATCAGCATGACAGGCGTCCGTTCGGTGAGGGGGTTGGCGTGTGCGGTCGGCCACCCACGCGCGCGTGGGTGGGTTCGGTCGTGCGTGGGAGTGGGTTGGTGGGTCAGAAGGTTTCGACGAGGACGCTGGTCTCGGTCAGTGCCTCGACGACGAAGATCTGTGCGCCGAGCGCGATCGGCCGCTCGGCCCTGGCGTTGAGCTTCACCGGCTGGCCGGCGACCCGGACCCGCACCTCGCCGTAGCCGGTGCCGGGGATCGGGGTGACCACCACGCCGAGTGCTCCGACCAGGTCGTTGCGGGTCGGCGTGGCGTCGGTGCGCATGTTCCGGGCTGCCCGGGAGAGCCGGGCCGCGAGCCAGCCGGCCGGGACCGCCGCCAGCGCGCCCAGCCCGGCAGCGGCGACGACCTGGCTGACGGTACGGCCACCGAGCAGCTCGTTGGCGATGGCCCCGCCGAATCCGAGTACGCCGGCGAACGCGGCGATCGCCTCCAGGCTGATCGGGCCGTCGACGTCCGGGTTGCCGATGTGCGCCAACTCCGTGCCGAGCAGGGCGAGCACCAGCACCGCGACTCCGGCGCCGCCGATGATGAGGAAGATCAGAGTCCCCGCTGCCACGACTTGCAAGGTAACCGCCCCGGGCAACCTGGACGTCCGCTGAACGCGACCACCTGGCTCTGGGCCGATGCCGGGCGGCGGCCGCAGGAAGCCGGACGTCCACTGTGGTGTGGTCCGGTTCCGGTTCGGACGCCGGCCGGTGGGCAGCGGATCGGGGCCTGGTCACCGTACCCACCCCGGCCGGACGTCCGTGCGACATTAGCCGTTCGGCGTCGGCCGTGGGTGCGGATCCATCCGGTATCCGGGCCCTGCGTACCGGATCGTTACCCGAGAATCACCTGACCGCGACCGTGAACTCGTCGCTCCGCATCAGCTCGGCGGGAAGCTCGACCCGCTCGTGCTCGGCCCCGGCCGGGTCGACGAGCAGTGCGACCAGCCTGCCAGGCTGACCCGTACCGTCCAGATAGAGCAGTCGGGCGGGCCCGACCCAGGCGACGTCGGCGCTCGGCAGTTGCCGGAGCACCTTTCCGGTGTCCGTCGAGACGAGCTGTGCCGCCGTCTGCGCCTCGCCCCTGCGGCCCGCGGCATCCGACGCCCGCGGTATCGCGCCACTCTCGGCCCCCGACACCGCGCCACCCGAGCCCGGCGACAGTACGGAGACCACCACCATCGAGCCGTCCGGAGACCACGCGGCCGAACTGAGGATGTCGCCCCGGACCGGCAGGAACCGGGTCGGCACGCCGTCGTCGACCGCGAAGAGTTGCAGGCCGGATTTTGCGGCCGGCGGGTTTTCCCCGGAAAGGTCGAACACCGGGCCGGCCAGCGGCAGCGCCACCTCCTTGCCGCTCGGCAGCCAGGTGAACTGGCATGCCTGGACGCAGCCGCCCAGGTCACGCGTCTTGACCGGGTAGCGCTGGAACGAGCCGTTGTCGGGAGTCAGCAGCCCGATCGAGTACATCCCGGTCTTGCGGTCCTGGAGGGTGATCAGCAGCCGTCCCCCGTCCGGCGACCAGTCGAACGCCAGGACAGTTCCGCCGGCCCTGAACCAGCGCGGCTTGCCGGTCGCCAGGTCGTAGAGCCCCACGTCCGTCGGACGGTCCGTCCGGCGCACCGCCGCGACCGTCCGGTGCGGGCTGGCCCGAACCGCCGTGTAGGTCGCCGGCAGGCTGACGTAGCGACGGTTGGCCGGGTCGTACACCCAGGTCGGGCCGGCCGCCCCGGTCGAGCCGGCGGTCAGCAGCAGTGCGCCGCCGGGCAACTCGACGGGGTTGTGCGACCAGTCCTGGCCGGGGGTCGGCCGGGGTGTCGGCGAGCCGGTGGCGGTCGCGACCGGAGCGGTCGCCGCCGGTGGCCCGCCGACCGCCAGCGGTGGCCGCGGATCGGGCCGGAGCCAGACGTACGGCGCCACGATCGCGCCGATCGCCACCACCGCCGCTGCCGCCGCCATCGTCTGCCGGCGCCGGCGGATCCGCCGCCCCTGTGCGATGGCGGCGGACGCGAAGTCCGGCGGCTGGTGGGGACTACCGGCCAACTCGTGTACGGCCTCCCGCAGCAGCCGATTCGCGCGCTCACTCATCGCAGGGCCTCCGCCCGCTCGGTCAGATCCGCGAACTCCGGCACGAGTTCACGGAGTTTGCCCAGTGCCCGGGACGCCTGGCTGGCCACGGTGCCAGGGCGGCAGCCGAGTGCGGCGGCGGTCTGCTCGACCGTCTGGTCCTCCAGATAGCGCAGCACCAGTACCGCCCGCTGCCTTGGCGGCAACATCATCAGCGCGTCCCGGAGCATCATCCGGACCGCCGTCTCGTGGTCGTGCTGGGTGTCGGCGGCCGGGGGTTCCGGCACCTCGGCGTGCGGCACCTCGGCCCGCCGGCCGCGCCGCCGCCAGGCCGAGACCTGGTCGTGGTAGAGGATCTGCCGGACGTACGGCTCCGCGTCACCCCGGATCCGGGGCCACCGGGCGTACGCCTTCGCCAGCGCGTTCTGCAACAGGTCCTCGGCGGCGTAGCGGTCACCGGCGAGTGCCTGGGCGACGCGGAGCAGCACATCGCCCCGCTCGTGCACGAACGCGGTGAATTCCCGCTCGGACGCCCGACCCACGGCACACCTCCCGCTGTCCTAGACGCCGCTGACCGGGAGAAGTTTGCCTCCTTGCCGAAGACTTGTCGGCGAGCGGCATCACCATCGGCCGTCGGTACAGTCGCCGGACGTGCGCCGAGCCGCGGCCAGGCACAGGGTTGGGCGGCGGGCGAGGCGACCGGCCAGGACGGGGCGACGGACGGGGGAGAGATGGATCGGCGGTTCGCCGACCGGGCGTGGCTGGCGGCTTTGGTCCGGGACGGTCTCGGCACCGACCGGCGGATCGAGGGGCTGACCCGGCTGCGCGGCGGCACGAAGAAGGGCGTCTACCGGCTCGGCCTCGACGACCGCTCGACGGTGGTCGCGTACGTCTGGAGCCCCGACGAGAACTACTGGCCCGAGCGGCGCCGGCCGGCCGGTGACGATCCGTCCGATACCGCCGGCCGTGCCGACGACCCGGCCCGGGACGTGTTCGGGGACGCGTCCGGCAGCGAGCTGTTCGAGGCGGCCGACGCCATACTCGCGGCGGCCGGAGTCCGTACCCCGGAGGTCCTGCTGCTCGACCGGAGCCGGAGCCGTTACCCGGCCGACGTGGCGTTGGTGGAGGACGTGCCGGGGCCGAACCTGGAGCAGCGGTTGGCGGCCGACCCGGTGCGGGCGGCCGGCACCCTGGCCCGGCTGGCCGAGCTGCTGGCGGCGATGCGCGACTGCCGGGGCACCCGGCTCGGCAAGGTGGCCACGCTGGCCCGGCCGACGGACGGGACCGACCGGACGGCCGACGCGTCAACTCCGGTGTCGGGCGCGTCGGCTTCGGTGTCGGGCGCGTCGGCTCCGCAGCCGTCGGCGGTCGAGGTGGTACGGGACCGGGCGCTGGCCGACCTCGCCGAGGCCGCCCGCCGGGACGGGCGGATCGCCGGCGACCGGGTACGGCTGACCGAACTGCTGTCCGGCCTCTCCGCCGGGATCGCGCCGCGTACGACGTACGGGTTGGTACACGGGGAACTCGGCCCGGACCACGTACTGGTCGACGCCGACAGCGAGCCGGTGCTGATCGACATCGAGGGGCTGATGTTCTTCGACGTGGAGTGGGAGCACGTCTTCCTGCGGCTCCGGTTTGGCGAGCACTACTCCCCGCTGGCCGTCGACGGCCTCGACGAGCGGCGACTCCGGTTCTACCAGCTCGCCCAGCACCTGTCGCTGGTCGCCGGTCCGCTGCGGCTGCTCGACGGCGACTTCCCCGACCGCGATTTCATGCGCGGCATCGCGGCCCGGCACGCCGAGCGCGTACTGGCATTCCGTCCCTGATCCTGACCCGGGCCTGTGCCGGCCGGGCGCCGGAACGGGCCGTGGGCTGTCACCACCCCTCGGCGGGGTGGTGACAGCCCACGGCGCGGCCGAGGGTTCAGACCCCGGCCGGAACCCGCTCGGACTCGGTCTCGGTGGCGAGGTGGTGGCGCAGCCGCTCGCCCTCGATGTCGACGTTCGGCAGGACCTTCGACAGCCAGCCCGGCAACCACCAGGCACTGCGGCCGAGCAGCGAGATCACCGCCGGCACGATTGTCATCCGGACCACGAAGGCGTCGATGGCCACCCCGACGGCGAGGGCGAAGCCCATCGACTTGATCACCGGGTCGTCGAGCAGGATGAAGCCGGCGAAGACCGAGGTCATGATGAGCGCGGCGGCGGTGACCACCCGGGCACCGTGCCCCATCCCGTTGATGGTGGCCTGGGTCGGGGTGTCACCGTGCACGAAGTCCTCCCGCATCCGGGAGACCAGGAACACCTCGTAGTCCATGGCCAGGCCGAACAGGATGCCAATCAGCAGGATCGGCAGGAAGCTGACCAGCGGACCCGGGGTGTCCAGGCCGACCAGCGCACTGAGGTGGCCCTGCTGGAAGACGAGTACGGTGAGCCCGAACGTGGCGCCGACGGTGAGCAGGAAGCCCAGCGCCGCCTTCAACGGGACCAGCACGGACCGGAACACCAGCATCAGCAGCAGTACCGACAGACCCACCACGAGCAGCAGGTACCACGGCATCGCGTCGGCGAGCTTCTCCGAGACGTCGATCCCGATCGCCGTCTGACCGGTCAACGCCACCTCGGTGTCGGCGAGCCCGTCGATCGGGGCGACCTTCTCGCGTACCTGGTGTACCAGGGTCTCGGTCGCCGGGTCGGTCGGACCGGTCGTCGGGATCACCGCCAGCACGGCGGTCAGCCGGTCCCGGCTCAGGTTCGGCGGGCTTACCGCGAGCAGGTTCTCGGTGCCCTGGAGCATGCCGGTCACCTCCTGGGCGACCGTGCCGGTCCGCTCCGGCGAGTCGCTGGAGACCACGAGCGCGAGCCGGTTGTTGAAGCCCGGCCCGAACCCCTCGGTGATCAGGTCGGCGGCCTCGCGCTGCGGCGTACCGTGCGGGGCGGTGCCGTGGTCCGGCAGCGCGACCCGCATGTCGGCGGCCGGCAGTGCCAGCGCGCCGAGGCCGAGCACGGCGACCAGGATCAGCGGTACCCGCAGCCGGATGACCAGCCGGGCCCAGCGGAACCCGAACCCCTCGGCGCCGGCGCCCGTTCCGGTGGCGGCGCCAGATTCGGTGGCAGCGGCCGACGCCGCAGCGGGCGCGGCGCGCCGCAGCCGGCGCGGCAGGATGCGCCGGCCGGCGAAGCCGAGCAGCGCGGGAAGCAGCGTCAACGCCACGAGTACGGCGACCGCGACGGTCCCGGCGGCAGCCAGACCCATGATGGTCAGGAACGGGATGTTCACCACCGCCAGCCCGGCGAGTGCGATGACCACGGTCACCCCGGCGAAGAGCACCGCCGAGCCGGCCGTGCCGATCGCCCGTCCCGCCGCCTCCTCCGGTTCCAGCCCTTCCAGCAGGTTCTGCCGGTAGCGGGAGGTGATGAAGAGCGAGTAGTCGATCCCGACCGCGAGGCCGAGCATCAGGGCGAGTACCGGCGCGGTGCTGGTCAGCTCGACGACGCTGCTGAGCGCGTAGAGGCCGGCCATTCCGGCGCCGACCCCGATCAGCGCGTTGAGCATCGTCATCCCGGCCGCGACCAGCGAACCCAGCGTCACGACCAGTACGACCAGGGCGACCACCACGCCGATCGCCTCGGTGCCGCCCACCTCGGGCACGCTGGACATCACCTCGCCGCCGTGTTCGACCCGCAGCCCGGCCGCCGTCGCTGCCGAGCCGCTGCGCTCGTACGCCTCGCGCTGGGCGTCGGTGACATCGTCGGCCCGGTCGGCGAA
Source organism: Micromonospora sp. WMMD1102 (assembly GCF_029626265.1). Classification (NCBI taxonomy): domain Bacteria; kingdom Bacillati; phylum Actinomycetota; class Actinomycetes; order Micromonosporales; family Micromonosporaceae; genus Micromonospora; species Micromonospora sp. WMMD1102. Next base: position 7,539,805 of record NZ_JARUBN010000001.1, on the reverse strand, counting down.
CTGGACCTGCACCAGCGCGTGCCGGCCGTCCTGGGAGAGCGCCCCGGTGGTGAACGGGTCGAGCGCGCCGACCACGCCGGGCAGACCGTTCGCCTCGCGTACCAGCTCGGCCACTGCCGCCTGGCGTTCCGGCGTGCCGAGCTGCTGGCCCTCGGGGGCGGCGACCACGATGGTGCCGGTGGCTCCGCTCGCCTCCGGGAACTCCTGCTTGAGCGCGTCGATGGCGCGCTGCGACTCGGTGCCGGGGATGGTGAAGTTGCTCGAGGTCGGGCCCATGAACGCCGCTGCGGCCCCGCCGAGCGCGGCCAGTAGGACGAGCCAGAGGATCACCACGAGCCGGCGGCGCCGGAACGAGGCCCGGCCTAGTCGGTAGAGGACAGTCGCCATGTGTCGTTCGCTTCCTTGGTCGTCGGTCGGATCGGGGTGTCTGGTGTGGTGGTGGTCCGGAGGTGGGGGTGAAGGGCGCGGCGGGCGACCCTGACCAGTGCGGAGCGGAGTTCACCCGCGTCGTCGTCGGGGTGGTCGATGACGATCGCGGTGATCCCGGCGAGCAGGACGTGCGCGGCGATCTCGTCGGCCGGGTCGGTCGAGCGGCCGGCGAAGGCCGCGACCAGCCGGCCGGTCGCCGGTTGCAGGTCGGCGAAGGCAGGGTGGTCGAGCAGGTACGGCAGGTCGTGGTAGATCAGTGCGACCTCGCGCCGGTACGTCACCACCAGGTCGACGAAGCCGTCGATGGCGGCTTCCCGGGCGGCGTCGTCGTCCAGCGCGGCGAGGCGGGTGTCGAGGGCGACCAGCTCGCCGGCGGCCGGGGCGACCAGGGCGAGCAGGATCGCCTCCTTGCTGTCGAAGTGGTAGAGCAGGGTGGCCTTGGAGCAGCCGATCTCGACCGCGATGTCGTGCAGGGAAGTGCCCTTGAATCCCGCGTGCGCGAACTGCCGGGCCGCCACGGCCAGGATCTCGGCGCGGGTCCTGCCGCGTGCCATCACCGTCACCTCCGCGCCCCAGCGTGCCCTGACCGATCGGTCAGTAACTAACCGAACGGTCAGACTGTGACCCGAATAACTGAACGAACCTCACCCCTGTCTCGCCACCGCCGACGGCGGGCACGGCACAGACCTGGACACCAGAGGCGTTACCGACGGACGGTTACGCCTCTGGTGTCCAGGTGAGCAGGGCGACTGCCCCGCGGTGTGCGACGTTGGTCGGCGAAGGTCAGCGTGCCGGGAACGCGGCGTGGTGGGCTGCGGGGCAGCTGGCGCCTCGGGGTGGTACGACCAGGTCGACCAGGTAGCGGTCCACCGTCCCCCGGGTGCACTCCGTTGCGGTGTAGACGCCGTGCCCGGCGCCTTCGTAGCTGAGCAGTACGCCGTACCGGCCGAGTTGCCGGGCAACGCTGGTGGCCCAGTCGTAACCGGTGACCGGATCGTGTACCGCGTTGAGCAGCAGGATCGGGTGGTCGACGCGGACCCGCAACCGGTGCTGCGGATGCTCCACCCTCGGCGCGCCGAGGCAGGCCTCCACCCCGGCCAGCGCCCGTGGGTAGGGCAGGTCGGTCCCGATCCGGGCCATCTCCCGCAGCCGGGCGGCGTACTCCCGGTAGTTCCGGATCGGCAGCTCCCAGTCCTGGCAGAAGATCGCCTGCGGGTCGGTCTCGGTTGCCGACCCCGTCCCGGTCGACTCGCCCCGCCACCCCGGCAGCGCCGCCCCCGCCGGGCCGGCCGGGACCAGCCCGGCCAGCCCGGCGATGGTCTCGGCCAGTTCGGCGTCATGCGGCTCGTAGAGAGCGCGCGGGGCGAGGAAACCGCTCAGGGCGTACGGGGTGAGCGTCGCCGAGGGGTCGTCCGGGTCCGGTACCTCGCCACGTCCGGCCAGGCCGAGCAGATCCGCCCAGATCGTCCGGACGTCCCGCCCGTGCAGGGCGCAGCCCTCGGTGCGGTCGCACCAGTCCACGAAGGCGTCGAACGAGTCCTGCGCGGCGGAGGTCTGCGCGTTCAGGAAGTCCCGGGTGCCGACACTGTGGTCGAGGACGCTCTCCAACACCATCGCCCGGATCCGGTGCGGGAAGAGTTCGGCGTAGCGCTGGCCCAGCAGGGTGCCGTACGAGCTGCCGTGGAAGGTCAGCGTCGACTCGCCGAGGGCGGCCCGTACGGCGTCCACGTCCCGGGCCGTACTCGACGTGTCGACGTGGTCGAAGAGCGGCCCGGTCCTGGCCCGGCAGTCCGCCCGGAGCCGCCGGTTGTACGCCACCGTGGCGTCGAAGTCCTGCTGACTGGTCAGCACGGGTGCCGGGCGCCGGACCAGCAGCTCGGTCGAGCAGCGCACCGGGTTGCTCCGGCCCACTCCGCGGGGGTCGAAGCTGACGATGTCGAACCGGCTGCGAAGCTCGGAGCCGAATCGGCCGGCCCCCTCGACGATCCGGTCGACGCCGGAGTCCCCGGGGCCGCCCGGACCGAAGAAGAGCGTCCCGATCCGGGTCGCCGGGTCGGTGGCGGTACGCCGGGCCAGGGACAGCTGGAACCTCGGCCCGTCGGGACGCTTCCAGTCGACCGGTACGGCGAGGGTGCCACACTCGGCGGTGCTGTCGTCGGGGCACGGATGCCACTCGACGACCTGGCCCGGCGCGCCGGACGGCAACCCGGCCGGTCCGGCGGCCGGTCCGGCTGTCGCGGGCGGCACGGTCAGGGCGAGGGACGTGGCGAGACCGGCCAGTACGACGGCGGTACGGCGCGGCGCGCGTCGGCCGGATGTCCCGGACGGGGCGCCGGGCGCGGGTGGTTTGCTTCCGGGCAGCATGAAGTGCTGTCCTTTCGGTCGAAGGAGCGTTGCGCTGAGAACTCGCCCTCGGGCGAGGTGGTGCTTCTTCCTCCTGGGCCGTCGAGTTGGCGCTCGACGGCCCAGGGCCGGCGGCCGGCCGTCCCCGGCCCGGGTCACCAGCAGCTCGGGCGTCCCGGCCAACCTCGGGCGTACCGGCTACTCGACGTCCTTGAGGACGCGTTCGAGGGAGACCATCCGGGCCTCCATCGCGGCCAGCCGGGAGCCGACCTCCGCCAACTGCCGCTCGGTGTTCTGCTGGCTCTGCACCGCCGTCTGGGCGAGCGCCTCGTACTCGCCGGCGCGGTTGGCCGCCATCCTCGCTCGCCTGGTCCGGAAGACCTGGACGATGACGGTGGTGACCACGACGATGATCAGGACGAAGAGGCCGATCGCGCCGACCACCTCGTTCACGTCGTCGCTCATGCCCGCCCAGTCGTTTCCATTCATCCCCGTGATCCCTTCTCGCTGTCCGGAGCTTCCGAAGCATCCGGATCGTTCGGAGCATCCGGGCCGTCCTGCTCCGGCGGCGGCAGTGTCCGGGCCGCCGCCGCCACGGTGTCCGGAGTCAGCTGTACGTCGAAGCGGTTGACCTCGTAGAACTTCATCGCCTTCCCGTCCTCGGAGATCTCCAGGTGGGCCGAGACCAGGCCGGCTGTCTCCAGCTTCCGCAGGTGCACCTGGAGCAGTGCCCGACTGATGCCGAGGTCGCGGGCCAGTTGGCTCACGTAGTTGCGTCCGTGGACCAGTGCCGCGACGACCCGGATCCGGTGCGGGTTGGCCAGGGTCGCCAGCATCCGGACCAGGTCGTCACCGCTCGGCTCGGCGCGGATCACAATGAAACCCTGCACATGCCATAGAAACTTAGCAGGTGCCGAGAAACTTTGCGAGGCGCGGCCGGGCGGGCCCCGGCGCCGCGCACGCGCGGGTGGAGAATGGTCGGATGCGCTGGACCGAGTTCGACTCCCCGATCGGGGTGCTTGCCGTCGGGATCGACGACGTCGGCGTCTGTGGCGTGCACTTCGGGCCGGTGGAGGGGGCGCTGCCCGCCGCCGCACTGCCCTGGGCCACCGCCCCAGCCACCACCGCCCCAGCCACCACCGCACCGGCCGCCGCCGGGCTGCGGGCGGCGGTCGGGCAGTTCCGGGCGTACTTCGCCGGGGAGTTGACGGAGTTCGCCCTGCCGCTCTCGGTACGCCGGGGCTCGGAGTTCGAGCGGGCGGTCTGGACCGAGATGTCGAAGATCCCGTACGGCGAGACGCGCACCTACGGCCAGTTGGCGGCGGCGGTCGGCGACCCCGGGGCGGCCCGGGCGGTCGGGGTGGCCTGCAACCGGAACCCGATACCGGTGATCGTGCCCTGTCACCGGATCGTCGGGGCCGGCGGCAAGCTGGTCGGCTTCGGCGGCGGCCTGCCCCGGAAGCGGCAGCTGCTGGAGCTGGAGGCACGCATCGCCTTCGAGCGCGCCTGGGCCTGACGGGCCCGCGTCCAGGACTGGCTGACCCGGGCCGGGGGAGCCGGACTGCTGCGCCAACCGTCCGCCGCCCGCCGGCCGTCGTCAGCCGGCCGCTGCTGCTGCTGCCGCCGCAAGCCAGCCACCCCTGTTGAACCAGCCGTCGTGCGGACACCCGGCGGCGAGCCCAGCGCCCTGCGGGGCCAGCCGCACCGGCGGCGGACTCAGCGTTCCTGTGGGGCCAGCCGCACCCGGCGGAGGAGTTGGGCGTTCAGCGCCACCACGATGGTCGAGCCGGACATGAGTACCGCGCCGACCGCCGGGCTCAACGCGACCCCGGCCCAGGCGAGCACCCCGGCGGCGAGCGGCAGCGCCACCACGTTGTAACCGGCGGCCCAGGCCAGGTTCTGCAACATCTTCCGGTACGAGGCCCGGGACAGCCGGATGACGCCGGTGACCCCGCGCGGGTCGGAGGAGGCGAGTACCACCCCGGCGGACTCGATCGCCACGTCCGTGCCGGCCCCGATCGCGATCCCGACGTTGGCCCGGGCCAGTGCCGGAGCGTCGTTGACCCCGTCACCGACCATCGCCACCGTGGCACCCCGGTGCTGGAGGTCGGTCACCTTGTCGTCCTTGTCGGCCGGAAGCACCTCGGCGAAGACCTCGTCCACCCCCGGCCGGAAACCGAGCTTCGCGGCGACGGTCTCGGCGACCGGCCGGGCATCGCCGGTGATCATGGCGATCCGGCGTACCCCCTCGGCCCGCAACTCGGTGAGTGCCTCGGCGGCCTCGGGGCGTACCTCGTCCTCCAGGGCCAGCGCGCCGAGCACGCGCGGTCCGGCGTCGTCGAGGCGTACCAGATAGAGGACGGCTGCGCCGCGCGCGGACCAGTCCCCGGTGATCCGGTCGAGGTCGGCGCCGGGCCGGGCGGACAGCTCGCGCAGCAGCGCCGGCCCGCCGACGGCGAGGTCCCGCCCGTCGACGGTGGCCCGTACGCCCCGGCCGGTGAGCGACCGGAAACCGGTGGCGGTCGCCGCGCCGCCGCGGCCGGCGGCAGCCGCGACGATGGCCCGGGCGAGCGGATGCTCGCTCTCCGCCTCGACGGCACCGGCGAGCCGGAGTACCTCGTCCTCGGCGTCGGCCGGTCCGCCCCGGCCATCGGCACGGTGTTCCGGGTCGGCGGCACGGTGCTGCGGGCCGCCGGCACGCTGTTCCGGGTCGGCGGCGACGGCGGTGACGGTGTGCGCACCCCGGGTGAGGGTGCCGGTCTTGTCGAACAGCACGGTGTCCACGGTGCGCATCCGCTCCAGCGCCAGGCGGTCCTTGACCAGGATTCCGGCCTTGGCGGCGACGGCGGTGGAGAGGGCGATGACCAGCGGGATCGCCAGGCCGAGCGCGTGCGGGCAGGCGATCACCAGCACCGTGACGGTACGCACCACCGCCTCGTCGACGTCGCCGAGCGCGGACCAGACCACGAAGGTGACCGCCGCGGTGGCGGTGGCGACGTAGAAGAGCCAGGCGGCGAACCGGTCGGCGAGCAGCTGGGCGCGGCCGCTGGACTGCTGCGCCTGGCTCACCAACCGCTGAATGCCGGCCAGTGCGGTGTCGTCGCCGACGGCCTCGATCCGGACCCGGATGGCGGAGTCGGTCGCCACGGTGCCGGCCACCACCCGGTCGCCGGCGGTCCGGGAGACCGGTCGGGACTCGCCGGTGACCATCGACTCGTCCAGCTCGGCGGTGCCGGCCACCACCTGGCCGTCGGCCGGCACCCGGGCGCCGGGGCGGACCAGCACCACGTCGCCGATCCGCAGCTCGGTCAGGGAGACCAGGTGTACGCCACCCTCGCCGTCGACCCGTTCGGCCTCGTCCGGCAGGAGTGCGGCCAGGGCGGCGAGGGCACCCCGGGCCTGCCCGATCGCCTTCATCTCCTGCCAGTGCCCGAGCAGCATGATGGTGACCAGGGCGGCCAGCTCCCACCAGAAGTCGAGATCGAAGGCGCCGAGGCTGGTGGCGAGCGAGGCGACGTACGCCACCGTGATGGCCATCGAGATCAGCAGCATCATCCCCGGCGTACGGCCGCGCAGCTCGTGCACTCCGCCGACCAGGAACGGCCAGCCGCCGTAGAGGAAGACCACCGAGCCGAGTACCGGCCCGACCAGCGACATGCCGGGGAAGTCGAGCGAGTAGCCGAACCAGTCCATCACCATCTGGCTGGTGGCGACGATCGGCACGGTCAGGGCCAGGCTCAGCCAGAACTTGCGCCGGAACACCTCCGGATCGTGCCCGGCGTGCTTGTCATGCCCGCCGGGCCCGCCATGCCCGCCGGGCCCGCCATGCCCGCCGGGCTCGCCATGCTCGTGCTGGCCGTGCTGCTGGTGGTCGTGCTGCACGACAGATCACCCCCTCGGGAACGAATATACCCCCCCGGGGTAATAGGACAAGCGGTTCGGGCGGACAACACGGAAGCGGGGTCGGACCGTCTCCGGTCCGACCCCGCTTGGCGCAGGTGTCGCGGGCTCAGCGCTCGATGGTGCCGGCGATGAAGTTCTCGACGGCCTGGTGGGCGTCGTGGTCGGCGTACTGCTCCGGCGGCGACTTCATGAAGTAGCTCGACGCGGAGAGGATCGGTCCGCCGACGCCCCGGTCCAGGGCGATCTTCGCGGCCCGGACGGCGTCGATGATGACCCCGGCCGAGTTGGGCGAGTCCCAGACCTCGAGCTTGAGTTCGGCGTTCAGCGGTACGTCGCCGAACGAGCGCCCCTCCAGCCGGATGTACGCCCACTTGCGGTCGTCCAGCCACGGCACGTGGTCCGACGGCCCGATGTGCACGTCACCCTTGTTGATCTCGTGCGGGATCTGCGAGGTGACCGACTGGGTCTTCGAGATCTTCTTCGAGACCAGGCGGCTGCGCTCCAGCATGTTCATGAAGTCCATGTTGCCGCCGAAGTTGAGCTGGTACGTGCGCAGCAGCTCGACCCCCCGGTCCTCGAAGAGCTTGGCCAGCGCCCGGTGCACGATGGTCGCGCCGACCTGGCTCTTGATGTCGTCGCCGACGATCGGCAGCCCGGCGTCGGTGAACTTCTGCGCCCAGGCCGGGTCGGAGGCGATGAACACCGGCAGCGCGTTCACGAAGGCACAGCCCGCCTCGATCGCGGCGGTGGCGTAGAACTTCGCCGCGTCCTCGGAACCGACCGGCAGGTAGCAGACCACCACGTCGACCCGGGCCTCGCGCAGCGCGGCGACGACGTCGGCCGGCTCGCGGTCGGACTCCTCGACGATTTCCCGGTAGTACTGCCCCAGCCCGTCCAGGGTCGGGCCGCGCTGCACGAGCACGCCGGTCGGCGGTACGTCGCAGAGCTTGATGGTGTTGTTCTCGCTGGCGACGATCGCCTCCGCGAGGTCCATGCCCACCTTCTTGGCGTCGACATCGAACGCCGCGACGAACTCCACGTCCGATACGTGGTAGTCGCCGAAGGTGACGTGCATGAGACCCGGGACGCGGTCGTTGGGGTCGGCATTGCGGTAGTACTCGACGCCCTGGACCAGGGACGAGGCGCAGTTACCCACACCGACGATGGCGACGCGGACGGAGCCCATCGCGTTTGCCTCCTTTGTGTTCATCACGGCCGCTCCGACTCGTTCCTGGACTGCCCAGGCGGAGGCGGGATGTTCTCTTCTGACGATCCCGGGGCGGTGCCCGGGGTGGACCCATCCGGGGTCCGGCCGGAGCGCTCGTTGGCGATGAGCTCCTCCAACCAGCGGACCTCTCGCTCACAGGCGTCGAGTCCGTGACGCTGAAGTTCGAGCGTGTACGCGTCGAGCCGCTCGGCCGCCCGGCTCAACACGTCACGCAGCCCCTCGCGTCGCTCCTCCACCTTGCGGCGCCGACCCTCCAGGATCCGGAGCCGGGTCGCACGGTCGGTACGGGCGAAGAACGCGAAGTGGACCCCGAAGCCGGTGTCCTCGTAACTCTCTGGACCGGTCTGGGCGATCAGTTCGGCGAACCGTTCCTTGCCCTCCGCGGTGATTTTGTAGACGACCCGTCCCCGGCGGCTGGTCAGCGCCGGGATCTCCTCCGCGCCGGCCGGTGTCTCGGCCGCCTCGGTGATCCAGCCGGCCGCCTGCAACCGACGCAGGGTCGGATAGAGCGAGCCGTAGCTGATCGCCGCCCGGATCGCCCCGAGCTTGGCGGTGAGTTCCTTGCGGAGCTCGTAGCCGTGCATCGGGGACTCCTGCAGGAGACCGAGGATGGCGAGCTCGAGCACGAGCACCCCTCTCCGCATCTCCGTGGGACCCCGTCGGCTTCCCGCCGTTGGGAACCCGTTCACCGAACCGATGTATCGGCCCGATACATCGCACCGTAGACCCTCCGGGCCGACGAGGCAAACCCCCGTACGGCACAGGCTTGATCACATTCAGTGACGAGAGTCGCCTCGTCCGGCCGGAGCCAGTACTCTTCTGCCCATGCGTTCGCAGCGCCAGGTCGTCGACTACTCGCTACAGAAGCGAGCGGTGCTGCGTGAGGTGCATTCGGGCCGGGTGGGGACGTACGAAGTGTGCGACGCCTCGCCCTACCTCAAGAACGCCGCCCGATTCCACGGCGAGCCGACCGAGACGCTCTGTCCGGTATGCCGGCGGGAAAATCTGACCCACGTCCACTACATTTACGGCGATGAACTCAAGCAGTCGGCCGGTCAGGCCCGCACCCGAGCGGAGTTGTCGGTGCTGGCGATGACCCTGCGTGAGTTCCAGGTGTACGTGGTGGAGGTGTGCCGCGGCTGCGACTGGAACCATCTCGTCGAGCAGTTCCTGCTCGGCCGGGACGGCCTCGCCGCCGACGAGGGTGTCGGCGCCGCCGAGCCGGCCGCCGGTGCGGCCGTGGCCGCGTCGACGGGCACCTCCGGCAGACGAAGGCGTGAGGCGCGCCGGTGACCTCGACTCGTTCCCCGGGCTACGGGATCTTGCTCCGCCGGCGGGACGAGTCTTATCCAGGAAACCGGATAAGTCCGGTTTTTCCTGAAGTTGCATCATCCGTGGAGCGGCATAACCGATCCCGGGTGAAGCGTGTTCCAACTCACGGCAACCCGGTGGTGGCGCGCATGGCCATCACCGCGACCGGCAGGGTGTGACGAATGAACTCGTACGGCGATCCTAGTTCCGCGCGCGGTCGGGCCCAGTACCCGGGCGCGAACGGCGACCACGGACCAGCGGACGATGCATACCAGCGCCCGTCCTGGGACGACCCGGGAGCCGCTCGCCGCTCGTCCGACGGCGACCGTGGCGGCTGGCCCGCCAACAACGGCCGGGCCGGCGGCACGTCGGCCCGGGCCAGCGTCAGCGGCCGGGGCTCGGCCGGCCGGGCCACGCCGCCGGGGCGGGACTCCGGCGGCGGCGGTTGGGCCGCACCGGTGTCGCCCGCCTCCGGCTCGGCCTCGGTCGGCTCGGCTTCGGTCGGCTCGGCATCCCCCGGGCGGGCCCGGGTCGGCGGCCGGGCAGGTGTCGGCAGCGCGTCGGTGCCCGAGGCACCCGGCTCGGGTGGCGGTTACGGCGCAGGCCGGGCCTCCGCCGGTCGGGCCAGCGTCGGCACCGCCTCGGTCAGTGGCGGCGGCGCGAACGGTGCCGCCGGTCGGGCCCGGGTCGGCCGCGCCGTCGTACCGGTCTCGCCGGCCGGTCCGGGCGGACCGGACGACCCGGACGGCCCCGGCGGCCGGCGCGGGCGCCGGGGCGGCGGTGACCTCGATCCGGCGGCGCAGAAGCGGGCCAAGAAGCGCAAGCGGGTCAACATGCTGATCGCCGCGTTCGCCGTCTTCATCATGCTGGCCGGCGGCGGCGTGGTCGCCGCGACCTACTACTCGACGAACGTCCCGATGCCCGACCAGCTCCCGCTGCCGCTGGCGACCACCATCTACGCCGCCGACGGGAAGAACCCGATCGCCAAGCTGGGTGAAGAGGCTCGGCAGATCGTCACGATCAAGCAGATCCCGGACTACGTCCAGCGGGCGGTCGCCTCGGCCGAGGACCGCAAGTTCTACGAGCACGACGGGGTGGACTACGTCGGCATCGCCCGGGCCGCCTGGAACAACTTCACCGGGGGCAGCAAGCAGGGTGCCTCGACCATCACCCAGCAGTACGCCCGGAACGCGTACGAGAACCTCCAGGACGACAGCTACCAGCGCAAGGCCAAGGAGGCGATCCTCGCCTCCAAGCTGAACGAGAAGTTCAGCAAGAACGAGATCATGCAGCACTACCTCAACACGATCTACTTCGGCCGGGGCGCGTACGGCATCGAGATCGCCGCACAGACCTACTTCAACAAGTCGGCCGCCAAGCTGACCGTGTCCGAGGGCGCGGTGCTGGCGGCGGTGATCAAGCAGCCGCAGGTGGACACCTCGACCGGGCACAAGGGCTTCGACCCGGCGGACAACCCGGAGGAGGCCAAGGCCCGCTGGGAGTACGTGCTCAACGGCATGGTCGAGAAGAAGTGGTTGAGCCCGGAGGAGCGGGCCAAGCAGACCTATCCGAAGGTGCAGAAGCGGAAGAGCGCCAACGAGGCTTTCGGGGTCAAGACCCCGCGGGGCAACGTGGTGAACTACGTCAAGGCGGAGATGGCGGAGCGTGGCCTCTGCACGATGGGGGCGCCGCCACCGGGCAAGGTCGACTGCTCCACCGCGCTCCGGGACGGCGGCTACAAGATCAAGACCACGATCAACTGGAAGATGCAGGCGGAAGCGGAGAACGCGGCGCAGCGCAAGAAGGGCTCGCCGATCTACGACGAACGCAAGAACCTGATGGCCGCACTGGTCTCGGTCGAGCCGAAGACCGGCAAGGTGCTCGCCTACTACGGCGGTGACAGCGGGGCGGACTACGACTACGCCGGCCTGAACACCGACTCCGCCGGTGTGCTCAGCGGCGGCCACCCGCCGGGTTCGAGCTTCAAGGTCTACACCCTGGCGGCGGCGATCAACGAGGGCATCTCGATCGACTCGATCTGGGACGCCCGGCCCTTCACGGTCAAGGGCACCAAGATCAAGGTGCAGAACGCCGGCCGGGACGTGACGAAGACCTGCGACCAGGCCTGCACGCTGAAGGAATCCACGATCAAGTCCTACAACGTGCCCTTCTACCACATCACGGAGAAGATCGGCGCGGACAAGGTGCTGTCGATGGCCCGGCAGGCCGGCGTCCGGACCATGTGGGAAACCAGGGACATCCCGCCGAAGTGGCACGACCTGACCAAGGAGAAGCCGGAGAACCTGGCCCCGGACCCGTTCTTCAACATGTTGGCGTACGGGCAGTACCCGATCACCGTGCTCGACCACGCCAACGGGCTGGCCACGCTGGCCAACGGCGGCGTCTACAACAAGGCCCACTTCATCGAGCTGATCGAGCAGCAGGACCCGGAGACCGGTCAGTGGAAGAAGATCGGCGGGGCCAAGGCCGACCCGAAGCAGCGCATCCCGAAGGACGTGGCCGACGAGGTCACCTCGGTGCTGAAGAACATTCCCAAGGCGAACAACGGCAACCTCGAGGGCCGCGAGGAGGCCGGCAAGACCGGCACCTGGGAATACAACCAGACCAAGGACAACGCGCACGCCTGGATGGTCGGCTACACCCCGCAGGTCGCCACCGCGGTCTGGGTCGGCAGCAAGGACCCGAAGGCGCCGCAGATCAAGACCAAGGGCGGCGACAACATCGGTGGTAGCGGGCTGCCGGCCGAGATCTGGCAGAAGTACATGAGCGACGTGCTCAAGGGCAAGGAGGCGCTCTCCCTGCCGGACTCCAAGGAAATCGGCGACAAGGAGGCCGGCAACGGCAAGGAGAAGCCGACGCCTCCGCCGGTCCCGCCGAACCCGGGCGGCGGCAACCCCGGCGGCGGCAACCCCGGCGACAACCCGCTCTGCCAGGGCCCGAACCCGCCGCCGCTGATCTGTGGTGGCGGTGGTGGCCCGGGCGGCGGCGGTCCAGGCGGCGGTGGTCCGGGCGGCGGCGGTCCGGACACTCCGGAAAATCCTGACGGTGGTGGCGGCGGAGGTTAGCCATTCGCCTCGCACCGCAGCGCACCGAGTGCCTGTACGGCCGGCGGCCGGGTCCTGGTGACCCGGCCGCCGGCCCGTTTCCGACGCCATCCGCCGACACGGGAGGGCCGGGCCGGACAGAAACCGACCCGGTACGGCAGGATGCCTGTTCATGAGCGCGCAGTCGCCGGCAGGCATCGACGGACCTGAGCAGACTGACCACCCGTCCCGGTCGGACGGTTTCGTCCGAGGGCTCTCCGAGGTGATCGGTGGCCCGATGGGCAGCCACGCCAGCGGCGTCGAGCGTCGGGGCACCCAGACCAGTGGCCGGTTCTGGACGGCCGCCCGGATCGTGCTCGCGCTGACCTGCCTGACCCTGGCCCTGCACTGGGTGCAGAAGTCCCCCTGCCAGGACGGCGCCTGGCAGAACAACGTCCAGTACACCCGGTTCTGCTACACCGACGTGCTCGCCCTCTACTACGCGGAGGGGCTCAACGAGGGCAAGGTGCCCTACCGGGACCACCCGGTGGAGTACCCGGTGGTCACCGGCTACTTCATGGGCGCGCTCGGCCTGCCGGTGCACAACATCGGGGTGGACCGGCCCGACATCAACCAGGCGCAGTGGTTCTACAACCTCAACGCCCTGGTCCTGGGCGCGCTCGCGGTGGCCACCGTGGCGATGATCCTGGCCCTGCGCCGCCGCCGGCCGTGGGACGCGGCACTCTTCGCCCTCTCCCCCGCGCTGCTGGTCACCGCCACCGTCAACTGGGACCTGCTGGCCATCGGACTCGCCGCGATCGGCATGTACGCCTGGGCGAAACGACAACCACTGGCCGCCGGCATCCTGCTCGGACTGGCCACCTCGGCGAAACTCTGGCCGCTCTTCCTGCTCTGGCCACTCTTCCTGCTCGGGCTGCGTACCGCCCGGGTCAAGGAGATGCTGGTGACGATCGGGACGGCAGTCGCCACCATCGTGGCGGTCAACCTGCCGATAGCGATCCTCTATCCCGACAACTGGCGGCGCTTCTTCGACCTGAACAGCGAGCGGGCGGTCGACTGGGGCACCCTGTGGTATGTCGGCCGCTACCTGGACAGCAAGTGGAACAGCGGCAGTCCCGGCGACCAGGGGCCGTTCCAGTGGCTCAGCAACAACATCCCCACCCTGAACACCCTCTCGTACGCTCTGATCACCCTCGCCTTCCTGGCCATCGGCGCGCTGGCGCTCTTCGCCAAGCGCCGCCCCCGGCTGGCCGCGCTGGTCTTCCTGATGGTCGCGGCGTTCCTGATCTTCAGCAAGGTCTGGTCCCAGCAGTTCAACCTCTGGCTGCTGCCGCTGCTGGTGCTGGCCCGGCCGCGCTGGGGTGCCTTCCTCGCCTGGCAGCTCGCGGAGGTCGGCTACTTCCTCGCCTTCTACGGCGAGCTGCTCGGCGCCGGTGGCAAGCAGGTCTTCCCCGAGGGGGTGTTCGTGCTCGCCGCGACGCTGCGGCTGACCACCGTCGTGGTGCTCTGCGTACTCGTCGTCCGGGACATCCTGCGGCCGGAGGACGACCCGGTCCGGAGCACCTACCTCGACGACCCGGACGGCGGCGTCTACGACGGCGCGCCGGACGCATCCTGGCTCGACCGGCTGCGCGGTCGACCTGCACCCGCCGAACCGGCACCCGCCACGACCTGACCGGGGCGGTTGCGGGCGCCCCGGGCGGGCCGGCACGACCTGCCCTCGACAGCGGGACCCGGCGCCGGGGCAGCCGCCCGCCGGCCGGATCAGAGCCGGTAGACGACCGTCTCCCCGACGTCCTCGCGGCTGATCCCCAGGCTGTCCACCGGCAGGTCGACGGTGGCCTGCAACGGCGTGCCGGCCACCCGCTCCCGGAGCACGATCACGGTACGCACGCCCATGTTCCGCAGGTAGTCGATGCTCGCCTGGTCCGGGAAGTTCGCCGTCGCCTGGCGCACCTCGGCGAGCCGGCTCGGGGTGAACCCACTGCCGCCGTTGACGACGTCCTGGAAACGGCTCGTCGACCAGAGCATCACGTGCTGGTCGGTCTTCTGGTCCGACGGAAGCACCAGGAGCGGGCCGGTGGCGACCCGCATCGACTGCGGCTGCACCGGCACCACCGGATGCGGCGTCGCGTTCAGCCCCTCGACCAGCACCAGCACGATCGGCAGCAGGGTGACCAGCCGGAGGAACGGGCCGGGCCGGGGCGGCACCCGTTCGACGGCCGAGATCTCCCGGGCCCGCCGCGCGAAGGCACCGACCGAGCCGGCGGCGAGTACGGCGAGCAGCAGGGTGACCCAGATCATCAGCCGGCCGGGCGTACGCAGGCCGTCCCAGCCGGGCAGGTGCTCGAAGAGCGGAAGATAGGTCCAGGTGCCGCCGAAGAACCGGGTGCCCGACGCCAGCACCCCGGCGACGAGTACGGCCGCCAGCAGCAGCAGACGCTGACGTACCGTCCAGATCGAGAAGAAGAGGCCGGCGACGGCGAGCGCGAGCAGGACGTACCCGGGCAGCAGGGTCGTCTCCGGCAGTCCGGGCAACCCGGCCCGGACCGGCTCGTGCAGGTCGCCCCAGATCAGCGACTCCGGCGGGGCGGTCAGGAAGCCACCCGGCGGCGGCGAGTAGTTGTGCACCTCCTCGGCGGTCCGCCGGGCATAGGGGTGCAGTTCGGCGACCTTGAAATATGGGATCGCCAGCAGGGCACCGGTGGCGGCGAAGGCGGCGCCGCCCCAGAAGTCCGCCAGCAGCAGCCGGAACCCGACCGGTTGGCGGGGCCGGCGCAGGATCCGCCGGACCAGCCAGCTCAGCAGCACCACGACCGCGATCAGACCCAGCACGTACGCGAAGACGAGCCCGATGCCGAAGCCGAGGCTGAGCTGCCAGGCGGCGACCAGCCAGCCGGCCAGTGCCCAGCCGGATCGTCGACGCTCCGGCCGGTAACCGTGCCGCAGCGACCAGCCGTGCCCCCGGGCCAGCATGGCCAGGGCGAGCGGGATACCGCCGTTGGAGATCACGTGCAGGTGACCGGCCTGGCCGAGCAGCCACGGCGCGTACGCGAAGCCGATCCCGGCCACTGCCGCACCGATCCGTCCCGCACCGAGCTGCCGCACCAGTGCGTACGCCCCGACGGCGGCGAGCGCGTGGGCCAGTACGAAGAGGATGTTGTAACGCAGGATCGCCGCTTCCGGACCCTGGCCGAGCATGCCCGCCGGGGCGTACCCGAGAAGGGTGTCGGAGAAGGCGAAGGTCCAGGTTTCCGGGAAGAAGGCGTTGCTCTGCCAGAGCTGGGCCGGCTTGGTCAGCAGGATGTGCCCGGACCAGGCGACCTGCCAGGCCTGGAGCGTCGGATCCCAGTAGTCCTGCGGCAGGGTGTGCCGGGGGTAGCGCAGCGTCGGCCAGGTCATCAGCACCGCCAGCGCCAGCGCACCGAGCCCGGCCAGCGTCCACTCGTGTACGAGTCGACGGCCGACGGCCCGGCCGATCCGGCCGAGGCGACCCGGTACCAGCTCGGGAGCGGGCCCGAACGAGGCGAACGGGTCGGTGGGCTTCGCCGGCTCCGCACCGCCGGTGTCCTTGCCCGTCGCGGCGTCCTTGCCCGTCGCGGTGTCCTTGCCCGTCCCGGCGTCCTTGCCGCTTTCGCCCTGCCCGCCGCTCTTCTCCTTCTCGGCGTCCGTGCCGGTCTTGGCCTCCAGGCCGGTCTTGGTGCCGTCGTCGGTCCTGTCGTCCGTGCCGGTCTCGGCGTCCTTGCCAGGCGTTGCGGTCTCGTCGGTCGGCTTGGCGTCCTCGCCGGCCGCCCGCTTCCCGGCGTCCTGCCGTGCCCTGTCCCCGGTGCCGTCGTCCGCCGGCTTTCCGGCCTCGGGGGCCTGCTCGGCGTCCGGGGCCTGCTCCGCGTCGGGAACCCGCGTGGCCTCCGGGGCTGGCGTGGCTTCCAGAGCTCGCGTGGCATCTGGGGCTGGCGTGGCGTCCGGGGTCCGCGTGGCGTCCGGGGCTCGCTCCCCCGCACCGGGGGCTTGCGCGGCGTCGGGGCCGCCGTTGTGGTTGCCCGGCCCGGCCGGCTCGACTGCCGCCGGGCCGGTGGTGGCAGCCCCGCTCATCGTCCCGTCCGGCGCGGCGGGCCCGGCCGGCGAGCCGGACCGGGTGGTCTCGTTGGCGTTCGACTGGTCCGTCGACATCGGGGTCCTCGTCCTACCGGCCCACGCGGTCACGCAGGTAGGCGATGTCCGCGGCCTGGCCCTCGACCCCGCCGGGGGTCTCGACGATGGCGGGTGCGCCCGCGGCCCGGACCACCGCCACCACCAGCTCGGGATCGATGCTGCCGCCGTCCAGGTTCTCGTGGCGGTCCCGGCCGGAGTCGAAGGCATCCTTGGAGCCGTTGGCGTGGATCAGGTCGATCCGGCCGGTGATCGCGAGTACCCGGTCGACGATGTCCAGCAGGTCCTCGCCGCCCGCGTGGGCATGGCAGGTGTCCAGGCAGAAACCGACGTCGTACTCGCCGACCGCGTCCCAGAGCCGGGCCAGGTTGTCGAACCGGCGGGCGCAGGCGTTGTCGCCACCGGCCGTGTTCTCGATCAGCACCGGTACGGCGTGCCCGCCGGACTCGGCGGCCTGGGCGAACGCCTTGCGCCAGTTGTCGAAGCCCTTGGCGATGTCGTCGCCCGCGTTCACGTGCCCGCCGTGCACGATCAGCCCCTTGGCGCCGACCGCGGCGGCGGCGGTGGCGTGCCCGAGCAGCAGCTTCCGGCTGGGGATGCGGATCCGGTTGTTGGTGGTGGCGAGGTTGATGACGTACGGCGCGTGGATGTAGACGTCCACCTCGGAGTCGCGCAGTCGTTCCGCGTCGGGCCTGGGCTGCGGGGTCTTCCAGTCCTTCTGCGGATCGGCGAGGAAGAACTGGACCGCGTCCGCCTTCCGCAGGGCCGCCTCGTCCAACGGATCCGTCGCGTCGACATGGGCTCCGATACGCATGAAGGCGAGCCTACGTCGCGCCGGCCGACCGGGCGGGGACGGGCGCACCTCCGTGGCCGCCAGCTCGGCGCGGTACGGCCCCGGGGCGGTCCGCGTCACCCGCCCGGGGATGGATCGTTTCTCCAGGTGAGATCCGTTCGCCCGGCGCAGGTGAGCTTCGTTCACCTCGGGGTCGGAGGCGGATCGATCCACAGAACACGCCGGAAAGAGGGAAGACGTGGCCCTGTCGCTCCGACGCCGCCGCGCCACCGCTGCGGTCGACGCGCTCGTCGCGGTCGCCACCGCCGCCGGTTCGCGTCGCGGTCGACGGTTCGCAGGCCACTGGCCGGGGTCACACCGGTCCGGGTTTTCCCCGCCGGGTCGCCTCGGGCGGATCGAGGTGGGGTCGGGTGCCGCATGGTCCCGATGTGGCCGACCCCGGAGCGCCGGGCGCCGCTGCGACGCGGCGCCGGGCAGCCACCCTCCGCCGCCCGACCGACCCGGCGGGGGTGCCGCCGTCCTGCCGCGCGCTGTCCGGCCAGGTTCGATCGCTTGCCGGACCGTGCCGTCGGCGCCGGCGGCACCCGTGGGTGTGGTAAGCGTCTCGGCAGGAGTAATTGGGGCGTTTTTCGCTCAACGCACAACACCGACTGTTATCGCGTAAGATGACAATACAATAGGCTCCGCGGGGCGCCTTCCGTCCAACTCATCGGTGTGGTCGTTCCTCCCCAGGTCCCACCCAAAGAATGCGGACGGGATGCGCCCCGCGGCTTTACGTCGAAGAACCTCCTCCGGTCGCCGACCGGAGGAGGTTCTCGCGCCGGTACGCCGGGTCTGGCGACGCCCGGATCCGGTGGACCGGGTATCCTGCTCAGGTTGCCCGTGAGCGTGACGGGATCCCTCCCGAGAGCGCGCGGCAACGACGCATGACCTCCTGTCACGGAAGGACCGTGGCCGCTAGCCCAGAGGAGGTGAGCACGTCTTGCGTCATTACGAGATCATGGTCATCCTCGATCCAAGCCTCGAGGAGCGCACCGTCGCCCCGTCGCTCGACACGTACCTCAACGTGATCCGGACCGCGGGTGGCTCGGTGGAGAAGCTCGACGTGTGGGGTCGGCGACGCCTCGCGTTCGAGATCGACAAGAAGGCCGAGGGGATCTACGCCGTCATCGACCTGCAGGCGACGCCTGCGGCGGTGGCCGAGCTGGACCGGCAGCTCCGACTCAACGAGTCCGTGCTGCGCACCAAGGTCATCCGGCCGGAGACGCGCTGACGCGTTTCCGGCACGCCCGGATCAGCCTCATCCGACCTGTCGTACTGCTCTGGCAGCCTGGCAGGGACTGATGAGTGCGCGAGGAGATGGTCATGGCAGGAGACACCACCATCACGGTCATCGGCAACCTGACCGACGACCCCGAGTTGCGTTTCACCCCCTCCGGCGCCGCGGTCGCCAAGTTCCGGGTCGCCTCGACGCCCCGGTTCATGGACCGGACGACAAACGAGTGGAAGGACGGCGAGCCGCTCTTCCTCTCGTGCACGGTCTGGCGCCAGGCGGCGGAGCACGTCGCCGAGTCGCTACAGCGCGGCGCCCGGGTGATCGTGTCGGGCCGGCTCCGGCAGCGGTCCTACGAGACCCGTGAGGGCGAGAAGCGCACCGTCATCGAGCTGGAGGTCGACGAGATCGGCCCGTCGCTGCGGTACGCCACGGCGAAGGTGCAGAAGATGTCGCGCTCCGGCGGCGGCGGTGGCGGGTTCGGCGCCTCCGGTGGCGGTGGCGGTGGCGGCGGCGGTGGCCAGGGCGGTGGCGGCGGAGGCAACTTCGACGACCCGTGGGCCACGGCGGCTCCGGCCTCCTCGCGCTCGTCCGGTTCGGGCGGCGGAAACTTCGACGACGAGCCCCCGTTCTGACCCGCGTGCCGAGCACACGGGATCGTAAACCAGGAGCAAGAGCAATGGCGAAGGCTGCGGCACTGCGCAAGCCGAAGAAGAAGGTGAACCCGCTCGACAAGGACGGGATCACCTACATCGACTACAAGGACACCGCGCTGCTGCGCAAGTTCATCTCCGACCGCGGCAAGATCCGCGCTCGGCGGGTGACCGGGGTCACCTCCCAGCAGCAGCGGCAGATCGCCCGTGCGGTCAAGAACGCCCGCGAGATGGCGCTCCTGCCGTACACGGCCACGGCCCGCTGAGAGGAGGCGCCGACATGAAGATCATCCTGACTCAGGAGGTGTCGGGCCTCGGCGGTCCCGGCGACATCGTGGAGGTCAAGGACGGCTACGGCCGTAACTACCTGCTGCCGCAGGGCTTCGCGATCGCCTGGACCAAGGGCGCGGAGAAGCAGGTCACGGTTATCCAGCGGGCCCGCGCGGCCCGGGAGATCCGGGACCTCGGGCACGCCAACGAGGTGAAGGCGCAGTTGGAGGGCCTCAAGGTCAACCTGACCGCGCGCGCCGGCAACGGCGGGCGGCTCTTCGGCTCGGTGACCCCCGGCGACGTGGTCGACGCGGTGAAGGCGGCCGGTGGGCCGTCCCTCGACCGGCGTCGGCTGGAGCTGCCCGGCACCATCAAGTCGATCGGTAGCCACCAGGTGCGGGTCAAGCTGCACCCGGAGGTCACCGCACGGTTCGACCTCAAGGTCGTACCGGGCAAGTAGCCGGTCCACGCGACGATGTGTTCCGGGGTGCCGTCCGAGTGACGGCACCCCGGATCCGTCTTTACCGGCTCCCCGTCACACCCGTCCGGCTCTCCGTGCCCCGTCCGGCTCCGCTGCGGGTCGGTCCCGGCGCTCAGCTGACCGGCTGGCCGCTGAGGGCGGTGAAGAAGACGGTGGAAAGCCCACCACCGACGACCGCCGCCGCGAACCCCACGGTCACTGCCCGCCAGGTGCGGTTGAACCAGCGCATCAGGACGGCGACCACCAGACCGGTGGCCAGCGCGGCGAGGAACCGGGGCACCCCGGCCAGCAGCGCGGAGATGGCCTGGCCGCGCTCCGACTCACAGGCACCGGAAGCCCCGGGTACGCAGTCCACCGGCACACTGCCGTCGAGGGTGAGTACCCAGACGAAGATGGCCAGTACGGCGACGGCGTTCCAGGAAGCGGTGTAGAGGACGGCGGGCAACGAGCCACCGGGCTGCGAATCGAGCAGATCGTCTTCGAGTCGTCGGCTCAGCGGGCTTGGCCGGCCGGTCCTGTTCACCGAGGAGAGCAGTCCGTCACCCGGGGTACGGCGTCGGGTCGTCGTCGTGCCCACCGCACCGACGCCCCGGGCGGAGCCGGCCGTAGCCGGGCGACCGCGACCCGCCGGACCGGCCGGCCGGCGGACCGGTGAGACCGGCTGGCTCGGCCGACGCGCCGGCGACACCGGTCGGGCCGGTGGCGGGTACGCGATCGCCGGTGACCGCGGAGCCGAGTCCGGGATGCCCATCCAGCGCGGATCGTCCCCGGCCAGCCGGGTGCCGGACCAGAAGGTGTCGGCACTGTCCGGCTCGCCCCGCGCCACATCCCGGAAACCACCCTCGGCCGGGTCGTCGCGCCCGCTCCGGGCCGGGTCGTCGCGCCCACTCCGCGCGTCCGGAGCCAGCCCGGCGAGTTCGCCGCGTCGCCACTCCGTGGTGTCGGTGAACCTGTCGAACTGACCGGTGTCGGTGCTCCGGTCGCGGCGGCGACCGGAGCCGGAGCGGTCCGGTGGATCGGAGTCGGCGACCGGATCCAGCATGCCCGTGTCGGTGAGCCGATCCCACGGCCCCGCATCGGTACGCCAACCCGGGCTGCTGGCGTCCCAGCGCCGCTCCTCCGCGCCCGGACCGGAATGCCGGGCGCGGCGGCCCTGATCGCCCCGCCCGTCGGGGTCCCCGCCGGTCCGGCCTACCGGTCCGGCGTCCCGGGAACGGCGCACCGGCTCGGCGTCCGGCCCGGATTGCCGGCGCCGGCCACCGGTGCCAGCCGACTTCGGCAGCGGGTCGGCACCGCGCGACCGACGGCCGCCATCGGAACCGGACTCGTTCGGCGAGCGGGTCCAGCGGGCGGCTGACCTGGACTGTCCGGCACCCGAGACCGGCTCGGCCGAGGCGCTGGCGTCCAGCGGCTCCGCGACCTCCGGCGGGTCTTCGGCGCGATGCCGCGAGCGCCGTCCGGGCGGTGCCGTACCGGTCGGGTCGTCGGGATCCCAGCCGGCCGGTTCGGCACGGCGGCGACGACCCGGCACGGGCTGCGCCGAGCCGTACGTCGTGCCTTCCTCGCGTTGGCCGGCTCGGCCCCACCGGCCGGCACCGGGTTCGTCGGCCCGTTCCCGCCAACCGGTCGGGTCGGACTGGTGCCGTCGGTCGCTGCCACCGGTCGGCGACTCGGCGGCTCCGACACCCCAGCCCGAGGTGGGTACGCCCGTCGGGTCGTCCGGATCGGCCCGGCGCCGCCGGCCCCGCCTGGAAGACGCGGAACGGTCGCCGGGTCCGCTGTCGGCGCCGGCACCGGTGGTCGGCGCGGCGTCAGCCCAGCCGCCCGAGGTAGGTGCGTCGGAAGCCCAGCCGCCCGAGGTGGGTGCGGCAGCGCCGTCGGCGGTGGTGGGCGTCGCGCCGACCCATCCGCTGGTGGGTGCCGTGCCGGCCCAGTCATCGGTGGGTGCCGCGCCGACCCATCCGCTGGTGGGTGCGTCGCCGACCCATCCGCTGGTGGGTGCGTCGCCGACCCATCCGCTGGTGGGTGCGGCGGCGGCCCATCCGCTGGTGGGTGCGGCGGCGGCCCATCCGCTGGTGGGTGCGGCGGCGGCCCATCCGCTGGTGGGTGCGTCGCCGACCCATCCGCTGGTGGGTGCGGCGGCGGCCCAGTCGTCGACCTCGTCCGAGTGCCGTCCGCTTCCGGTCCGCCGCCTCCCGTGCCGGCCGGCGGCTCCGAACTCGTCGGGGGCCCCGGCACCGCTCCCGGTGGCCGCACTCCTGCCGCGCCCGGCCACCTCGTCCCGCCAACCGCCGGCCCCGCCGCTCGGTGCGCCCCAGGTGTCACCGGTGCGCTCGGCTCCGGAGCTGACGCCCGCTGTGCCGCCGGGCGTGCGCCAGGTGTCCGCACTCCGCTCGGCGCCGGAACCGACGCCCGCTGTGCCACCCGGAGTACGCCAGGAGTCGTCGGTGTGCTCGGCGCCGGTGTCGTCGCCGGTTCCGGTGCTCGGACCGCGCCAGTATTCGCCGCTGCTGTCCCAGGTCACGTCCGGGGCGATCCGGCGACGCCCGGCTCGGCCGCTCTCCGTCGCCGGCCCGGTCGCCGCGTCGGCACGATGGTGCCGGCCTCCCGGGAGCCCGCCCGACTCAGGGTCGGCGGACCAGGCAGGGCGGTCGGTGCTGTCGGTGCGGTCGGGGTACGGCCCGGGGGCGGTGGACCGGAGTGGCTCGGTGGACTCCCGGGCCCAGGACGGCGTGTAGCTGTCGACCGGGTCCGGTGCGCCCCGGTGCCGTGCCCGCCGTCGGCTCGGAGTGCGGTAGGTGACGTCCGACCGCGAATAGGGATCATCCGACCAGGGCGGCGCCGGGTCGCCCCGGCCGGCGCTCTCCTGCCACTCATGTCGGGCGAGCTCACCCCGCCCTCGATCCCGATCCCGATGGTCCACAGCCGAGGCGTGACCTTTCTGGTTAGTCGATCGCGAGGAGTCTGGTAGGTCGTTCGCGAGTAGCCGTACGCAAGATTCCCGTCGCCCGATGATACGCCGTCCCGGTGGCCCGGATTTGACCAGTTTCTTTCCTCCACAAGGTGGGGATCGAGTCGGCGCAGGTCAGGCGTGCTCCAGGCTATCTTCCCCAATCGGTATCCACAGTCTGTGCACAGGGCTGCACACACCTCGCCGGGAACCGTCCACAGGTTGTCCCGAACTCCGTCCACCGCCCTGCTTGAGGCGCTGACCTCTGCGTCCGTATCGTTGCGGCCTGACCCTGCCATCCGTGTCGACATCCCCCGGTCGAGCCGGCTGGCCAGGGCAGTGTGGTCCGTCGGCGATCCGGAGCCGTGGGTCAGCCGAGAAATGTCGTACGTCGGCGGTTCGCTAGGGGCCAGCCGGTATGGCGGAGGGGGATGCCCGTGTCGGTCGCCGACGACATCCGTGGGGAGTCGCGCCCGCCGCATGCGCAGCCGCGACCGCCGTCCCCACCGTCGACCGAGGCCCCGCCGGCCCGCGACGGACAGTTCGACAAGACCCCGCCGCAGGACATCGCGGCCGAGCAGTGCGTGCTCGGCGGGATGCTGCTCTCCAAGGACGCGATCGCGGACGTCGTCGAGATCCTCCGCACCAACGACTTCTACCGGCCGGTGCACTCGACGGTCTTCGACGCGATCCTGGATCTCTACGGCCGGGGTGAGCCGGCCGACGCGATCACCGTCGCCGCGGCGCTCGCCGACTCCGGCGACCTGGCCCGGATCGGCGGTGCGCCCTACCTGCACACGTTGATCGCGAGCGTGCCGACCGCGGCCAACGCCTCCTACTATGCCCGGATCGTCGGCGAGCGCGCGGTGCTGCGCCGCCTGGTCGAGGCGGGCACCCGGATCGTGCAGCTCGGCTACGGCTCGTCCGGCGGCGGCGGCCGGGACGTCGACGACGTGGTGGACCTGGCCCAGCAGGCGATCTACGACGTCACCGAGAAGCGGGTCAGCGAGGACTTCGCCGTGCTCGCCGACATGCTCCAGCCGACGCTGGACGAAATCGAGGCGGTCGGGGCTCAGGGCGGGGTGATGACCGGGGTGCCGACCGGCTTCACCGACCTGGACCGGCTGCTCAACGGCCTGCACCCGGGTCAGTTGATCATCGTGGCCGGCCGACCCGGTCTCGGCAAGGCCCTGGCGCTGGACACACCGTTGCCGACGCCCGACGGCTGGACCACGATGGCCGAGGTCCGGGCCGGTGACCGCCTGCTCGGCGCGGACGGTCGACCGACCCGGGTGACCCACGCGTTCGAGGTCATGCACGACCGGCCGTGTTACGAGGTCGAGTTCTCCGACGGGTCGATCCTCGTCGCCGATGCCGAGCACCTGTGGCGGACCACCACCGGAACGGGCCGCAGGCAGGCCGGTGGAGCGCTCCGACAGATCCATCGATCCGGCGAGCCGAGACGCCAGCCGTCGGGAGCCGCCGAGCCGGCGTTCACCACCATTCCGGATTGCCTGGTCAGCTCCGCCCAGTCGCAGTCGCAGTCGCAGGTGCAGTCGCAGTCGCAGTCGCAGGTGCAGGTGCGGTCGAGGTCGCGGGCGCAGGCGCGGTCGCGGGTCGGCGTCGACGACGGCCGCCGGTCGATGGCTGGGCTGCTCGCCGTCGCCGAGCCTCCGACCAGCCGCGCCGTCGCCGGGACGCCGCAGGTCGACGTCGTCACCACCGAGCAGATCAGGGCGACCCTGCGGACCACCGACCGGGACCGGCGACCCAACCACGCCGTCGAGAACTGTGCGCCGCTGGAGCTGCCCGAACGCGACCTGGCCGTTCCGCCGTACACGCTCGGGGTCTGGATCGGGGCCGGTCACCGCGTCGCCGGCCGCTTCGGCGCCGTCGACCACGAGGTCGTCGCCGGGGTCGAGCGGGACGGATTCCGGGTACGGCCGTCGGGCGCCGACGATGTCCACACCGTCCTCTCGGGCTCGCCGCGGTCGCCGCTGTCACCGTTGCCGGCTCGGGATCTCGTCGGGGACCTCGGCGTGCTGGGCGCGCTCGACAGGCACCTGCCCGGCGCATACCTGCGGGCGTCCGAGGCGCAGCGCCGTGCCCTGCTCGCCGGGCTGATGGACACCGACGGCACGGTCACGCCGAGCGGCGCTCTCCGGTACACGTCGACATCGCACCGGCTGGCCCTCGACGTGCGGGAGCTGGTGGTCAGCCTGGGCTACCAGTGCACGGTCGCGACCAGGCGGGTGAGTGGTGGCGGCGCGGAGACGTCGACCGGTTACATCGTGGACTTCGATACCCCCGACGAGATCTTCCGACTCGGCCGCAAGCGCGCGGCGCACCGCGACCGTCGCGGCGCAACCGGTCCGCGCGGGTCGGACCCGAGTGACCGCAGGCGGGACGCGAGGCACATCGTCGCGGTACGCCCGGTGCCGAGCGTGCCGGTGCGCTGCGTGACCGTGGACAACGCCGACCACCTCTACCTGGCCGGCCGCTCGATGATCCCGACGCACAACTCGACGGCCTCGATGGACTTCGCCCGGAACGCCGCGATCCGGCACAACTGTGCGAGCGCCATCTTCTCGCTGGAAATGAGCAAGGTCGAGATCGTGATGCGGCTGCTCTCGGCCGAGGCCCGGGTGCCGCTGCACGTACTGCGCAGTGGGCAGCTCTCGGACGACGACTGGACCAAACTGGCCCGCCGGATGGGCGAGATCAGCGAGGCGCCGCTCTTCGTCGACGACACCCCCAACATGAACCTGATGGAGATCCGGGCCAAGGCCCGCCGGCTCAAGCAGCGGCACGACCTCAAGATGATCGTGGTCGACTACCTCCAGCTGATGAGTTCGCCGAAGCGCACCGAGAGCCGCCAGCAGGAGGTCGCGGAGCTGTCCCGGGGGTTGAAGCTGCTGGCCAAGGAGGTCGAGTGCCCGGTGATCGCGGTCAGCCAGCTGAACCGTGGCCCGGAGCAGCGCACCGACAAGCGGCCACAGTTGTCCGATTTGCGCGAATCAGGATCAATTGAGCAAGATGCCGACGTTGTCATTCTTCTGCACCGTGACGACTACTACGACAAGGAGTCGCCCCGGGCCGGCGAGGCGGACTTCATCGTCGCCAAGCACCGGAACGGGCCGACGGACACCGTGACGGTGGCCGCGCAACTCCACCTGTCGCGTTTCGTGGACATGGCAATCGTCTGATCGGGGCCATCGTCTGACCGGGGCCATCGTCTGACCAGCGGGAACAGCTCAGCCGAGCAGCGGGAACCAGCCTGCGGCCTCGCCGAGCACCTGCCGGTCGTGTGCGGTCAGCGGAATCCGCCCGGTCCCCTTCAACAGATAGTCGACGTCCGACCAGTCGGCCGGACAGATCGCCTCGGCGCTGAGCAGCCCGTCGAGCGTCGCCACCGCGATGGCGACGCCGTCCCGCTCCGGCTCGGGGGCGCCGGGCAGGTCCACCGCCAGGTCGAGGTGGTGCACGACCGCCTCGGTGACCAGGGTGGCAAGGAAATCGGGTACCGCCAGCACGTGACCCTGGGTGCTGACGTACCCGAGCGGGTCGGTCGCGGCGGCGGCCCGGACCGCCGCCGGTGCGGTGTCGGTCCAGAGCCGGACCACCCCGCGCGGCCGGTCGAAGGCGGCGGCGGACCGGCGCACCCAGGCGGCGTGCCGCCCCTCCTCCGGATCGCCCGGGGAGAGCCAGTAGCTGACGGCGTTCACGTCCGCCGGCCCGACCGCCGGGCTGGCGAGCGTGACCAGGGCGCGCTGCGCGTCGAGGACGAGATGCAGCAGCAGGTCGACGACGAGCCAGCCCCGGCACCGGGTCGGCCGGTGCAGGTCGGCGTCGGCCAGGCCGTCGACGGTCGCGGTGATCCGGGCGTACGCGGATTCGAGCGCACGCCACGGCTCCGCCACCCGGCCGACCACGCTGCCCGCACCCTCGGACCCGTCCGTGCCGTCCACCCCGCTCACCTCCGCACATGCCGGATCCCCGCACCCGGCGACGTTCCTCCGCCCGCCCGTCGAGGACGCGCGAGGTACGTTGCCTGGCACGGGGATCCGCGACGACGCCGGTCGCCGGCCGACTCGGTCACCGGTCTTCCCAGCAGGGCACCGGGACCGCGCTGGCGGCGGGGCCGGTCAGTCGAAGAAGTCGTTCAGGAAGCCCTTCCGCTTCTTGTGCCGGTAGTGCCCGTGGTAGCCGTAGTGCGGCTGCCCGTGCTGCCCGTACGCGGGAGCCGGTGCCGGCGGGTAGCCGTGGCCGGGCGGTGGCGGCGGTGGCGGCGCGTGGCTCGGACCCCCGTAGGCGGGCTGGTGCGGTGCCGGGGGAGGCGGAGGCGGCGGATATCCGGCGCCCGGCGCCGACGCGGGGCGTGGCGCCTGGGACTGCTGCTGGCTCCAGTTGGCCTCGGCCTCGAACAGCTTCTCCAACTCGCCACGGTCCAGGAAGATGCCACGGCATTCGGTGCACTGGTCGACCGTGACGCCGCTGCGCTCGTACTGCCGCATGTCGCCACGGCACTTCGGACAGGTCATCTGCATCACTCGACGGTACCCGGTCGGGTCACCGAGGTCCCGTCAGCGCGGCCACCACTTCCGCATCCGGCACCTCGTGGAAGTCGTCGTAATACCGGCTGACGGCGCCGAAGTCGGCCGGCCGCTCCGGGCAGACGACCTCGTCGGCGGCTCGGCTGAGCAGGTCGTACGCCTGCGGTGCCCCGACCGGGACGGCGAGCACCACCCGTCGGGCACCCAACTGCTGGGCGACACCGACGGCGGCCCGCGCGGTGGCACCGGTGGCCAGCCCGTCGTCGACGACCACCGCGGTCCGGCCGTCCAGCCGCAGTGGGGGACGGCCGGACCGGTAGAGCCGTTCGCGCCGTTCCAGTTCGGCGGTCTCGGCCCGGACGACCTCCTCCACCTCCGCCGGGTCCAGCCGGTCGGCGATCTCCTCGTTGAGTACCCGCAGCCCGCCCGGCCCGACCGCCCCGAAGGCCACCTCGGGTGCCTCCGGCAGCCCCAGCTTCCGGACCACGAGTACGTCGAGCGGAGCGCCGAGCCGCTGCGCCACCGCCGCCGCCACCGGTACGCCGCCCCGGACCAGGCCGAGGACGACGACGTCGGGGTCGCCGGCGACCGAGCCGAGCCGGTCGGCGAGTACGGCACCGGCGTCTGCCCGATCCCGATAGGTCGCGTCCATGACTCAGGTTTACGCCCCGTCGGCCGGCCCCGCTTGGCAGACCACGCAGAAAGTCGCGTCCGGGCAGCCGGAAACACCCCGGCCGACCGGCAATCCGACTGGCTATCCGTGGTTGCCGAGCCACCAGCCGAGGGTAGCGGCGGCGAGCCCGGCAGCGAGGGTGGCCAGCACGTTCAGCAGCGCCCGGCGGTGGCCGGCCGGCCCGTCCCGGAGCAACTGCACGGTCTCGTAGCCGAACGTCGAATAGGTGGTCAACGCGCCGCAGAAGCCGGTGCCGACCAGCGCGCCGAGCCAGCCCGGCAGGGCGGTACCCGCGCCGGCCACCAGGCCCAGCACCAGCGAGCCGACCACGTTGACGACGAACGTCGCCCACGGCGCGGGGCGCGACCGGCGTTCCACCAGCCAGTTGACGGTGAGCCGGCCGGTTGCCCCGACCGCGCCGCCGACCAGCACCGCCACCCAGATCAGCGTCGCCGTCCCGCCAAGCGTCGCCGTCCCGCCAAGCGTCGCCGTCCCGCCAAGCGTCGCCGTCGCGCCAAGCGTCGCCGTCCCGCCAAGCGTCGCCGGTTCGCCGGGCCGGTCACGGCCGCACCCGGTCCGCCAGCCACACGCCGAGGCGTACCGCCACCAGCGCCCCGGCGAGCGTGCCGAGCAGGTAGCCGACGGCGACACCGGGTCGGCCGGCAGCGAGCAGTCCCCGGGTTTCCACCGCGTAGGTGGAGAACGTGGTGAAGCCGCCCAGGACCCCGGTGCCGAGGAACGGCCGGACCAGCCGGTGCGGGGCGGCGGCGGTGGTGACGAGCCGCATCAGCAGCCCGATCAGGGCACAGCCGGCGAGGTTGGTCAGCAGGGTCGCCCAGGGTACGCCGGCCGGGGCATGCGGCCAGAGCACCGCCAGCCCGTACCGGCCGGCCGAGCCGAGTGCCCCGCCGAGGGCGACGGCGGCGAAGACGTCCCAGCCGGGCCGACCCGGCAGCGCGGGTGGCTCGTCGGGTTCGTCTGGTTCGCCGGAGCCGGCGCGGCGGGCCGGGTCGACGGGGCCGACCGGGTCGACCGGGTCGACGGGGCGGGCCGGGTCGACAGGGTGGCCGTGGGCGTTCACGAGCTGCTTGCCGGCATTTCCGGGATGGTCGCCGGTGTCGGGTCAGCGTCGTCGCTGGCGGCGGCTGTGCGATCGGGCTCCGGGGTGGCGGCTGTGCGATCGGGCTCCGGGGTGGCGGCTGTGCGATCGGGCTCCGGGGTGGCGGCGAGCCGGAGTGCCGGGACCCAGGCCAGGAAGGCGACCGGATAGAGCAGGTACCCGAACCGGGTCGACGGCATCAGCAGGATCGCGGCGAGCAGCCCGTACCCGCAGAAGAGCGCAGCGGACGCGGCCGTGCGGGGCGGGCGGCGCAGCAGCAGGACGGCGATCAGCAGCCCGGTCGCGAGCAGCAGTCCGGCGGCCACCCCCCGGCCCGCCGGCAGCGACTGCGCGATCAGGTAGCCGGGGAACGGCGAAGCGGCCGGGCTGCTCACCAGGCCGTGTCCGAGCGGGAAGCGCAGCACGTTCTCGACCAGCGCCGCCGAGTCCACGAGCTGGGCCGGGACCAGCGCGACGACGGGCAGCCCGAGTGCCCCGACGGCCAGCCGCAGCCCTGACCGGCGGCCCCGGACGGCGGCGTGCACCAGCAGCACCAACGCGACCGGCCAGGCGAAGAGTTTCAGTGCCGCCGCCAGCCCGACCGCCAGTCCGGCGCCGACGAAGCGGTCCCGGGCGGCATAGCCGAGGGCGAGCAGGCAGAGAGCGAGGACCGGCAGGTCGTCGCCGCCGGTGGCCAGGGTCAGCGCGCAGACCGGCAGTACCGTCGCGAGCTGTACCGCCCGGACCAGTGCCGCGTCCCGGACCAGCGCCGCGTCCCGGATCGCCGACACCGCGCGACGGTCGCTGTCGCTGCTGCTCTCGTGGTAGCTGTCGTGGCCGCCGCCGCCGTTGTCGTTGTCGTTGTCGTGGTTGCCGCACGCCGGTGCCGGGCCCGAGTCGCGGTGGGCGGGCGCCGGGCCCGAGTCGCGGTGGGCGGGCGTCGGACCTGCCGGGCGGCGCAGCAGCAGCACCGCCAGGCCGAGCGCGACCGCGGTGGCCACGGCGAACCAGATCCGGGCGTCCGTCCACCAGGCGGTCCCGGCGAGGGCGCGGGGCAGCCCGAAGAGGGCCATGCCCGGCTGGTACGGGGTGTAGCCGAGAAGTTGCTCGCCCCCGGGCAGCGCCGCGATGGCGTCCCGGGTGAGGTACGGCGTGCCGTGCTCGACCAGCCGGACGCCGGAGTTCTCGACCACCACCACCTCCTCCTGGGCACGGTCGAGCCGTCCGCCGACCCGCTCGACTGCCTGCCAGACGAGCGGCAGCAGCGCGGTGGCAGCCCAGGTGAGGACGGTCGTCCCGCCCCGGGCGGCGGTTCCGGTGAGCCGCGAGCCGGGCCGGTGGCGCCGGACGAGCAGCTGTCCGAGCACCAGGACGGTGGCGGCGAGGTAGCCGAACGCGGCGACGCTGCCCCAGGCACGGTGCGGCAGCAGGGTGGAGGTGGCCGCGGTGAGCGCGGCGAAGCCGGTGGAGAGGAGATAGAGCACCAGGTCGGCGGCGAGGCCACCGGCGGCCCGGTCGGCCCGACGCCAGTATCTCCGGCCTGCCGTTGCCCGGGTCGCCGCGGAACTGTCCCGTTCGTCCGTGCCACTCACGCGGGCAAGTCTGGCAGACTCGCCGATCCGCACGCCGTGGGTTACGCCGGCAGGTGCGGCAGGCGTTCGGCGCGGCGCGGGCCAGGGCGGCGGCCGGGCGAGAGCCGGACCACGGCGCCCTGGTCGTGCAGGGCGGGAGCCAGCGTGCCGGGACGACCGCCGGCCCCCTGGTGCAGGGCGGCGAGCAGCCGGGCGGCCGGCATCGGCCGGGCGAAGAGGTGCCCCTGCCCGGCGACGCAGCCCAGCTCCCAGAGCGCGCGCCGCTGCGGCTCGCTCTCCACGCCCTCGGCCACCACGCTCAGGTTGAGACTGCGGCCCAGGTCGACCGTGGACCGGATCACGGCGGCGGCCTCGGCCGAGGTCTCCATCGCGGTGACGAACCCCCGGTCGATCTTCAATTCGTGTACCGGAATCCGGGACAGCACCGACAGCGACGAGTACCCGGTGCCGAAGTCGTCCAGGGCGAGTTGGATGCCGGCGTCCCGGAGCTGCCCGAGAACCTGGTCGACCACCTCGAGCTGACTGAGCGTCAACGTCTCGGTCAGCTCCAGCACCAGCCGGTCCGGCGGCAGGTCGTGCGCACGCAGCCGGGCCAGTACCGAGCTGGGGAACCGGGCGTCCAGCAGGCTGCGCGGCGAGACGTTCACCGCCACCGGCAGGTCGAATCCGGCCTCCCGCCACGTGTTGACGGCGATCAGCGACTGGTCGAGTACGGCTTCGGCGAACGCTGGCAGCAGCCCGGACCGCTCCACCGTCTCCAGGAACCGCAGCGGGTCGATGGTGCCCCGGGCGGGATGCCGCCACCGGGCCAGCGCCTCGGCCGCGACCACCTCACCGCTGCCGAGGTCGACGATCGGCTGGAAGTTGACGGTGAACTCCTGGTCGGCGACGGCCCGGGGCAGGTCCCCGCCGAGCGAGAGCCGGCCGAGGTCGGCGGTGTCCCGGGCCGGGGCGTAGGTGGCGATCCGCCGTCCGGCCCGCTTCGCCTGGTACATCGCCACGTCGGCGCGGCGCAGCAGTTCGGTCATCCCGCCGCTGCCGGGGGCGACCGCGATGCCGCCGCTGGCCTCGACACTGATCCGCATCCCGTCCAGCTCGATCGGCTCGTGCAGCGCGCTGAGCAGCGCCTCGGCCCGGTGCGCGGCGACCGCCGGCGCGGGCAGGCCGTGGAAGAGCACCGCGAATTCGTCGCCGCCGAGCCGGGCGACCAGGTCCTCGCCGTGTACGGCAGTGCGCAGCCGCTCGGCCACCTGGATGAGTACCCGGTCGCCGGCCGCGTGCCCGAGGGTGTCGTTGACCTCCTTGAAGTGGTTGAGGTCGATCAGCAGCAGCGCGACGACTCCCTCGGAGCGACGCTGTCCGAGCTGTTCGGCGCCCCGGTCGAGCAGGTGCCGCCGGTTGGCCAGGCCGGTCAGCGCGTCGTGCGCGGCGGCGTGCGCGTGCTCCTCGGCCACCCGGTTCAACTCGGCGTACGCGGAGGCGTTGCGGACCGCCGTGCAGAGCGCCGAGGCGAAGGTACGCAGGGTGTACTGCTCCCGCTCCGACAGCTTCACCGGCCCCCGGAACCGCAGCCGCAGCATTCCGATGTGGCTGCCGTCGTACCCCTTCATCTCGATCGGTACGACTGATCCGTTGACCGTGGAGGGCTCCGCGGTGAGCCCGTCGTACGTGACAGCCTCGCTGTTGCCCCGCACGGTACGCCCGGTCGCCCGCAACTCCACCTCGACCTCGTCGGCGGAGAAGAGGTTGGCGGCCTGGGCGACAGCCGTGTGCAGTACGGCGTTGATGTCCACCACGTTGAGCGCGTCCGTGGTGTGCGCCAGGTCCTGCCATGCCTGCCGTTCGGCCCGCGCCCGCACCCGCGTCGAGTACGCCAGGTGCAGGCTGAGCGCCAGCGGCGGCACCGCCACCAGCAGCCAGGTCTGGACCTGGAGGAGGATCAGGGTCAGGACTGTCACGACGAATCGCACGCCGTAGCCGATGAGTCTGAGGTCCCAGTTGGAGGTGAACTGCCGGAGGATCTTCCGACGGGCTGCCAGCGCGAGGACGGGCATCGCGACGATCTCGTCGACGAGTGCGGCGACGGCGTACGCCAGGGCCACTGGGGCGATCATGTGATGCAAAGTGGTGGGCGTCCATACCCAGTCGATGAGTGACAGCGTGGTGCCGGCTGCGGCGGCCACCAGCATGTTCTTACTGACGTTGAATATCGTCTTAACCAAAGATGAACGATGGATCCGGCTTGAGATTACGAGGCTGATTCCGGTGCAGAGCACCACCCAGGACGTTGGCGCGACGGCCACACCGATCACGATCGCGGTGTCGTTCCAGGTAATGGCGTGTGTGGTGGAGCGGATGCGGATCGGTGCCCGCACGTTCGCACTTACCGTGATCATAACGACGAGCGCCAGCGCCATCACGAGGTCGCTGGTGGATCGGGGTGGCTGGGGATTCCGCAACACGGACCACACTGTCGCGACCGCTGCGAAAACAGCGACGAGACCGAGGAGCGGCACTAGCCGCTGATCGGTCTCGTTGTCGAGGCGCTGTCCCTGGCTCACATCGGTTCCTCAACGTCACCGAACCCTGGTGGTCAGTAACGGTAGCAACCTGACGTGCGCTGTGTGACGGGTCCTATCTCCTAGTACCAGTCGTTGGAACGCATCGGCCCTGCTCCCTTCACGTGGGGGTGTCCGTGAGCAACCAAATTGTTCGAATAGTCCCCGTCGCTTGTTGCTCTCGATCGATGGTTGAAGCTTAGGGGCAGAAGCAGACGGTTAGCGACAATAAATGTCGCTATAATCAGTATTAGTCAACTAGCGCCTGATTCGTCACGCTCTGTCCATATCCTGGAAACTCAGAGCGCCAGTTCGGGGCCTTCGTGGTGGGGCTGAGCCGCCCACTTTCCAGAAGTACCCGCCAGGGTTGGCTTGAGCCTCGCCCGGAATCAGTGACTCCGTCGTCAGGGATGGTGGTCTGGTAGGGATCGACGGGGCATGCACTCGACCCGACTGGCATCGAGTGTCGACCGAGACTTGCTGTGCCTCCATCAGGTGACCTGGTAGAACTCGCTTCGTGTCGATCTGCTGACCCTGGGTTCCGGTCCCGCGCGGTCCGCCGACGCTCCCAGAAGGTTGTCTCGTTGTGTCGAACTACGTGTGACGTCACCGGCGGACATCGAATGACGCCGGTGAATGTATCTGTGTGTCCGTCGATGCACTGCGGGGGGTCACCTGTTCGGCTCGTCCTTTTTGTACGCCTTGGGGTCGTAGATGATCGAGGTTCGGCTTCTCGGGCCGTTACAGGTCCACGTCGACGGAGAGTCGCTGCCCCTCGGCCCGCCGAAGCAGCATGCGGTGTTGGCGATGTTGGCGACGCGTCCGGGGCGGCTGGTGACCCTGGAGGAGCTGGTCGACGAGCTGTGGCCGGACACGGCCCCCGCCTCGGCGGTCGCGAATCGGGATCTTCCGACAGCCGGCCTGCGGCAGGAAACCCTGCCTGTCCTGGCCGGGCCAGCCAAACCTGGCCTTTCTCCGGCGCCTCGGCGCGGTGCTGAGCAGGTACTACCGACTCGCTGGTTGCCTCGGCCCGTTCTTGCTCTCATCGGCCGGACCGAGACCGTCCAGCGGATGGTTGAGGCGGTGCGACGAGCGGACCCAGCGGCACCCGTGATCCAGGTTATCGATGGGATGGCGGGCATCGGGAAGACTGCCCTCGCAGTACACGTAGCCGCCGCACTCAGTGACCGGTACCCGGATGCGCAGCTCTTCATCGATCTGCACGGGCACAGCGCGGCCAGGCCGGTCGATCCGGCCGATGCGGTGGTGACACTGCTACGGCAACTCGGCGTACCGGCGAGCCGGATCCCACCCGAGTTCGACCATCGAGTCGCCTTGTGGCGGGCGGAACTCGGCGGCCGACGGACTGTCGTGGTCCTGGACAACGCCGGCAGCAGGGACCAGATCGAACCGTTGCTGCCGTCCGCGCCCGGTGCGCTGGTACTGGTGACGAGCCGTCGCAGGCTGCTGGCCAGTGACGGCATCCCACCCGAATCGTTGGGAGTCCTGCGCGAGGACGATGCCATCGAACTGCTGGCGACGGTTGCCGGGCCGGGTCGGATTCGTGCCGAACTCAAGGCCGCTACAACGGTGGTACGTCGATGCGGCCACCTTCCGCTGGCGATCCGGCTGGCAGGGGCCCGGCTTGCGCACCGGCCCGGCTGGCGGGTGGCAGACCTGGCCCAGCGTCTCGAGCACAGTGGTCACGTACTCGGAGAACTCTCTGCGGAGGACCGAACCGTCGCCGCCGTCTTCGCGCTGTCTTACGAACCTCTTGCGGAGCGGACACAGCGAGTGTTCCGGCTCCTCGGACTACATCCCGGCGAACACTTCGGGTTGGGTCTGGTCGCCGCGTTGGCTGACATGTCACTGGAGCAGTCCGAACTTGTCCTCGACGAACTCGTCGACCGTCATCTTGTCGAGGAACTCCGCGCAGGCCGGTTCCGGCTGCACGACCTGTTGCGTGGGTACGCCGAACAGTTGGTCACATCCGCGCTCGAATCCGCCGAACGGCGATCGGTAACCCGCCGAATACTCGACTATTATCTTCATCTTGCTCTTGTCGCCACCCGTGCAATCGAACCCGTCGAGTTGACGGACCAGTTAGGACTGGATCGGCCGCTGCGTCCAGATCTGGTCATCTCCGACGGTTCCGTCGGCCCTGAATGGCTTGAAGAGGAGCGGGACACCCTGCGACGCCTTGTCCGCGTCGCGGCCGAGGACGGACATCTGAACGAGGTGTGGCGCTTGGCTCGGGTGATTTGGAGATTCTATTTCATCCAGGGATACAACGACGAAATCCTGGAGACCCACCGCCACGCACTGGAGGCGGCCATCCGACTGGGCAATTCTGCGGCGATCGCCACGATCCACAATTATCGGGCATATGCGTGGCTGCAGAGCGGCCAACCGCAGCGGGCACTACGTGACCTGGAACGGGCGATCCAGGTACGGAAGTCCGTCGACGACCGTCGGGGTGTTTGCGTAAGTAGAACGAGCTTGGCGATTGTGTACTGCCAACTAGGTAGGCTGAATGAATCGGTGGCAATCCACCGGCAGTCATTCAACGAGCGCAGACGATGGGCGATCGACGTCCTGTCCGCCCTACCGAGCTACGGCTTGCCGTTGATGCTCCTGGGGCGGTACGCCGAGGCCCTTGAGGTGCACAGGCTGCACCTGTGTGCCAGCCGGATCGCCCGAGACCAGTTCAACGTCGCGGTGGCACTCACCAACATCGGAGCAGTCAGGCTGCGCCTCGGTCAGCATGATGTCGCAATCCGGTACCTGCGAGCGGCTCTCCGTCTCAAGGACAGAGCGGGTGATTCGTTCGGGCTCCCGTTTGCGCTCGACAACCTCGGCACGGCCCACCGGAAGCTGGGCCAGCTGCAGGAGGCTCGGCGGCACCACGAACTCGCATTCGCCGCCGCCGCGCGTCGAGGTGAGCTGCTCGCCCAGGCTGCGGCGCTCAACGGTATCGGGCTGACGCTCGCGGAGCTGGGTAGGCAGGCAGAGGCACTGCAATACCATCGCGACGCGCTGGCGCTGGCGACACGAGCGAGCTACGCCTACGAGCAGGGGCGAGCCTTGGCCGCCATAGCTGACCATCTTGGATCGTGCGATCCGGCCGAGGCGCGCCGCCATTGCGAGCGGGCGTTGATGATATTCAGAAGTATGGGCGTGCCGGAGCGCTTCGAGGTTGAGTGCCAGCTGGCGCAGCTGGTCGAGGATTAGGCGTGTCGAGTTCCGGTAGTGCCAGCGGCGCGTACTCGCCGAAGGTCGGTGGGCTTTCGCCGAGTCCAGACACGGCGTATCGAGGACGTATCGAGGACGTATCGTCGGCACG
This sequence comes from Micromonospora sp. WMMD1102, assembly GCF_029626265.1. Classification (NCBI taxonomy): domain Bacteria; kingdom Bacillati; phylum Actinomycetota; class Actinomycetes; order Micromonosporales; family Micromonosporaceae; genus Micromonospora; species Micromonospora sp. WMMD1102. The sequence goes on along the minus strand of NZ_JARUBN010000001.1, from coordinate 7,503,139 downwards.
GATAGTTTCTTCCGCGTCGGCCACGGGGGTTGTCCGGAAGACGGACAAACGGCGCGGGGACCGGCTGACGGTGATCGCCCCCCGATCACCGCGGCGGGTGAGGGTGAGGGAGCGGGTACGGCTGTCGTGTGGCACCTCGCGACAGAGTTCAGAATGGGGATCGCTCCCTCGCCCGAACCGCCCGACAGATGTCAGAAGACGAACCGGACCCTGCCGCTCGAACTGACGTACCCTCGGATTGCGTGACCAGGGCCGTCACCTCGCGGAGCAGCTGATGACCGATCCAGTCCCGTCCCGGGCGGCGCGAGAGCCTGCCGAGGCTGGCCGACCGTCAGGACCGGGCGACCCGCCTGTCCGGCCGTCGCGTCGGTGGCTGGCGGTCTGGAGCCTGTTCTTCGTGCTGGTGTGGGCGAGGTGGGATGTACCGGCCGCAGCTCAACGCTGGTACGCGCTGCTTCTGCTCGCGGTTGCGTCAGCGCTGCTGGTGGGTGCGATGCGCAGCGACCGGAACGTCCCTCCCCGGTCGCCGTCGACGAGCAGCGGGTGGCGTCCCTGGGTGTTGTTCGCGACCGTCGCGATCCTGTCCTGCGCCGCCGTGGTCGGCGGCGGACTGGCCCTACGGAGCCTTGCGGTTCCGTTCCCCTTCACGTCGAGCAGCATCGTGGTGGTGATCGGCGTGCTGGCATCGACGAGCTGGTGGCGTCAGCGGCGGCAGAGGTAGCCCGTCGGCCAAGGAGAGGAAGAGGTGGTCCGCTCCGAAGAGAGCTGACCCGGTGCCGTGGCGAATCCGGACAGGACGGTCGCACGGCCCGTCCGCGGACGCGGGCAAGCGACGACGGCCCGGCCGGTAGGCTCGCGGACGTGACCGACCCCGCGCAGCTCGAGCAGACCGACCCCGCGCAGCTCGAGCACGGCGAGCGCGCGCAGCCGGAGCAGACCGACCCCGCACACCTCACCCACGTCGACGCCGCCGGGGCGGCCCGGATGGTCGACGTCTCCGCCAAGCCGGTCTCGGTGCGCCGGGCTGTCGCGGCCGGCCGGCTGCGGACCACGACCGAGGTTGTCGAGTTGCTGCGCCGGGACGGGCTGCCGAAGGGTGACGCGCTGGCCGTCGGTCGGCTCGCCGGGATCATGGGTGCGAAACGCACCCCGGACCTGATCCCGCTCTGCCATCCGATCGCGTTGCACGGGGTCACCGTCGACCTGGAGCCCGGCGACGACACGGTCGAGATCACCGCGACGGTCCGGACCGCCGACCGGACCGGCGTCGAGATGGAGGCGCTGACCGCCGTGGCCACCGCCGGGCTGGCGCTGATCGACATGGTCAAGGCCGTCGACCCGGCCGCCAGCATCGAGGGGGTACGCGTGCTGCGCAAGGAAGGCGGCAAGACCGGCGACTGGAATCGACCGGCGGACCGGCCGTGATCCGGGCGAGGGTGGTCGTCGCCTCCAACCGCGCCGCCACCGGCGTCTACGCCGATACCAGTGGCCCGCTGCTGGTCGAGGGCCTGACGAAGCTCGGCTGCCAGGTCGACCAGCCGGTGGTGGTGCGCGACGGTGATCCGGTCGGCGTCGAGTTGCGCCGTGCGGCGGCCGAGGGCGTCGACGTGGTGCTGACAAGTGGCGGCACCGGCGTCAACCCGACCGACCGGACCCCCGACGTGACCCGGGAACTGCTCGACTACGAGATCCCGGGCATCGCCGAGGCGATCCGGGCACACAGCCGGGACAAGGTGCCGACGGCCGCGCTCTCCCGTGGCCTGGCCGGCGTGCTCGGCCGGACGCTCGTGGTGAACCTGCCGGGTTCGACCGGCGGCGCCAGGGACGGGCTCGCCGTACTCGGGCCGATCCTCGGGCACGCGGTCGACCAGCTCCGGGGCGGCGACCATCCGCGTACCGACTGAACTCGTCGGCGGGTGGTCGTACCGCGAGGATAGGCTCGGACGGTGAACGTGAGGAGCGGGCAGCAGGCCCCGGGACGCGCGACGGACGGGGCGTCATGACTGCCGAGACCGCCGTCGCGAGCGACCCGTCGACCGTGCCGCCGACGCTGGGCTGGGCGCAGGCCCGGTCCCGGGTGTACGAGGCCGGCGTCGCCGCCGCACCGGAGCCGGTCGAGTTGCCGGTCGCCGAGGCCGACGGCCAGACCCTCGCCGAGCCGCTGACCACCCTCACCGACCTGCCGGCGTTTCCCACGTCGAGCGTGGACGGCTGGGCGGTGCGTGGCAGCGGGCTGTGGCGGGTCGTCGGACGGGTCCTCGCCGGCAGCACCCCGGCACCGCTGGTCGAGGACGGCACCGCCGTCGAGATCGCCACCGGCGCGATGCTGCCGGACGGTGCGACCGGAGTGCTCCGGGTCGAGGAGTCGACGCGGACGGCCGACGGGCTGGTCACCGGCACGCTCCGCTCGACGCCGGAGTGGCGGGCTCCGGGCGAGGAGGCGCACGCCGGGGAGGAGCTGCTGCCGGCCGGTACCCCGGTCGACCCCGGCGTGGTCGGGCTGGCCGCCTCGTGCGGCTACGACACGCTCCGGGTCCGCCGGGCGCCCCGGGCCGCCCTGATCATCTTCGGTGACGAGCTGCTCACCGCCGGTCGTCCCGGCGCCGGCCGGGTACGCGACTCGCTCGGCCCGGCCGTCCCCGGCTGGCTGCGCCGGTACGGCTGCACCATCGGCCCGGACGACGTCGTCGGGCCGGTGGCCGACACCCTGGAGGCGCACGTCGAGGCGCTCCGCCAGGGGTTGCGCACCGCCGACCTGGTCTGCACCACCGGCGGCACCATGCACGGCCCGGTCGACCACCTGCATCCGGCACTGCGCGAACTCGGCGCGGAGTACGTGGTAAACACCGTGGCCGTACGCCCGGGTTTCCCGATGCTCGTCGCCCGGGTGACCGGGCCGGACGGCCGGGTCCGGTTCGTCGCCGGGCTGCCCGGCAACCCACAGTCGGCGATCGTCGCGATCGTCTCCCTGGTCGCGCCGCTGCTGGCCGGGCTGCGCGGCCGGGTGCTGCCGGAGCTGCCCCGGGTGACGCTGGCCGAGCCGGTGCCCGGACGTGGCGACCACACCCACCTGGCGCTGGTCCGGGTCGACCCGGCCGGCGACCTCGCCACTCCGGTCCGGCACGTCGGCTCGGCGATGCTGCGCGGCCTGGCCGGGGCGGCCGGGTTCGCCGTCATCGCCCCCGGCGGCAAGGGTGAGCCGGGTGACCGGGTGCCGGTCGTACCGTTGCCACTGCTGCCCGGCGAGCGTCCCCAGCGAGGAGTGTGAGATGAGCGTACGTAGCGAGCACGCCGTCGACCCCGGAGCCGTGCCCGTGCCGTCCGGCGCCCGGGTGCACACCGCTGTCGGCACCGACCCGCTGGACGTGGCCGTCCACGAGTCCCTGGTCGCCGCCGACGCCGCCGGGGCGGTGGTCTCGTTCCAGGGCGTGGTACGCGACCACGACCACGGCCGGTCGGTGCTCCGGCTGGAGTACGAGGGCCACCCGAGCGCCGCCGACGTGCTCCGGGAGGTGGCCGCCGAGATCGCGGCCGATCCGGACGTGCACGCGGTGGCGGTCTCGCACCGGATCGGGCCGCTGGAGATCGGCGACGTGGCCCTGGTCGCGGCGGTGAGCACGGCGCACCGGGCGGCGGCCTTCGCGGCCTGCGCCCGGCTGGTCGACGAGGTCAAGGCCCGGTTGCCGGTATGGAAGCGGCAGCTCTTCGCCGACGGCACCGAGGAGTGGGTGAACTGCCCCTGACCGGTGCGGCCGGGTCGGCTAGCGCTGGTTGGCGAGCCGGCGGTCGGACCGGGAGCGGTCGAACCGGGCGTGTTCGGCGTAGAACGCCGGCTCGGCACCGGGCCGCCACGGCAGCGCGGCGACCAGCAGGATGATCGCCAGGGCCAGCGAGTTCTCCATCAGGGCACCGAAGAAGCCGTCCTGGTAGTGCGACACCTCCGGCAGCTGGTGCTCGTACGGCCAGATTGGCGAGATCAGGAAGAGCAGGTAGAGCCCGATCGCCGCCCCGCCGTGCCGCAGGCCGGTCAGGGTCGGGAACCAGATCGGGGCACGCAGCCCGGTCATCGCGGCCGGGCCCGCGCCGGGACTCGACAGCGGGTGCCGTGGCCCCCGGCTGGCCGTCCGGCGTCGGCTCGCCGCGTCGGCCAGGACCAGGATCGCCGGGATGACCCAGACCAGGTGGTGCGACCAGGAGATCGGGCTGATCACGTTGGTGGTGAGCCCGACCAGGGTGAAGGCGGTCAGCTCGTCGCCGTCGGCGTGCGAGTGCGAGGCGCGGGAGAGCCCGAGCGCCAGCAGCAGCATCGCGAACGCGAGCCAGAGCAGGGTGGGGGTCTCGATCGAGTCGTACAGCCGGGCGAGCACCCCGGCCAGCGACTGGTTCGGCGTCATGTCGGCGGCGCCCACCCGCTCGGTCTGCCAGAGCACCGACATGAAGTAGGTGGTCGACTCGCGGCCGGCGATCGCGAAGGTGCCGACGGTAACCGCGATCGCGGTGCCCACCGCGGTCATCGCGGCCCGCCACTGCCGGGTGATCAGCAGGTAGACGATGAAGAGCGCGGGGGTGAGCTTGATGGAGCTGGCCAGGCCGATCCCGACCCCGGCCCAGACGCCGCTGAAGAAGAGCCGGCGCAGCGGGCCGTCACCGGCGCCGACCCGGCTGCCGCGCCGGGCCCGCCAGCGCAACGCCACCAGGTCGGCCAGGACGAGGCCGAACAGCAGCAGGTTGACCTGACCGTAGCCGAGCGTCTCCCGGGCCGGCTCGATGGCGACCGCCATCGGCACGGCGAGACCGAGGGTGAACCAGAGCGACCAGCCGAGCCGGTCGGTGATCGGTTTGAGCAGCGCGGCGAGTACGACCGCCAGGGTCGCGACGCTGGCCACGATGTTGACCCAGCCGGCCAGGCCGAGCGGGATGCTCGCCATCGGCAGCATGACCAGGCCGGCGAAGGGCGGGTAGGTGAAGCCGAGGGTGGTCCTGGGCGCGATGAAGTCGTAGAGCTCGTGTCCGCCCGCCCACCAGACCACCGCACCGTGGTAGATCTTCATGTCGAAGAAGTTGTACGGCCGTCCGAAGGTGCCGATGGCGAGCCAGGCGGCGTAGCAGACGACGGCGACTATGCCGATCCGTACGACTGCTCGACGGTCGATTCCACGAGCAAAGCGGCGGGCTGAGGCGAGGCGGCCTAGCCGTCTTTCGACGGTCGCCGGCATGGCGTGGCCACCCCCGTACCGATGTCGGTCTTCCGTCCAGGTCCTCCAAGGAGCCTAGAACGGCGTCTCACTCGAGTGCCTCCTGCGTTATGCGACCGTGTCCGATCCCACACTGGTTCGCGACATTTCCACCGCGTTAACGCAGGGAGTGCGGTTCAGGTGATTCACAGCCGCTCGGTGAGGTGAAACTAGCATATGTCCGGCATGGACCGTGGCCGGATCGGTGAACCCCACCGTCAGCCGTGGGCCGGTCGGCTGCTGGTCGGCTGCTCAGCCCGGAAGCTTACGGGCTGCCGCCGCGGAACGTACGGCGATCCGTGCGTCGCGACGGGCGGACCGGACCGCCCGGCGTACCCGTCGACGGCCGCCGTGCACCGCGTGACTGGTCCGCCAGCCGAGGCTGGGCCGGCCCTGCGTGTCGGCGGCCGCGAGCAGCAGGCCACCCATCAGCCCGAGGTTCTTCATGAAGTGGATCTGGTGCAACCGCCGTTCCGCCGGATCCTCGTGCTCCCAGAACGGGTGCCCGGCCAGCGTGGTCGGCACCAGCGTGCCGGCCAGCAGCGCCGCGGCCGGCCGGGTGAAGTGCCCGGTCGCCAGCAGCAGTCCGCCGAGGAGCTGGGCGGCGCCGTGGGCCCGGACCAGACTCGTCGGATCGGTCGGAATTCCCTCGTGGACGCCCTGCAACAGCGGGGTGACCTTGCCCGTCACCCGCTTCGCCCGGTCCACGTGCAGTTCGGGATTGGCCACGGCGCGGGCGCCGTTGACCACGAAGATCGTGCTCAACAGGGTGCGGGCCACGGTGCGTACGGGTTTCATGGGTCAAGTCTTACCCGTTCCCACCGTCTTTCACCCGTCGAAGTGGGAGACTGGACGACGCTGTCGCGGTACCGTCGCGAGCTGTGACGACCGTGCGTCTCCGCGCAGAGGGCCCCGCCGACGCCGTGGCGATCCGTCAACTGGTGGCCGAGGCGTTCGCCAGCCCGGACCACCGGCTGCCCGTGGAGGTACGCCTCGTCGAGGCGCTGCGGGGCAGCGACGCCTGGTTGCCCGAGCTGTCCATGGTGGCCGAGGTCGACGGCGAACTGGTCGGCTACGCCCTGCTCAGCCGGGTCGAGGTCTGGCCGGGTGCGGTACCGGCGCTGGCGCTCGGCCCGGTGGCGGTGCGTCCCGGGCGACAGCGTCGCGGCTACGGACAGGACGTCGTCCGCGCCGCCCTGGACGCCGCCGCCGAACTCGGCGAGCGCCTGGTCGTGGTGCTCGGCAACCCCGCCTACTACCGCCGCTTCGGGTTCGCCCCGGCGGCCCGGTTCGGGTTGACGAGCCCGTGGTCGGGGCTTGGCGATCCGTGGCAGGCACTGGTGCTGCCCTCGGTGGACGGCTCCGACGATCCGGTGCGGGCCGGCGAGGTGACCTTCCCGGCGCCCTGGTCCCAGCTGTGACGAGCGGCCGGGCCGCCCGCGGCGCCGGCCCATGCCGCCGCCGGTGGTGCCGGCGCCGGCCGGGCCGGCTGCGCGGCGGCGGTGCCGGTCAGGCCGGCTGGGTTCGCAGGTACCGGCCGAAGTGCGGGACGGTGAAGGCCACCGTGCCGCGCTCGCCGGAGTAGATCAGCCCCTTCTTGATCAGGGCGTCCCGGGCCGGCGAGAGGCTGGCCGGCTTGCGCCCGAGCGAGCGGGCGATCTCGGCGGTGGAGACGGCCGCGTCCATGTCGTCCCGGAGTCCGCTGCCGCCGCCCGTTCCGCCGCCCGTTCCGTCGTCGGTGCTGTCGCCGCCGGTGCCGTCCGCCCCCTCGGGCGCCTCGACGAGCGAGAGCGTCGCCATCGCCCGCATGTACTCCCGTTCCGCCGGAGTCGCCCGCTCGAACCGGGAGCCGAAGAACCCGACCGCCAACTCGGTTTCGGCCTCCGGCGCGGCGACCCGGACGTCGGCGGCGGTCACCGGGGACCGGGGCGCGGAGTCCCAGGTCGCCTTCCCGTACGCCTGGACGAAGTACGGGTAGCCGCCGGACTTCTCGTAGAGCAGGTCGAGGGCCTTCGGCTCGTACTCGACCTGCTCCCGGGCGGCCGGGGCGCAGAGCGCCTGGTCGGCGGCGATCCGGTCCAGCCGGTCGATGCGCTGGTAACGGAAGAGCCGCTCCGAGTACGACTTGGCGGCGGAGAGTACGGCCGGCAGGTGCGGCAGCCCGGCGCCGACCACGATCAGTGGCGCGCCGAGCTGGGACAGCTCGTGGCAGGCCGCGCAGAGCCCGGAGACGTCCTCGGGGCCGAGGTCCTGCATCTCGTCGAGGAAGACCGCGACACCGGTGCCGACGTCGGCGGCGACCTCGGCCGCGTCGGTGAAGAGTTCGACGAGGTCGATCTCGATGTCGCCGGAGTCCGCCCGCCCACTCGCCGCCGGTACGTCGATGCCGGGTTGCCAGCGGTCCCGCAGCCGGGTCGCCCCGGCACCCCGGCCCGCACCGGTCGGCGCCGAGCGCAGCGCGAACGCCTTGAGTACGCCGAGGAAGTCGTCGATCCGGTCCGGTGCCCGGTGCCGGGGTGCCAGCTCCCGGATCGCCATGTGCAGGGCGGCGGCGACCGGGCGGCGGATCGACTGGTCCGGGCGGGCCTCGATCTTCCCGGTGCCCCAGAGTCGGGTGATCGCCTGGGACCGGAGCGTGTTGAGTAGGACGGTCTTGCCGACCCCGCGCAGGCCGGTGAGGACCAGGCTGCGTTCCGGGCGACCGCGGGCGATCCGTTCCAGCACGATGTCGAAGACCTCGAGCTCGCGGTCCCGCCCGGCGAGTTCGGGCGGGCGCTGGCCGGCGCCCGGCGCGTACGGGTTGCGGACCGGATCCACGTATCGCACGCTATCGGGCCGTCTAGCCGCGACGCTAGACATCCGTAGAGCGGGGTATTCGTGTCGCGCCGGACCGTGGCCGGGCCGGGCCGTCCGATGCCGTCGAGCGGAAACTAGGGCTGTCTAGCGTGGACGCTAGACAGCCCTAGTTTTGCCTACCGAGCCGGTCCTGCCGGTGTGCGGGTGACGGTCAGCGCCGCCGCAGGCAGAGGACGAAGTCCAGCTCGTCCAGTTCGCTGTTGAAGAAGTAGAAGTTCGTGTAGTTCCGCACCTCGGCGCACTTGGCCTTGGCATCCGTCGCGCCGGTGGTGACACCGTTGTAGCGGGCCAGCACCTCGTAGGTCTGCGGCGCGCAGTTCGTGACCGCCAACTGCGGCACCGCCTCCGTCCCCTCGTTCCGGACGCACTGACCGACCTTGACGAACCGCGCGTCGGTGGAGGGCTCGACCTGCTCGACCGGGGCGGTCGTCGGTGCCGGCCCGGCCGGGGCGCTGGCCGTGTCGTCCGGCGCCTCGGTCTGCTCGCTGGTCGGCAGTTGCGCGTCCGGCTCCACCTGCTCGCGGCCGAACAGGTAGATCCCGACCGCCGCGCCGCCGAAGACCAGCACGGCCAGGCCGATCAGCACGGCCACGAACGCCCGGTTGCCGCGGCCCTTCGGCATCGGGTCCGGTGCCGAGGTGGACCAGGACGGGTCCGGAGTGGGGGTCGCCCACACCGGATCGGCGTCGGATGCCGTCCAGCCGTCGGCCGGCCGGGTGTGCGGCCCAAGTCCGCCCGGGTAGCCGGCAGCGCCCGCCTGGTCATGGTCGCCCCAGGGGTCGACCGGCTGGCCGTACTCGTCGGAGGCCGGCCGGTTCGGATCGTTCCACGGCTGTGCCGGCGGGCCGGGGTACGGCCCGCCGAGCGGTCCGTAGTTGGCCATCGACTGTCCTCCTGGTACGGATCGGGAAGAGGCTCACCCCCACCGGGGAGCGGCCCGCTGTGGTCACCGTAGCGTGACCGTCGATGACCCCACCTCCCGGAAGCGCGCCAAACTCACTGACGGTCGTGGCGGCGGCCGGGCTCCTCGGAGTACTGCTCGGGCCGCTGCTGCGCCGGCAGGTTCTCCGGTGCACCTCTTCCGCCGGCCCGCGCGCCGGGCTGGTCGCGGCCGTCGGCGCCGTCGTGTTCGCCGCACTCGCCGCCCGGGTCGACGGCGTACTTCCGCTGCTCGGCTACCTGTGGCTCGCCGGCTTCGGAATCGTGCTCGGCTTCGTCGACGTGGCGGTGCGACGACTCCCCGACCGGCTGACCCTGCCCGCCGCGGCCGGTCTCGCCGGGCTGCTCGGGGCGGCGTCGGCCACCTCCGACCAGTTCGCCCGGTACGCGGTGGCGGCGGCCTGCGCACTGGCGCTGGCCGTGGGGTACGCCGGGCTGGTCCTGCTCTCGCCCGCCGGGCTGGGCCCCGGCGACGCCAAGCTCGCACTCGGACTCGGCTTCGCCACCGGCTGGTACGGCTGGAGCACCACCCTGACCGGTGCACTGGCCGGCCTGCTGCTGGCCAGCGGCTACGCCGCCGTGCTGCTCCGGCTGGGCCGGATCGGCCGGCACGACCACCTGCCGCACGGCCCGGCAATGCTCACCGGCACCCTCGGCGCGGTGCTCCTCACCGCTTGACGCTGGTCAGAGTAGTCGGAGCTGGCGGTCCCTCGGCCGGCGCGGAGCGCTGTCGCCGAGCCGCTCGAAGAGCCCGGCATCGATCGCGTCGAGGAACGGCGACGGTACGCAATCCCGCTCCTGGCCGTGCCGCAGCCGCCGGCCGACGTGACTGAGGTAGAGCCGGTCCTGTGCCCGGGTCAGCCCGACGAAGAAGAGCCGCCGCTCCTCCGCCACCTCGTCGTCGGTCGGGGTCGAGCCAGGGAAACGCAGCGGCAGCAGCCCGTCCTCGCAGCCGGGCAGGAAGACCACCGGGAACTCCAGGCCCTTGGCGGCGTGCAGGGTGAGCAGGGTGACCGCCTCGGCGCGCGGGTCGAGGGCGTCCACCTCGGCACCGGTGGCCAGCTGGGAGATGAACAGCTCCAGGTCGTCGCCGCAGCGCCGGGCGAGCGGGGTGAGCAGGTCGGCGGCGGTCCAGATGTCGTCCGGGCCGATCCCGCCGGTGGCGTCCAGGGTGGGCGTGGCGTGCCGGTCGGCGAGTACCTGCCCGGCCAGGCGCACCCGGGCGGCGACCGAGCCGCCGAGACCGTCGGCGTGCCGCAGCTCGCGGGCGATCACCGAGACGCCGGGCCGGTCCCGCAGCCGGTTGTGCGAGCGCTTCTGCACCGGGATGTTCGCCCGGACGAGCGCGTCCAGGATCGGTGCCGCCTGCGCGTCGGTGCGGTACAGCACCGCGATGTCGGAGAACGAGACGTTCGAGGTGCGCCCGTCGATCCGGCCGGAGTCGAGGGAGCGGTGCGACAGCCCACCGACGAGTTCGTCGACGGTGCGTACCACGAAATCGGCCTCGTCCGCGACGGAGGCCGCCGGATAGCGGCCGACCAGCGGTGCCTCCGGGTCGAGCCGGGCCGGGTCGAGCCGGCGGCCCCGGACCAGGGTGGACGGTGCGATCGCCTGCACGGCGGCGGCCAGGATCGGCGCCGACGACCGGTAGTTGCGGGTCAGCCGGACCAGCCGGGCGTCCACGAAGTCCTGCGAGAAGCGCAGGAAGTACGTCACGTCGGCGCCCCGGAACGCGTAGATCGCCTGGTCCGGGTCGCCGATCGCGCAGAGGTTGCCGTCGGCCGGGCTGAGCAGCCGGAGCAGCTCGTACTGCGTCGCGTCCACGTCCTGGTACTCGTCGACGAAGATCCACCGCCACCGGTCCCGGTACCGCTCGACCAGCTCCGGGTCGTCGCGCAGCAGCGCCACCGGCAGGCCGACCAGCTCGTCCAGGTCCACCAGGTCGGCGGCGCGGAGCAGTTTCAGGTACGTGGCGTCGTCGTCGCCGGCCTCGGCCCGCGCGGTCGCCCGCTCGGTGTCGTCGGCGATCCGGAAGTCGTCGGGCAGTCCGGCGGCGCGGGCGTTCTCCCGCAGGATGGTCAGGCCGAGCGAGTGGAAGGTGCCGACGGTGACGTCCTCGGCGACCGGCCCGAGCAGCCCGTCCAGCCGGTGCCGCAGCTCCTCGGCGGCCCGCCGGGTGAAGGTGATCGCCAGGCAGTGTTCCGGATAGACGTTCAGCTCGGCACAGAGGTACGCGATCCGGTGGGTGAGGGTCCGGGTCTTGCCGGTGCCCGGCCCGGCGACGATCAGCAGCGGCCCGCCGGGGGCGGAGGCGGCGACCCGCTGCATCGCGTCCAGCCGGTCCAGCAGCCCGGTGCCGACCTCCTCCATGCCGGCGAGCATCGGCTCGAACGGCTCGTGCGGCGACGGCGACGGCGCGAGCGGCGGTGCCGGCTCGGCCGGCACGGCGGCGGCCCGGGGGCGACGCCGCGACACCGTCGGGGCGGCCGGCGCCGGCTCCGCCGGACCGTCGGCCCTGGCCGCTGCCTTCGGCTCCGCGGGCGGTCGCTGTCGCGGCACGGGTACGTCGAAGAGCGTGTCCGCGAAGAGCGTCTCCGCCTGCCCGGCGGCACCACCCCGACCGGTCCCACCCCGACCGCCGCCACCCGAGCCGGCGGGCAGTTCGCCGGGCTCGAAGAGGGTGATCACACCGTACTCGCCGTCGTAGCCGGGGATCCGGCGTACCTGGCCGCGCCGGAGTCGGGTGATCGCCTCGGCGAGCGGTTCCCCGCCGACCCGGCGGATCTCGTCGACCGGGCTGACGGTGAGGATGTCCAGCTCGGCACCGAGGCCGGCGACCAGGGTGTTGAGCTGCCCCTCCACGGTCTTCGACTTCGGCCCGACCCCGTTGATCTCGCCGAGGATCTCGGCGAGCTGGATCAGGTGGGTCACCCGGGGCGCGTTCGCCGGCCGGTGCCCGTCCGGCCGGTCGGCCAGATCCTCGACCCGGCTCAGTACGCCGACCGTGAGCGGCTTGCCGCACTCCGGGCAGCGCCCGCCCGCCTCCCGGGTCCGCTGCGGTTCCCAGTTGACCCCGCAGAGCCGGTGCCCGTCCGCGTGGTACTTCCCCTCCTCGGGGAAGAACTCGATGGTGCCGGCCAGCCCGTCCCCGGTGCGCAGTGCCGCCCGGACCGCGTAGTAGTCGAGGTCGGTGGCGAAGAGGGTCGCCTCCCGGGCCAGCGCCGGTGGCGAGTGCGCGTCCGAGTTGGAGACCAGCCGGTAGCGGTCCAGGCTGGAGACCCGCCAGTTCATCTCCGGGTCGGAGGAGAGGCCGGTCTCGACCGCGAAGATGTGCTCGGCGAGGTCGGCGTAGCAGTCCGCGATCGCGTCGAAGCCGGACTTCGAGCCGAGCGCGGAGAACCACGGGGTCCAGATGTGCGCCGGGACGAGATATCCGTCCGGGCTCGCCTCCAGGACGATTTCCAGCAGGTCGCGGGAGTCGAGGCCGAGGATCGGCCGGCCGTCGGAGCCGATGTTGCCGATCCGGCCGAGCGTGCTGTTGAACCGGGCCACCGCGTCCAGATCGGGCAGGTAGATCAGGTGGTGCACCTTGCGGGTCCGGTCGTCCCGCTTGTAGATCGTGGAGATCTCGACGCTGAGCATGTACCGCATCGGGCTGGCCTCGGCGACGCTGGCCAGTCGGGGCGGCAGCCGGCGGGCGATGTCCCGCTCCGCCTCCGGGCTGAGCCGGTAGAGGCCCGGCTCGGCCGGGTGCAGCGACTCGCGCAGGTGCTCGTACCAGGCGGGGTGGGTGAAGTCACCGGTGCCGAGCAGGCTGATCCCCTTGCGCCGGGCCCACCAGGCGAGGTTCGGCATGGTCAGGTCACGGCTGCACGCGCGGGAGTATTTCGAGTGGATGTGCAGGTCGGCGACGAAGGGCACGGCGGCGGAGGGGGAGCCGTCAGCGGGTGCGGCGCGCAACGGAGACACGCCGCATCCTGTCACGATCCGCTTCGCGGTCGCGTGCCGCCACGCAGGAGTGTGATTTCCCGCCCCACCAAACCACCTCTCGGCCGATCGCTCCGCCGCGAACCACGGCGGCGCAAGATTCTTGTTGAACCGTGGTCCGCCACGAACCCTGGTTCAACAAGAATCTTGGGGACCTCTCCGGCGGCGCGGACGGTCAGGCTGTCGAGCGGAGTTCGACCAGGGTGACCTGGGGCGGGGCGCCGACCCGGACCGGCGGACCCCAGAAGCCAGCGCCGTTTGTGACGTAGAGCTGGGTGCCGTCGACGGTGGCGTGCCCGGAGACGACCGGCTGCTGCAACGCGACCAGCAAATTGAACGGCACGATCTGGCCACCGTGGGTGTGCCCGGAGAGTTGCAGGTCGACGCCGTGCTTCGCCGCCTCGTGCACGTTCACCGGCTGGTGCGCGAGCAGCACCACCGGCCGGCCCGGATCCCGGCCGCCGAGCGCCGCCTCGAAGTCGGGACCCTGGGCGGAACCGAGTTCCCCACCGGTCGGGTCGTTCACTCCGGCGAGGTCGAGGGCGCCGCCCCGGGCCAGGATCTCCGCGCGGCGGTTCTGTAACACCCGCAGCCCGAGCCGGTCCAGCTCGACCACCCACTCCTCGACCCCGGAGTAGTACTCGTGGTTGCCGGTGACGAAGAAGTTGCCGTACCGGGACCGCAGGTCACGCAAAGGTGCGGCGGCGGGACCGAGTTCGCCGACCGTGCCGTCGACGAGGTCACCGACCACCGCCACCAGGGCGGCGTCGAGCCGGTTGATGATCGACACGATCCGCTCGGTGTGCGCCCGGCCGGTCAACGGTCCGATGTGGATGTCGGAGACGGTGGCGATCCGCAGCCCGTCCATGCTCCGGGGGAGCTTGGCCAGCGGGATCCGCACCCGGTCGACCTGTGGCGGGCCGAGGGCGGTGCGGACGCCGTACCCGACGATCCCGGCCGCGGTGAGCCCGGCGAAGATGGCGGCGCCCCGGGCGAGCAGCAGCCGCCGTCCCGGGTCGTGGCCGGCTTCCGGCGGCGCGTCCGGGGTCGGCGGCGCGTCGAGGGCCGGCGGTGCGTCCGGGGTCGGCGGCGCGTCCGGAGCAGGCGTGGCGTCCCCGGCCGGCGTCGCGCCCGCGGTCGGCAGCAGGTCCAGGGTCGGTGGTGGGGCCGGGGTCGACGGTGCGGGCGAGGTGGCGCCGGCCGGTGCGGGCGTGGCCGCCCGGACACCGCGGCGGCGCAGGACCAACCGGGCGGCCAGCATCGGGATCTCCAGCACGGCCAGCAGGACGAGCAGGTAGAACATCACGGCCAGCCAGAGGTAGCCCGGCCAGGCCAGCCAGTAGTAGCCCTGCCGGGTGCCGACCAGGGTCGCCGGGGTGAGCACGGCCAGCACCAGTACGGCCACCCCGCCGGCCCGCCGCCAGCGCCCGGGCCGGGTGGTGTCCCGGACCAGCCGCTTCCACAGGTAGAGATGGATCAGGCCGATGACCAGGGTCAACGTGCCGACGAAACCGAGCAGAGCCAGCACGGGCGCCTCAGCCGCCCGCGAACGGAGGCAGCACGTCGACCGTCGCGCCGGCCGGCAGCGGCGCCCGCCGGTCGTGCCAGGCCACGCCGTCGACCAGGAAACTCGCCATGGTCAGCACGGTGGCCAGCCGGGCACCGTGCCGGTCGGCCAGCGCACCGGCGAGCGCGTCGAGGCTGCCGACGCCGGGCACGGTCTCCTCGGGTACGCCGGCAGCGGCCCGCGCGGCGGCGAAGTAGCGTACGACCAGGGTGGGTGCGGTAGTCATCGTCAGCCGCCGATCGCCGACATCGGCCGGGCCGGTTGCAGGAACGTCGGGTCGTCGATGCCGTGCCCGGCCCGCTTGCCCCACATCGCCGCCCCCCACCGCTGCGCGAGTTCGTCGTCGGAGGCGCCGCCGCGCAGTGCCGCCCGTAGGTCGGACTCGTCGGTGGCGAAGAGGCAGTTCCGGACCTGTCCGTCGGCGGTGAGCCGGGTCCGGTCGCAGTCCCCGCAGAACGGCCGGGTCACGCTGCCGATCACACCCACCCGGGCCGGCCGGCCGGCGGTGTCCGTCCAACCTTCCACCAGCCACGTCTCGGCCGGCGTCCCGCCCCGCTCGGCCGGGTCGGGCAACAGGGTGAACTCGGCCCGCAGCGCGGCGAGGATCTCCTCGGCGGTGACCATCGTCGACCGGTCCCAGCCGTGCTGGGCGTCCAGCGGCATCTGCTCGATGAACCGGAGCTGATAGCCGTGGGCCAGCGCGAAGCGGAGCAGTTCGGGCGCCTCGCCGTCGTTGACCCCGCGCATCAACACCGAGTTGATTTTCACCGGGGTCAGCCCGGCGGCCACCGCCCCGGCCAACCCGTCGAGTACGGCGTCCAGCCGGGGTCGGCGGGTCAGCTCGGTGAACCGGGTCGGGTCGAGGGTGTCCAGCGAGACGTTGACCCGGTCGAGTCCGGCCTCGCGCAGCGGCCCGGCGAGCCGGTCCAGCCCGATTCCGTTGGTGGTCAGCGAGAGCACCGGCCGGGGGCGGAGCGCGGCGACGGCGGCGACGATCTCCGGCAGCCCGGGGCGGATCAGCGGCTCGCCGCCGGTGAACCGGACCTCGGTCACCCCGAGCAGGCGTACCGCGATGCCGACCAGGCGGACGATCTCGTCGTCGGTGAGCACCTCCGACTTCGGCAGCCAGGGCAGGCCCTCGGCCGGCATGCAGTAGGTGCACCGCAGGTTGCACCGGTCGGTGAGCGAGACGCGCAGGTCGGTCGCGACCCGGCCGTACCGGTCGACGAGCCCCCCGACGGGAATGGTCATCGCTCGACGGTAGCGCGTCAGACCGACAGCGCGGCCCGAGCCGCCGTACCAACCGCATCCCGGTATGCCGCACCGAACAGCGCGGTGTGCACCAGCAGCAGGTGGAGCTGGTGCACCGGCCGCCGCTCCCGCCAACCGTCGGCCAGCGGCCACACCTCCTGGTAGGCGTCCACGATCGTGTCGAGGTGCGGGGCACCGCCGAAGAGGGCGAGCTGGGCCAGGTCGGTCTCCCGGTGCCCGCCGTGCGCCGCCGGGTCGACCAGCCAGGCCCGGCCGTCGGCGCCCCAGAGCAGGTTGCCCGGCCACAGGTCACCGTGGATCCGGGCCGGCGGCTCGGCACCGCCGTACTCCTCGATCCGGGCGACCACATGCTCCACCAGGGTGGCCTCGGCCGCGGAGAGCGCGCCGTTGTCGACCGACTGCCGCAGGTAGGGCGCGAGCCGGCGCTCGCCGAACCAGACCGGCCACGGCCCGGCGGACGGGGTGTTGTCCTGCGGCAGCGCCCCGACGAAGCCGGGCCAGGCCGCGCCGAAGGTGTCGGCGCCGGCCCGGTGCAGGGCGGCCAGCCCGGCGCCGAACCGCCGGGCCGCCGCCGGGCTCGGCTCGCCCGGCTCCACCCACTCCAGGGCCAGCAGCTCCGGCAGCGCCGCGATCACCTCCGGCACCGGCACCGCGCCGGCCGCGCGCAGCCAGCGCAGCCCGGCCGCCTCGGTGGCGAAGAAATCCTCGGGTACCGGCTCGGCGGCCCCCTCCGGCCAGGACTTGGCGAAGACGGAGTTGCCGTCGTCCAGGGTGAGTCGTCTGGCGGCGCAGATGTCGCCACCGGGCACCGGCGTCTCCCGGATCCGCTGGTGGGTGAGGAAGAGCGGAAGCTGGTTCGGATGCTCCCGCAGGTACGCCAGGTCCATCTGGGCAAGGTAGCTGTTCGGCTGCCACGATCACGAATACGTCAGGTGCAGTGTCATCCCGGCGTCGACGTGCGGCAGGTTGTGACAGTGGTTGGCCCACGTCCCGGGGTTGTCGGCCCGGAACGCCACCTCCCAGACGTCGCCGGGGAGGACGGCGAAGGAGTCCAGCCACAGCGGACTTCCGGTGACCGGCTGGCCGTTGCCGGACAGCACCAGGACGTGGTGCCCGTGCAGGTGCCACGGGTGCACCACCAGCGCCCGGTTCACGATGGTGAACCTGACGACGTCGTCGCGGCGTACGACCTGCGGCGGGATGTCCGGGTGGGCGGCGCCGTTGACGGTGTGGGCGTACCGGGGGACCAGCCCGTCCAGGTCGAGGCCGCGGTCGAGGACGAGGGTGTACCTCCGGTCGAACCGGGACCACGGCACCGGCGAACGTGCGCCGTAGCCGAGCGGGTCCAGCACCGGCCAGCCGTCGGTCTTCGCCGACACCGGCCCGGCCGGTTCGGTCGGTTCGATCGGCCCGGTCGGTTCGATCGGCCCGGTCGGTTCGACGGGTTCGGTCGTATAGACCGCCCGTCCGTCGACGAACAGCGTCACCGGGGTGGCCGGCGCGCTGAACACGCCGACCCGGCCGACCTGTTGCAGGCGGTCGCCGTGGTGGCCCGTGGCGACGCGCAACTCGCCCCGACGGTGGCGCGGACGCTGATCAGCGAGTTCGCCACCGCCCCGCCGCCAGCCGACCTGGCGGCCGGACGCGACGTGCTGACCGCCCGTGAGCAGGAGATCGTCGAACTCGTCGCCCGCGGACTGACAAACGACGAGATCGCCGAACGCATGGTGATCAGCCCGTTGACCGCCAAGACACACGTCAACCGGGCGATGAGCAAGCTGTACTGCCGCGACCGGGCCCAGTTGGTCGTCTGGGCCTACGAGTCGGGGCTGATCACGCCGCGTCGCCGCTGAGGCTGATGCGGCAGGTCGAGAAAGTACGGCTGCCCGAGCCGGCCGCTGCGCGGGTGCGGTGACGGCCCGGGCAGCGGTTCCATGTCCGAGTGGCAGTAATCGTCGGGCGGCAACGGCTCAGGGACGGGTCAGGGTGGCGGTGGCGGCGTTCGTGGGCTCGCCGAACTGCTGCCAGTACATGGCGATCCGGCCGCTGCCGGCGACGATCAGCGTCCAGTCCGCCGCGGCTACGCAGATCGACTTCGGGTTGCTGGTGGTGCGCTGGCGCAGGTGCATCTCCCGGAAGGTGGGACGCGGAGCCATGATCGTGAGGGTACCCCGGCAGCCGAGGTTGGAGGAGCGGAACGTGCCAATGTCCGACCCCGCCGTGAAGGTGACGGAGACCTGCCACGACCGCACCACGCCGCCCGGCTGGCTGACCTGTCCCGTCCACTGCCCCACGAACGGTGCCGGTACGACCGCCACCGCATCGATCGTCGGCGTCGGCGCCGTCGATGGCGATGGCGATGGCGAGGTCGGCGTGCCGCTGGGTGTCGACGCGTTCGCCGGGTTGGTTGGATTTCGGCCGGAGTCGGACGCGTACCTGTACGTCAGGCCGGCCGCCGCCATCACCAGGAGTAGACCGAGACCGGCGGCCGTCCAGCGCCAGCGGTTGCCTGGTCGTGCCTTTGGCGTGTGCCACGATCGGGCGGGTCCGGCCGGGGCGGCGGGCACAGCCCGATCGACCGGCGGCCGGACGCGTGCCGGCTGGCCGGCCGGGACTCTCGCAGGGACGGCTGGCGGCTGGTCCACCGCTGGCGGCTGGTCGACCGGCAGGGGTCGGGTGGCGGGTGCCGGTGGTCGGCCGCCCGGGGCGCGCGGCCCGGCGATGCTGCCCTGGGCGACCGCGAGTTCCGGCTGGTCGAGTACGACAGGTGGGCGGCCGAGCGCCCGGTGCAGGAGTGTGCTGACGAGCGGGATCCGGGTCGAGCCGCCGACCAGGAAGATCGCCGCCAGGTCCGACTCGTCGACGTCGGCGTCCCGGAGCACCGCCCGGGTCGCCGCCACCGTCCGTTCGAGCAGTGGCCGGGCAAGTGTCTCGAACTGTTCCCGGCCGAGCGGCACCTCCGCGTCCAGCACGGGAACGTGGATCGACGTCTGGGAGGTGCGGGAGAGCATCTCCTTGGCCGCCCGTACGCCGTCGTCCAGCATTCGACGGTGGCGCAGGTCCGCCGGGGTCCGGGGCCGGCGGAGGTAGCCCCAGGCGTCGTCGTCGGGACGGAGGTGGGCGGAGATCGACGCGACGACGGCGGCGTCGATGTCCAGCCCTCCGGCGTCGGGCAGCCCCTGGCTGGCCACCACGTCGAAAGCCGCGTCGGTGCGTCGGATCAGGGTGGCGTCGAAGGTCCCCGCGCCGAGGTCGTAGACGAGGGCCAGTTGTCCGGCGGAGAGTTCGACGTCGGGGAGCCCGACGAAGTGCGCGGCGGCGGAGACCGGTTCGTGCACCGTCGTGGGCTCGGGCAGGCCGGCGAGCCGGGCGGCGGCGGTGAGGGTGCCGAGCCGTCGCGTCCCCCAGGTCGCCGGATAGGTCAGGCAGACCTCGTCCACCTGGCCGGCGGCCTGCCCGGCGGCGTCGCGTACCCGGCGCAGGATCGCGGCGAGCAGCCGCTCGACGGGGATCTCCTGGGCGCCGAGGAGGACGGTCCGGTCGTCGATGCAGCGTTTCGGGTTCGGTTCGAGCAGTGCGGGCCGGGAGACCCCGGCGTGCCGGGCGTCGAGGCCGACGAGGGTGGTGTCACCGTCGACGAAGACCGCGGACGGCAGCAGCAGGGCGCCGTCGAACAGGACCGGCCGGACCTCGTGGTCGCGACCGCGCAGGGCTGCTGCCGTGTTCGAGGTGCCGACGTCGATGCCGAGGCGCACCGTGCCAAGTGGAGCCGGACTCTCACTCATCAGCCGGGAATTCTATGCCCCTTCCGCACCTGTTCCGGCCCGCCACGGATTGACCGGGGTGACCGCCGCGCGCCGCCGGGGCTGCCTGCCGCTTTCGGCGGTAGGATGAAAGTATGACCGTGAAGCTCAGCATCAGCGTGCCCGACGACGTCGCCGCCTACCTGCACAGCCAGGGCAACGCGTCCGCCGCCGTCGTCGATGCTGTTCGACGGGTCCTTCCGGAAGCGCGCCGGTCACGTCAGCGGGAAGCGGCCCAGGCGTACGGGGAGTACCTGCGTCGGCGGTCCGCCCGACAGTCCGCCGACGATCGGGCACTGATGGAGGAGAGCAACGACATCGCGCTGCGCGACTCGCAGTGGTGAGGCGCGGCCAGATCTGGACCCTGCTGCGGGGCAACAGTCAGCACCGCGTCTTGGTGATCAGCAACGACGAGTACAACAGCGTCGAGGAACTCGCCATCTGGGCGCTGACCGTCGTCCGCGACGTACCGCATCCGAATCATCTGGCAGTGCGGCTGGGTGCGGGCGACCCGCTCGCCGGAACGTACGTCAGGATCCACAGCGTCGTGCAGATCCTGGACCGGACCGCCCTGCGCGACAGTCACGGCTTCGTCTCGCACACCACCATGGGTGCTGTCGAAATTGCACTTCGCGAATTCCTGGAGCTGCCGTAGCGGTGGGGACGTCCCCCCGAAGCCCGCCTGGGGATCGCCGCGGCTACAGGTCCTCGATCAGGTCGTTGGAGATGTCGCGGATCGTGTCTCGAAAATCCTCACCCAGCCGAGGGAGTTGGTCCTCGGCGAGGTCGACACGGCTGTTCTTCGAAGGTGGGCCCACCAGGATGGTGATGAGAACGTTCCCGTCCCTGATCCAGCACTCGTACCGGGGAACGTCGAGGAATGCGCGCACCTTGCAGAAACCCTGGTGACCGGTACCGCGTAGACCGATGATCACCGCCGGTGGCTTGGGCTGCTCGGCGAACTCGTGCTGGCGCGCGGAGGCGCGCTCGAACTGCTCGCGGGCCTTGTCGGTGCTGCCGCTCCAGAACGACCGGGTGTACCGCGTCGCGTCCACCGACACCTGGACACCGGTGGGCGTCTTCTCGGGTGGCCAGTGGCAGCCCTCGGAGGGCCATCCGGCGTCCGACCTGCGCCGCTCGTAGGAAGCTCCGGGGCCGATCAGGGAGCGGAACCGCTCACTCGACAACGCGGTGCAGACGTTGGGCAGGCTGTCGTGCGGGCCGGTCTCGAAAGTGGCGTACCGGATGCCGAAGAAGGCGGCCGGGGCAGCACAGAGCACGAGCAGGCTACCGAGGAGGACGAAGGTCAGCACGAGTCCGGTACGACTCTTGCGCGGTGCCGGCATCTGCGCAGGGGGCGGAGTTACAGCGGCATAGGAAGGCTGCACGACGCGTAGGGTAGTCATCCTCTCCGTCGCCGACTGTCCCGTTGCCCGCACCGTCACGGTCCACTCAGGTCGGAGCGGGAGCGACCGGTCCCGGCCACCCCCGCTCCGACCTCGGAGTCAGCGCAGCGCGGAGAGGAGCATCGGCAGCGAGCGGTGCAGTTCCCGCTCCCAGTACGCGGGCTGGTGGGTGCCCCGGTAGTAGTGGGTCACGACCGGGACGCCTCGGCGGCGTAGCTCAGCTTCCAGGGAGACGTTCAGGACGCGGTCGAACCTTTCGATGTCCTGGTCCACCTCGCCGGTGTCCGGACCGTCCAACGGGCCGAGCTCGCCGTCGCCGCAGCTGAGGAAGACCGGCGTGTGCCGGAGCGCACCGGCGAGCTGGTACGGGTCGTGGCGCTCCCAGTTCGCGCGCTGCGCGACCGGGTCCCCCCACAGGTCGAGGTAGGGGGCGCCATTCGGGTCGGCGAACGCGAACTGCCAGCGGGCGACCGATTCCGGATGCAGCAGGTGGACCGGGCCGCTGTAGCTGGCCACCGCCCGGAACATGCCCGGCCGGTGCCCGGCGTAGAGAAGCGCGCCGTAGCCGCCCATCGACGCCCCCGCAACGGCCCGGCGGGTGCCGGCACCGTAACCGCGTTCCAGGATGGAGCGCACCTCGTCGAGATGGAACGTCTCCCACGCCGGTGCCCCGAAGCGGCCCCCGTTCCACCAGTTGGTGTAGTACCCGCCCGGATCTCCGCCGTCCGGCATGACCACGAGGACGTTCCGGAGCGCGCGCAGTTGCGCGACGTCGGTCTGCGTCACCCAGTCCTCGTGCGAGCCGAACATGCCGTGTAGCAGGTAGAGCACCGGCCACCGGTCGTGCCGGTCACGCCGGTCCCAGCCGTCCGGAGTGAGCAGCCGGACCTTCGCGTCGCCGCCGAGCGCGGGCGAGGCGATCGTCAGATCGACCAGACGGTCGCCGACCCGCTGCTCGGCGATCACCGCGGCCTTCGATGCCGCCGTGCCGGTCGTGCCGACGCTCGCGGCTGCCGGCACGGAGCCGAGCACCGCCGCCGTCAACAGTCCCGCCACCAGCGGAATAGCAATTCTTCTCATGCGACAAGGGTCGTTTCCGGCGCGGTGCCGGCACATCGGGTACCGCCCGCACGTTCCCCTGAACCCAGGACGACATTCAGGTCAGGTGATTCCACCGGGGCGGCTCCGGGGTTTCGACACCCACTCCCCGGCGTCTGGTCAGGGGTGTCGGGCCAGGTCCCTGACGAAGGCGTGCCAGGTGTCGGGGGTGAAGGTGAGGGTGCCGCCGTCGCGGTCCTTGCTGTCCCGCACGAACACCCGCCCCGGCAGGTTGTCGGCGACTTCGACGCAGCTTCCGCCGTTGGGAGTGGATCGCGTGCTCTTGCGCCAGGCAGCGCCGGTCATGTCCATGACTTTGCCACTTCCTTGAGCAGGTCCAGGGATTGGCGGGCAGGCAACGCGACCGCGCTGACATCGTCCCAGACGGCGTGCAGTGCTGTCACCTGACTGGGGCTGGTGACGGTCTGTCCCTCCAGGTGGTTGTCGAGATAGCCGACGTCCTCGGCATCCGTGAAGCTGGCGAGTTCCAGCGGTCCGCCCCAACCGAGGTGGGCAGGGGCGTCTGACGGGATGACCCGGATGGTGATGTTCGGTCGCTCCGCGAGTGCGACGAGGTGCTGGAGTTGCTCCGGCATGATCGTCGGCTCACCGCGTCGGAGGACGAGTTCGTCGACAACAGCCGAGACGCGTGGTGGATTCGGGCGATCAAGAATGGCCTGCCGGCTCAGCCGAAGCTGAACTCTGCTCTCCAACTCGTCGGACTGGAGTGGTGCGCAGGAGAGAACCATCCGGGCATACCGTTCCGTCTGGAAGAGGCCAGGGATCACGAGGGCGCCGTACAGGCGCAGGGCGGTGGCCTTCTCTTCGTATTCGAGCCAGGGGCGTAGCCAGACCGGGGCGAGTTCCTGCATGACGAAGCTCTCGTAGAAGACCGCCAGCGAGGTGCCGAACTCGTTGTCGACGGCGAGGAGATAGTCGGGCTTCGCCGGCCGGGTGCCGCGCTCCACGGCGCTGACGTGCTGGGCCGAGAAGTAGAGCCGGGCTCCCCACTCGTCCTGGCTGAGCCCTTCGGCCGCTCTCCGACGCCGCAGTTCCCATAGCACGAACTCACTCGCTGACATAGTCATTCGCACTCTCCGAATCTCCACGAAAATTCGTGATCCGCTACGCCCCTACACCTCCGTGGCCGGTCCGAACACCTGGCCGTCGCCCATCTTCCCGGGCTGGCCATTCGGCGTCCAGAGTGGAAGGCAAGCGCATTCGTCCGGATCCGCCGCGCTGTTCTCCCCAAGGACGGGCGGATGTGCGCGGGGACGGTGTCGGGGTGTACGCCACCGGCGCCGTCCCCGCTTCCATCGCATCGTGTCGGCGACGGAGGAAGGGATCACGGAATTGCGATCTCGATCAGATCCGGTGCACCGTCGGGACTGGCGCCGACTCTGGCGCTACTGCCAATGCGGATACCGCTGCGGATTCCGTCGGCGATGCACCGGGTCCACCGGGTCCACCGCGTCCCCGTTGCCGCGCCTG
Organism: Micromonospora sp. WMMD1102; assembly: GCF_029626265.1. Lineage (NCBI taxonomy): Bacteria > Bacillati > Actinomycetota > Actinomycetes > Micromonosporales > Micromonosporaceae > Micromonospora > Micromonospora sp. WMMD1102. The sequence goes on along the minus strand of NZ_JARUBN010000001.1, from coordinate 7,479,486 downwards.
CGGTCCAGGAACTCCCGGTGGTGACGCGCCGGCCGTACGCCGGGTTCCGGCCGCACACCCCGGTCCGCCCGGTGTTCCGCTGCCGGGAGTGCGGCGGAGCCTGGCCGTGCCAGCCCGTCCGGCTGGTGCTGCTGGCGATGTACCGGGACGACCGGCGCCGGCTGGCCGCCTTCCTGGCCGCGCGGCTGCTGGCCGCGATCGAGGATCAGCCCTACAGCGAGCCGATGGAGCTTGCCGAGCGGTTCCTGGGCTGGCTTCCAAAGACATCGAAAATATCCGATGCGAAAGGCGGCAACTCGCAGATGACGGCTGACCAGCGGAACTACCGAGAGTAGCTGTGGATGGGCTCGGGCGTGTCGTCCACAGGGTCTCCGGCCATGGTCGCCGGCTCGGCAGGCTCCCCGGCATGACCTCGAATGACCGGGCCATCCTCGCCGTCCGCTCGACCGCCGACCTGCTCGCGGCCGTGCCGTACCTGCTGGGTTTCCATCCGGCCGACAGCCTGGTGGTGATGGCGCTGCGCGGCAACCGGGTCGTCTTCGTCGCCCGGGGCGACCTGCCCGAGATCACCGGGCCGGCTGCCGCCGACGAGATCGGCGAGGCCGCCGCGCAGGTCGCGGCGATCGTCGCCCGCCAGCACGTCGAGATCACGACCGTCATCGGGTACGGCGAGCCGGCCCGGGTCACCCCCACGGTCGACGCGGTGACCGCCGCGCTCGGCCGAGCCGGACTGCCGGTGCTGGAGGCTCTCCGGGTGACCGGCGACCGCTACTGGTCGTACGTCTGTGACGATGCCGGATGCTGTCCACCGGATGGCCGCCCGTTCGACTGCTCGACCAGCCAGCTCGCGGCGGCGGCCACCTTCGCCGGCCAGGTCGCGCTGCCCGACCGGGACGCCCTGGCCCGGCGGCTCGCCCCGCTCGACGGACCGGCCCGGGACGAGCTGCGGAAGGCGGCCGGCCGGGCGGAGATCCGCCTCCAGGCGTTGCTGGCCGAGGACCGGCCCGACCCTCCGCACGGCCGCCGGGCGCTGCGCCGGGCCGGCCGTGCGGCGGTACGCGAGGCGACGGACCGCTACCGGAACGGCGGACAGCTCACCGACGACGAGGTGGCCTGGCTGTGCCTGCTCATGGTGCACCTGCCGGTCCGGGACGACGCGTGGCAGGCGACCGGCGGCGAGGAGTGGCACCTCACGCTCTGGACGGACGTACTCCGTCGGGCGGAGCCCGAACTGGTGCCCGCCCCGGCCACCCTGCTCGGCTTCGCCGCCTGGCGGGCCGGGCAGGGTGCCCTGGCCAGCGTGGCGGTGGAACGAGCGCTCGCGGCACAGCCCGACTACTCGTTCGCGCAACTCCTGGCCGAGGCGTTGCAGGCCGGCATCGGCCCCTCCGTACTCGACGGTTGGCCCGACCTCGACTCCGACCCTTGCCCCGAGACGTGAAGACAGACAAAGGGGCTACCCGCTGGCCGTCTGCTCGGCCAACGCGGCCGGGGCCGCTTGCCGGCACCCGGACCGACCATCACAGTCGGCTAGCGTCCCGCCCCGGCATCCGCCCTGGCATTCGGGTCGGCATCCGCCCCGGCATTCGGGTCGGCAGCCGGGCCGCAGGCGAGTGCGATGGCGAGACTGTCCTCGTAGACGTGGTGCCGGACGACCAACCCGTCCTCGACGGTGAGGTGCAGGGCGAACCGGGTGTTGAAGCGCCGGCCGGTGACCCGTATGGTCTGCGCGGTCTCGCCGGTCACCACCGCGTGCCGGCCGTCCACCAGGATGTGCTCGATGGTGAGCGAGCCCTGCCCCGGCACGCAGTTCGCAGCCAGCGTCCGGTGGTGGTCGGCGACGTCCGCCCGGCTGGACCGGGGGCGGATCCACGGCGCCGCCGGGTGGGTCGGCTCGGGCCAGTTGACCTGCCAGTCGACCGTCTCGGCGTAGAGCGCGGCGGCGTGGTCAGGGTCGCCGGTGCCGATCCGACGCAGCAGTTCCTCGACCGTGCTCCGGATGTCCATGAGAAGCCTCCAGCGATCTTCCGTGCCTGTCCGACGAGCCTGCCATCGCAGAGCCGTGCCGGCGATTACCTCCGAGGTAGGGCCGGGGCTGCCCGGGAACCTGGTGGGCGCAGAAACGGGGCAGCTCGACATTCCGCGCCGGAGACACCTGCCGCCGCCGCGGCCCGCACCGGACCGGCCCGCACCGGACCGCACCGGGCCGGGCCGGGCGTACGGGTGCGGCTCAGACCTGGATCCGCCTGTCCCCGGTGTACACGTTCATGGTGTTGCCCCGGAGGAAGCCGACCAGGGTCATCCCGGCCTCGGTCGCCAGCTCGGCAGCGAGGGTGCTCGGCGCGGAGACGGCGGCGAGCAGCGGGATGCCGGCCATCCAGGCCTTCTGGGTGAGTTCGAAGCTGGCCCGGCCGGAGACCAGCAGCAGGTGCCCGCGCAGCGGGAGCCGCTGTTCCCGGACGGCCCAGCCGACCACCTTGTCGACCGCGTTGTGCCGCCCGACGTCCTCGCGCAGCACGACGAGCTTCCCGTCGGCGCTGAACAGCCCGGCGGCGTGCAAACCGCCGGTACGGTCGAATCCGCGCTGGGCGGCCCGGAGCTGCTCCGGCAGCTCGGCGAGGGTACGCGCCGGCACGGTCACCGGGTCCGTCGACACGTCGTGCGGGGAGCGGGTCCGGACGGCGTCGATGCTGGCCTTGCCGCACACCCCGCACGAGCTGGTGGTGTAGAAGTTCCGGGCCGGATCGGTGGCCGGTGCCGGTACGCCGTCGGCGAGCACGACGTCCACCACGTTGTAGGTGTTCGGCGTGTCGGTGCCGGCGCAGAGCTGCGCCGTGCGCACGTCGTCGGCGTTCCGGATGATCCCCTCGGTGAGCAGGAACCCGATCGCCAGGTCGAGGTCGTCGCCCGGGGTACGCATGGTGACCGCCAGCGGGGCACGCCGGTCCGGGCCGGCCGGACCCACCCGGATCTCCAGCGGCTCCTCGGCGGCGAGACTGTCCTGCCGGCGTACCGCGAGCCGATCACCCGGCTGCGCCGGGTCCAGGTCTATCCGCAACACGCGCCGCCGACCACTGGCTCGTCCCATGCCCACAATCCTGCCTCGCGACCCGCCGGCTCTCGCGGCAAGCCCGGTTACCGTTACCGGATGACCGGTCTGGAGTCGTCCATCCCACCCGCTCCGCCCCGGTACGCGGCGGTGGTGCTGGCCGGCGGGGCCGCCCGCCGGATGGGTGGCGCGGACAAGCCGGCGTTGCCGGTGGGGGGCCGGCCGATGCTGGACCGGGTACTCGCGGCGGTCGCCGACGCCGATCCCCGGATAGTGGTCGGCCCGGCCGGTGACCTCCCGGCGGGAACATTGACGACACGTGAGCAACCGTCCGGCGGCGGCCCGGTCGCCGCCCTCGCCGCCGGCCTGACCCTGCTCCCCACGGGCGTCGTCGCCCTGCTTGCCGCCGACCTGCCGTTGCTGACCCCGGACGCGGTGCGCCGGCTGCGTACCGCGCTGGTCCGGGCTGCCGAGGCCGACGGCGTGGTCTACGTCGACGAGGACGGGCGGGGGCAGTTCCTCTGCGGGGTCTGGCGGGTGGCGCCGCTACGGGCCGCGTTGACCCGGCTGGCCGCCGGTCGCGACGGCGTGCTCACCGGTACGTCGATGCGTGCGCTGGTCGCCGAACTGACCGTCGGCACGGTGGGGTGGCGGGGGACGGGGCCGCCGCCCTGGTTCGACTGCGACACTGAGGACGACGTACGCCGGGCGGAGGAGTGGATCAGATGAACGCGATGGACCGCTGGGTGGCGGCGGCCTGTGCCGAACTCGACCTGGAGCCGGCCGACGTCGACGTGCCCCGGGTACTCGACCTGGCCCGCGACGTGGCGCACAACGTGCTCCGGCCCGGCGCACCGGTCACGGCGTACCTGCTCGGGGTCGCGGTCGGTCGCGGCGCGGACCCGGCGGTGGCGGCGGCCGGTCTCGCAGACCTGGCCGCCCGCTGGCCGGCAGAGAACGGCGACACCGGCGCCTAGCTGGGCAGGTCTGCCAGCGACCCGGGCGGGGTGGGCGGCCAGGTCCGGCCCTCGCGGCGGAGCCGGGCGAGTTCGGTCATCCGGTCGGCCATCCACCGGCACCACTGGATCCGTGGCAGTGTGCCGGCCAGCGCCAGCTCCAGGGTGGCGAAGGCGCCGAACTGCGGATGCAGCGGATCGTCCGCGTGCCGGGACAGCAGGTCGGCGTGCTGTGCCCGGAAGTCGTCCAGCCGGCGCTGGTAGACCTCGGCCTCGGCGAGATAGAACTCGCGCATCCCGTCGGGATCGGCTGCGGCCAGCGCGTACGTCTTGAGGATCGCCTCGTCCCGCAAGGCCCGGGGCGCGGGCGGCTCGACCAGCCAGGCGGCCAACGCCTCGCGGCCGACGTCGGTGAGCCGGTGTGTCTTGCGCTGCCGTGGCCCCGGCCCGGCCTCGGCGTCGTGCTCGATGAGCCCGCTCGCCGACAGCCGGGCCAGTTCGGGATAGATCTGGCTCTGCTGGGCGGTCCAGTAGTAGCCGATCGGCTTGCGCATCCGCTGGACCAGCTCGTAGCCGGTGAGCGAGCCACGGTGGAGGGCGCAGAGCAGGGCGCAACCCAGCGTACTGACGGTAGCCAAACTGTTATCTCCCGGAGCGGCAATGCTATGTCGATTCTGACATAGTCTCGCGACTAGCAAGGGCACATCGAACGGGGCACTGATGCGCAGCGTTGGACGATCCATCCTGACGGCGATCGCGTTGTTGGCGATTATTGGCACGACCGCGGCCTGCGGTACGGAAGACTGCTGCGCCGACCCGGGTGCGCCCCGGGCAGCCCGACCGGCGGTCTCTCCGGCGCCCGGCGACCACACCCTGGCGATCGACTGGGCCGGCAAGGAACGGACCTGGGCGCTGCACGCCCCGGCCGGCTACCGCCCCGGAGCGCCCACCCCGCTGGTCGTGGCCCTGCACGGGACCGACCAGAGCCCCGAAGGGCTACGGGACATCAGCGGGCTCGACGCCCTCGCCGACACCGAAGGTTTCCTGGTCGCCTATCCGAAGGCGCTGGACAAGCAGTTCAGCCGAGCAACCGAGCAGGGCGACGACATCAACTTCGTCCGGGCGCTGGTCGACAAGATGGTCAAGGAGTGGTCGGTCGACCCGGCCAGGGTCTACGCGACGGGGTTCTCCTCTGGCGGCGAGCTGACGTACGCGCTCGGGGTCGAGGCACCCGAGGTGTTCGCGGCGATCGCGCCGGTCAGCGGGGCGTTCGCCGCCGGCCCTGCCGCAAGTGACCCGAACTACAAGCCGGGCAGGCCGGTCGGTCTGATCACCTTCATCGGCCGGGAGGACCGCAACTCCACCCGGATGTACTCCGGGCTGTCCCGTTGGCAGAAGAACCTGAACTGCACCGTCGGGACGCCAGCCTGGGTCGACGGAGGCCGGACGGTGAACCGTACGAGCAGCACCTGCCCGGACGGCAGCCAGGTCGTCGACTACACGGTGAACGGGATGGGGCACGCCTGGCCGTCTGCGAGTGGCTTTCCGGCCGCCGTCGACGCCACCACCGCGATGTGGGAGTTCTTCGCCGCGACCTCCCGTCGCTAGCCGCGAGGCCGGAAAGGCATATGCCGTTCGAGCGTGATTCCACGGTGTCATCAGGATGACACCGTGGAATCACGCCGAACCGGAAGTGCCTCCCGGCCCGCCGGCCAATGGATCATCTAGTGTCCGATCGGGGTCCGCACTATCCCGGCCGACCGGCCGGCTGGGTAGGGTGTGCGGTGCCCTGACGGACGGAGGCGACTATGGCGGCTGACAACCCTGCGGCGCCGCGGGACGAAGTGACCGGGGGAGGCCCGACGGCGAAGGGGGGCCCGATCGAGCACCACGAATCGATCCTCCTCGACGAGCCGACCACCGCCGACCTTCGGGTGAAGGTGACCGAGGCGTGGCAGGAGTTCGCCCGGGCCCTCGCCGGCCAGCTGCGCGGCCTGCCCACCGGCACCCGGATCGCACTCACCCTCGATCCCACCGCCTCCGGCACCGGGGACGCCGTCTACTCGCTCAGCATCGAGCTGGGCGTGGACGACCGGGTCGACCTGCGGGCGGTGGGCAACGCCGTACTGCCCCAGGGCTATCGCCTGGACCGGTCCGCGATCGCCGACATGATCGCCCTCGGCTGGTCGCCGCCCGGGGTGGTCGAGGGCTCCGGTGAGCACTTCGGGATGCGGGCCAGTACAGCCGAGGCGCCCCGGCTGGCCACCACCGTGTCGCGGACCCTGCGCGACGTGTACGGCGCACCGCACCCGGCCTTCCTCGTCTTCCTGGTGCACGACGAGTCCGACGAGCCGATACCCGTCGAGCCGCTCGGCACCGCCCGGCCCGAGGTCGCGGCGGACCCGACCCTCGACCTCGACCTCGACGAGGCGCTCGCGGTGGCCAGGGCCGCGCAGAGCGGCAACGACACGCTGGCCCTGGAGGACCGGGTCCGGACGGTGGTCTCGGCGATGCTGAAGTCGTCGGCGGACCAGCTCCAGCTCGACTCCGACGGCGACATCGGCATCCGGGCCGGCTCGGCGATGGTCTTCGTACGGGTCCGGGACAATCCGCCGCTTGTCGACGTCTTCTCCCCGGTGCTCACCGAGGTCGAGCCGACCGAACAGCTCTACGTCAAGCTCTCCGAGCTGACCAACCGGATGCCGATCGGGCGCCTCTACTGCACCAACGACACCGTCTGGGCCTCCATCCCGGTCTTCGGCCGTAACTTCCAGGCCACCCACCTGATGCTCGCCGTCCAGGTGATGACCGGGCTCGCCGACGAGCTGGACGACCGGCTGCACGGCGAGTTCGGCGGCCGGCGGTTCTTCGGCGAGGGCGACAAGCCGCCGCACCGGGACGCGGGCGAGCACCGGACCGGGATGTACCTGTAACCGCCGTCCCGCCCGGCGGCACCGGCGGCGTCCCGGGCGGCGGCATCGGCGGCGTCCCGGGCGGCGGCACCGGCGTTTTGTCGGCGGTGGCGGGACCGGCGGATCACAGCGGGATCGTGCCCAGCGTGCCGAGGGTGCCGAGGTCGGTCGCCTGGACGGTCGCGTCCGAGACGGTCCAGAGCACCCCGTCGACCATCAACGACCGGCGGATCAGCCCGCTCGTGTCGTTGGTACGCGGCTTCGGGTGCGCGACCAGCCCGCTCTCGGTGAAGCCGCCGTCGGCGACCCGAAGCACCAGTGCGCCGCCGACGGGTGCGGACCCGCCGTCGACGCCGGTCGGCTCGTACCTGCTCACCGGCACCACCAGGGTGCCGTCGGCCGGCCAGTAGAGGAACGCGTGTGGGTCGAACTCGGCCTCGGAGTGGCCGTACCGGACGTGGTGCTGGGCGATCCGGGTCGGCCTGGTCAGGTCGGAGACGTCGAAGAGGGAGACCTGGGTGCCCTCGGTCCGCCCCTGCGCGTTCGCCTCCTGGCCGATCCCGATCAGCCGCCCGTTACCGGCCGGATGCAGGTACGACGAATACCCGGTGATCTTCAACTCGCCGGTGACCTTCGGCTTCCCGGGGTCACGCAGGTCCACTGTGTACAGCGGGTCGGTCTGCCGGAAGGTGACCACGTAACCGGTGCCCTCGACGAACCGCACGCTGTAGATGCGTTCGCCCTTGCCCAGCCCGGTGACCCGGCCGGTCTCGGTAAGCGTCCGCCCGTCGGCGCGCAGCACGTACACCGCGGAACTGGACTTCGGCTTCTCCCCCCAGGTACGCCCCGTGGTGGTGGCCACCCGCAGGTGCCCGTCCCACTCCGAGAGCGCGTACTGGTTGACCAGCCAACCCGGCACGGTGGCGGCGGTGACGTAGCGGGGTCGGCCGGTGCCGGAGACGTCGAACTGGTAGATCTCGGTCTGCTCGTCCTTCGGGTCGGGCCCCCGGTCGGCGGCGGTCAGCGCCGGGAGTACCCGCCAGCGCTGGTCGCTGGCGAGATAGAGCCGGGACCCGTTGCTGTAGACGGTGTCGCCGTCGGCGGCCACCGCCACCGGGTCGCCGTCGCCGAGGCCGGCGGCGCCGAGGTCGAAGCTGAGCAGGGTGACGATCGAGGTGCCGGAGTAGACGGCCGGCCGGCTCAGCCGGTCACAGCCGACCCGCCCGGTGCTGACCTGTCCGCCGCCGCCCGTGCTGGTCTCGTAACGGGGCAGCCAGGCGTCGACGGGCGCCCGGTCGATGATCTTCCGGTTGGCGGCGAGGTTCTTCTTCTCGTCGACCGGCCCCGCTCCCTTGTTCAGCGGGAAGTCGAGCCGGGGCCGGGAGCGGATCACCACCCGGACCGTCGGGCCGACCTGCCGGGCGTCGACCAGCCCACCGTCGATCCGGAAGTCGCCGACGACCTTCGGCGGGCCGGCCAGGTCGACCAGGACCAGCCGGGGGCCGGCGATGGCCTGTTGGTCGTCGGCCGGCGGTACCCCGGGCCGGCCCGGCCGGACACCGCCGCGATAGGCGATCCCGTGTTCCCGGACCAGCACCAGCGCCCGGTCGCCGTGCAGCAGCAGGTCGGCGTCGGCCCAGCCGTCGTCCGGGTCGGTGTCCAGCCGCAGGGTGCCGGTCAGCCGCCGGCTCGCCGGATCGATCACCCGCAGCGTGCCCCCGGCGACCGTCACGATGCGCCGGCCGTCGGTCTTCACCAGGTCCGGCTCGTCCACCCCGGCCTCGTGGGTGTTGGTGCCGGAGTAGCCGGAGTTCGCCTTGGGGGCGGCGGCGTCGGCGGCGGACATGTCGGCACCGGCGGCACGTTCGGCGCCACCGTCGGTGGCCTGGAACGCGGGTTCGAGCCCGCCCGGCAGCCCGTACGGCCCGACGTGCGCCCTGGCCGCGGACCGCAACCCGGCGAGTGCGCTCGCGCAGGAGTCGAAGGCGACCAGCCGCATCCCGCCGGCCGGTACCCCGGGGTCGCGCGACGGCGACGGTGCGGGCTCCGGCGCGGAGGTGCAGCCGCTGAGCAGTGTGCCGGTCAGTGTCAGACCGGCGACGATCGCCGTACCGGTGGCGGCGCCGGATCGAGTTCCCCGTCCAGGAGTCATGTCCGGTTCGACGCGGCGTACCGCGCCCACGGTTCCCGCTCCACTTCCCCACCCCTTCCCGCGTCGGTCGGGCCGCGCCGCTTCCCGCGTCGGTCAGGCCGGAGCGGGTGCGACGGTTGGCGAGTCGACCAGCCGGGACAGCACGATCATGCTCCGGGTGGAGGTGACGAAGGGCTCGGCGCGGAGCCGCTCCAGCGCCTGCTCCAGGTGGGCGATGTCGGCCGCCCGCAGGTGGACCAGCGCGTCGGCCTCGCCGGAGACGGTGTAGGCGGCGACCACCTCGGGATGCCGCCGGGTCGCCACGGTGATCTGGGTCGGCGTCGTCCGCCCGGTGCAGAACAACTCCACGAACGCCTCGGTGCTCCAGCCGACCGCCGCCGGGTCGATGACGGTGGTGAATCCCCGGATGACCCCGGCCGCCCGCAGCCGGTCGACCCGCCGCTTCACCGCCGGAGCGGAGAGCGAGACCCGGGAGCCGATCTCCGCGTACGAGGCGCGGGCGTCGGCGACGAGCGAAGCAATGATTCGCTGGTCCACGCCGTCGATCTGCAACGTTCCGCCTCTCTCAGGCAACAGTTCTGGCTGTTAGTAAACCTGTACCGTACCTACCCTTGGATCCGTGAACCAGCCGAGGATCCCAAGAAAGCGGACATATCTTCTGTGTCCGCCGGAGTACTTCACCGTGGAGTACGCGATCAACCCGTGGATGGACACCGACACCCCGGTCGACCGGGAGCTGGCGGTCAAGCAGTGGCACGGACTGCGGGAGGCGCTGCTCGGTCTCGGTCACACCGTGCACGAACTCCACCCGGAACCCGGGCTGCCGGACATGGTCTACGCGGCCAACGGCGCCTTCGTGGTCGACGGCACCGTCTACGGCGCCCGGTTCCGGCACCCCCAGCGGACCGCCGAGGCGGCGGCGCACCGGGCCTTCTACGACGAGCACGGCTGGCCGTTCGTCGCACCCGCCGAGATCAACGAGGGCGAGGGCGACTTCGCGTACCTCCCGGCGGCGCACGGCGGCCTGATCCTGGCCGGGTACGGCTTCCGCACCGAGCTGGCCGCGCACGCCGAGGCGCAGGAGGCGCTGGGTCGGCCGGTCGTCTCGCTGCGCCTGGTGGACCCGCGCTTCTACCACCTGGACACCGCGCTGGCCCCGCTCGACGACGGCAACATCGCGTACTTCCCGCCGGCGTTCTCGGTCGCCGCCCAGCGGGTACTGGCCCAGCTCTTCCCGGACGCGGTTCTGGCCGACGAGGTCGACGCGTTCGCGTTCGGGCTGAACCTGGTCAGCGACGGCCGGCACGTGGTGCTGAACAGCGAGGCCAGCGGGATGGCGGCGAAGGTCGCCGCGGCCGGTCACCTGCCGGTCCCGGTCGAACTGGCCGAGCTGAAGAAGGGCGGCGGCAGCATCAAGTGCTGCGTCGCCGAACTCCGCGCCTGAGCCATCCCGCCGCGACGCCGCGTCCTGCCCTGCCGTGCTGACCGTCAGCCGAGCGTCGCCAACTCGTTGATCAGCACGTTGGAGAGCACCTGCCCGTCCGGCTTCACCTCGCGCAGGTACCACTTCTGCTGCGGGGTACGAGGCTGGTTGAACTGCCACAGGCCGCGCGGGCTGTCGATCTGGCCGACCCGGCCGAGCGCCAGGTTGAGCTGCAACGGGTTGAGATCCGCACCGGCGATCCGGATCCCCTTGTCGAGCACCTGGGCGGCGTCGTAGGAGGCCATCGCGTACGTCGTCGGGGTCGAGCCGTGCGCCTTGCGGAAGGCGGAGGCGAAGCGGCGGTTGGCCGCGTTGTTCAGGTCGGCGGAGTAGTTGAGCGAGGTCACGATCCCCTCGGCCTCCGGCCGGCGGAGCTGGTCGAGCACCGACCCCTCGGTCAGGAAGCCCGGCGCGTAGATCCGGCCGCGGTAACCGGCCAGGCGCAGCTTCTTGAGGAACTCGACCGCCGACTCGCCCGAGAAGAAGCAGTAGATCGCGTCGGGATCGCGGCTGACCAGTTGGTTGATGTGCGGGGCGAAGGCATTCCGGTCCGGCTTGCCGGGGAAGTACTTCGTCCAGATCACCGGGTCGGCGATCCGGTCGTCGGACTCCCCGAAGCTCTGCCGGAAGCCCTGCACCGAGTCGCGGCCGGCGTCGTAGTCCGGGCCGATGATCGCCACCCGGCCGTTCGCCCCGACCGCGTTCTTGACGTACGGCGCCAACGCCCGACCCGGCTCGTCGTTGATGTACGAGGTACGCCAGATGTAGACGACGCTCTGCAACGTCGACGGGGACGCGTTCGATGCGATCAGCGGGATCTTGGCCTGTTCGACCGCGTCCCGCAGGCCGAGCAGGACCGCCGAGTTGACCACTCCGGTGAGCGCCAACACCCGCTGCTTGACGAGCTGGTCCAGGGCGGCCCGGCCGGACTCGGGCGTCTCACCCTCGTCGGCGACGACCAGATCCACCGGATGGCCGCCGAGTCGCTGGTCGTTCAGGTCCAGGTAGAGCTGGAACCCGCGCAGCATCTCGTCGCCGATTGGCTTGTAGACGCCGGACTGTGCGATAATCATGCCGATTCGTACCGGCTCGTCGCTGAGCGGCTCCTCGGTCTCCAGGCCGTCGGAGCCGCCGCACGCGGTGGCCAGCCCGGTGGCGCCGAGCGCGCCCAGCAGTTTGAGTGCTCGTCTGCGGTCCATCTGCGACACGGATTCCTCCCGGAGCGGCGTTAAGGGGCGCAGCCCTCCCGGGGTTCTACCGGGAACGAGATGCTGCGTCAATGCCGCCTGATCTTCCAGCTAGCCAATGTAACTCGGCCAGCACCGCCGGCCACGCGCGAGACAGCGGGTCGATCACCCCGAAGTGCTCGCATTCGGGCAGCTCGACGAAGCGCAGGGCCGCTCCAGGCGCGCCGGCCGCGTACCGGCGGCTCGCCGCCACCGGCACCTGCCGGTCCAGGGCGCCGTGCACGATCGAGGTCCGGACCGGGGGAGGCGCCGAGCGGGTCGGGTCGGCCGCGGCGTACCGGTCCGGGAACTCCTCGGGGCCGCCGCCGAGCAGTGCGGCCACCGCGCCGCCGTCCAGGTCGAGCCGGTACGCCTCGGCGAGGTCCAGCACCGGGGCGAGGGCGAGCACCCCGCGTACCCGGTCCGGGGCGCGCCGCGCGGCCCAGAGCGCCAGGTGCCCACCGGCGGAGTGCCCGAGCAGGATCGGCGGTCCGGGCGCCATCCGGCCGGCCGGGATCACCTCGTCGACCAGTCCCGGCAGCGCGTCGAGCCCGGCCGCGACGTCGTCGAGGGTGCCCGGCCAGCCCCCGCCCGGCTGCCCCGTCCGGCGGTACTCCAACTGGACCACCGGGTAGCCCCGGCCGGCCAGGTCCGCCGCCAGCGGTCCGGTGTGCCGGCGGTCGTACTCGACCCGCCAGAAGCCGCCGTGCACGACCACCACCAGCGGCCGGGCCGTCCCGGCTGTCCCGGTTGTCTCGGCTGTCCCGATCGGGTCGGTCGTGTCGGCGGGCTCGGCGGGCTCGGTCGCGTCGGCCGGCCTGTCGGGCATGCGTAGGTCGGCGACCTGTTCGGGGTCGGTGCCGTACCGCAGGAGGACGTCCGGTGGCGGCGCCGGACGCTCCAGCACCGCCCGTGGGTCGGCGTGCGGCCCGGTGCCGTGCTCCTCGGTCATGTCGCCGACCGTACGGTGCCGGCCGCCGGCCGGCGGCCGGAGGGCACCGGCGACTGCCCGGCGCGCGTGGTTGCGGTGACGCGCTGCGGTGACGCGGTTTCGTGGAGTGGGCTCGTGGGCTGGCCTGGTGGGCGGGGCGTGTCACCGGAGAAGGTTGCGGGAAGATGGTGGGCATGACCGACGTGCCACGTTCCCAGGAAGACAACGACGACTCGGCTCAGGCGGGCAAGCGTCCCGGCGGTGGCGCCGTGCTGGTGGTCGGCCCGGACGGGCGCCCGGTCGGCACCGTGCCGACCGACGGCGAAGCGCCTGGCGAGGACCCGTCGCGGTTGATCGAGCAGCCGGCGAAGGTGATGCGGATCGGCAGCATGATCAAACAGTTGCTGGAGGAGGTCAAGGCGGCGCCGCTCGACGACGCCAGCCGGCAGCGGCTGCGTGAGATCCACCAGCGGTCGATCGTCGAGCTGGAGGACGGGCTCGCCCCGGAGCTGCGCGACGAACTGGAGCGGCTCTCGCTGCCGTTCGGCGAGGACGCCGCGCCGAGCGAGGCGGAGTTGCGGATCGCCCAGGCGCAGCTGGTCGGCTGGCTGGAGGGGCTGTTCCACGGCATCCAGGCGGCGCTTGTCGCTCAGCAGATGGCGGCCCGGATGCAGTTGGAGCAGATGCGTTCCGGTGGGCGTCCCGCGCTGCCGATGGGGCCCGGCGGGATGATCCCGGGGATGCCGGGCAACAACCCCGGGCAGCCCGGCGAGGGTCCCGGCCCCGGCCAGTACCTGTAACCCGCCAGGCAGCACGCCCACCCCGGGGCCGGCTCGGCGCGGAAACCGCCGGTCCGGGGGCTGGTGGCGTACCACGGTTCAGGCCGGCGGATCGGGATCGAGCAGCGCCTCCAGGTACGCCGCCACCCCGTCCTCCTCGTTGCCCGCCGTCACGTCGTCGGCGATCTCCAGTACCGCCGGGTGCGCGTTCGCCACCGCCACCGCCCGGCCGACCCAGGTGAGCATCGGTACGTCGTTCGGCATGTCCCCGAAGGCGACCACCTCGGCGGCGTCGAACCCGTGCCGGGTGCAGTACCAGGCCAGCCCGGCCGCCTTGGTCACCCCGGCCGCCGAGATCTCGACCAGCCCGCTGTACGACGAGTGGGTCGCCTCGGCGAGCCCGGCCAGCGCCCCGGCGACCACCTTCACGAAGACGTCCGGGTCCTGGGCGCCGGCCCGGGCCAGCAGTTTCACCGCCGGTACGGAGTGCAGGTCGGCCGGGGTGTCGAGCATCCGGATGTCCGGGTAGCCCCGGTCCCAGCTGAGCGGATAGGACGTCTCGTGGCGGAACTCGCGGCTGTCGGTCACCTCCACCGCGAAGGCCACCTCGGGCACCTCGGCGCGCAGCCGGCGCACCACCTCGGCGAGCAGCTCCGGAGCGAGCGGGTCGGCCCGGAGCACCTCGTCGGTGACCGGATCGTAGACCACGGCGCCGTTGGCGCAGACCGTCGGCAGCGGCTGGCCCAGCTGCTCGTAGACGTGTCCCAGCCAGCGGATCGGGCGGCCGGTGACCAGGACCACCCCGACGCCCTCGGCGGAGATCCGCGAGATCGCCTCGACGGTACGCGGGCTGACCGTCTTGTCCGCGCGCAGCAGCGTGCCGTCGAGATCCGTGGCCACCAGCCGGGGTAGTCGTCCCATCAGCGCGAGAGTAGTCGGTCGAGGTAGACCGCCACCCCGTCGTCGTCGTTGCGCAGCGTCACCTCGTCGGCGGCCCGCCGCACCGTGGGGTGGGCGTTGGAGACCGCCACCCGGCCCCAGCCGGCCCAGTCGAACATCGGCAGGTCGTTCGGCATGTCGCCGAAGACGAGTACCTCGGCCGGGTCGACGCCGAGGGTCTGGGCCACCACCGCCAGCCCGGTCGCCTTGTCCACCCCGGGCGGGCAGATCTCGATGAAGCCGAATCCGGACTGGGTGATCGACGCCTGTTCCGCCGGCACGATCCGGCGGGCCGTCTCCAGCAGGGCATCCACGTCGTGGTCCGGGGTCCGGGCGAACGCCTTGATCACGTCGCCGCCCAGGCAGTCGATCCGGGTCCGCGCCTCGAACCGCTCCGGGTAGGGCCACACCGCGTCGAAGTCACCCCAGAGCGGGGCACCCGGGGCGTCCAGCGCCTCGACCATCACGGTGAGCGGACCCACCTCCGCCTCCAGGGCCTGGACCAGTTTGGCCAGGTCGGAGCCGGGCAGCCGCTCGTCGCGGAGGATCACCGGCCCGTCCGGGTCGGTCTGGTCGACCACCCGGCCGCCGCCGGCCAGCACCAGGAAGTCGGCGGCCCGGATGTCGTTGCGGGTCAGTTCGGCAAGTCTCGGCCCGCGCCCGGTGGCACCCACCACCGGGATGCCGGCGGCCCGCACCCGGTCCAGCACCTCGTGGGTGTACGCCGACACGCTCTCGTCGGTGCGGACCAGCGTGCCGTCGAGGTCGGTGGCGATCAGCTTCGGCAACCCGGGTCGGGGCATGGTTCCTCCTCCACCCCGCGACCCGCCGTGCCCGCAAGACTGCCGGATCCTGTCGCTACCGGGTCGGGCCGGCGGTGACGGGGCAGCAACCGTATCTCACCTTTTGCGGTCGCTCCATGACATTCGTGTGAAGTGCTTCTCACCAAAGCGGATCACCTCGGTCCGCGCACCCCGGTCACGCCGGTTCGAGTACGTCCCGGCCGCCGAGGTACGGCTGGAGGGCCTTGGGGACCCGTACCGAGCCGTCCGGTTGCTGGTGGTTCTCCAGGATCGGCACCAGCCACCGGGTGGTGGCCAGGGTGCCGTTCAGGGTGGCGGCGGTCTGCGTCCTGCCCTGCTCGTCCCGGTACCGTACGTTCAGCCGGCGGGCCTGGAAGGTGGTGCAGTTCGAGGTCGAGGTGACCTCCCGGTACCGGCCCTGCGACGGCGCCCATGCCTCGCAGTCGTACTTGCGGGCCGCGCTGCTGCCCAGGTCGCCGGCTGCCACGTCGATCACCCGGTACGGCACCTCGACCTTGGCCAGCATCTCCTCCTCCCAGGCCAGCAGCCGCAGGTGCTCGGCGTGCGCCTCGTCCGGGCGGCAGTAGGAGAACATCTCGACCTTGTCGAACTGGTGCACCCGGATGATGCCCCGGGTGTCCCGGCCGTACGACCCGGCCTCCCGGCGGTAGCAGGACGACCAGCCGGCGTACCGGACCGGCTCGGCCAGGTCCAGGATCTCCCCCGAGTGGTACGCCGCCAGCGGCACCTCGCTGGTGCCGACCAGGAACAGGTCGTCGGCCTCCAGCCGGTAGATCTCGCTGGCGTGCGAGCCGAGGAAACCGGTCCCCTCCATCGCCTCCGGCTTGACCAGCGACGGGGTGATGGTCGGGGTGAAGCCGTACTCCACGGCCTGGGCGACGGCGAGTTGCAGCAGGCCGAGCTGGAGCAGCGCGCCGACCCCGGTCAGGTAGTAGAAGCGGCTGCCCGAGGTCTTCGCCCCGCGCTCGACGTCGATCGCCCGCAGCGCCTCACCCAGTTCCAGGTGGTCGCGCGGGTTCTCGATCTCGGGCCGGGTGCCGACCTCACGGAGCACCACGAAGTCGTCCTCGCCACCGGGCGGGGCGCCCTGCTCGACCACGTTCGGGATCGCGTACTGCGCCTGGCGCAGCGCCGCCTCGGCCGCGCCGACGGTCGCCTCGGCCGCCTTCACCTCCGCGGAGAGTTCCTTGGTCCGGGCGAGCAGCCCGGCCTTCTCCGCCGGGTCGGCCTTTGGCATCCGCTTGCCGAGCTGCTTCTGCTCGGCGCGCAGCGCCTCGAAGCGCCCGACCGCCGAGCGCCGCTCCTCGTCGGCCCGGAGCAGGTCGTCGACCGCCGACTCGGACTCGCCACGGGCACGCTGGCTGGCACGGACGGTTTCCGGATCGTCGCGGAGCAGACGCAGGTCAATCACGGGAACCGAGCCTACCGCCGCGCGGAGCGGCACGGGTATCGAGATACGCCCGTCCGGTGCCGGCGTCCGGTGCCGGGGGACGGACCAGGGGTTCCTCAGCGGGCGAACGGCTTGGTCGGGGTCACCGTCAGGTCGGGCGGCGGCGGGCGGCCGTCGTCATCGTCGGGCACCTCCGGGGCACCGGCCTGCCGGGGGCGCCGCCACGGCCAGTCGGACTCGTCGGGGGTGGCCGCCGCGGCCGGGCTACCGGGCTCGGCGGCCGGTGCCGGCGGGGCGGCGGTACGCCGGACGAAGCGGCCGGCGAGCAGCAGGGCCAGCCCGAGCCCGCCGACGGCGACGTACGCCAGCACGAGCCCCTGGCCGTACTCGATGACCATCCCGTCGAGTTGGCCGTACATCTGCCAGCGGTCGGCCAGGGTGTCGAGTGAACCGGTGGCGGCGACGAGTACCCCGAGTACCGCGCCTGCTCCGGCCAGCCCGGCGACCCGTGCGTTGTGCCGTACGCCGGGGGAGCCGAAGAGGACCAGGGCCAGGCAGCCGACCACCCCGAACACCCCGACCAGGTACGCCGTGCCGAACGCCGACATGTCCGCGACTCCGCTGCCCAGCGCGACCGCGTTCTCGGCGCCCTCGACCGTCATGCTGGTCACCGCCCAGTCGCCGATCAGCGAGGCGAAGGCGGCGGCGGCACCGGCGGCACCGATCACCGGCACCAGCCGGCTGTCCCGGCCGAGCCGGTGCAGGGCCAGTCCTGCCCGTCCGCGGGTACCCGGAGGGTCGCCCCAGGAGACGACGCTGGCGCCCTCCGGTCCGTCCTGGCGGGGGATGGAGACGTCGTCGGGCATGGCGGTCCCTTCCACGGCGGGCTCCTCGGTCGATGATGGCACAGCGGCCCGGTCCGGACCCGCGGCGCGACGCCGTCGCCCGGCCTCCCGGCCCCGTCTCGTCGCGTCGCCGGTCGGCATGAGCTAGCGTCGGCACCATGCCTATCCGCACCGCATCCGCCCGCTGGCAGGGCAATCTCACCGAAGGTTCCGGCACTATCCGCACCGGCAAGGGCGGGTTGCAGGGGAACTACTCGTTCAAGTCCCGCTTCGAGGAGGGCGAGGGCACCAACCCGGAGGAGCTGATCGGCGCCGCGCACGCCGGTTGTTTCTCGATGGCGTTCTCCAAGGCTCTCGCCGACGCCGGTTTCACGCCGACCTCGGTGGAGACCACCGCCCAGGTCCACCTCGACAAGACCGACGCGGGCATGACGGTGACCCGGATCGACCTCGACACCGTCGGCGACGTGCCGGGGATCGACGAGGCCGAGTTCAACAAGCTGGCCGAGGCCGCCAAGGCGGGGTGCCCGATCTCCCGGCTGCTCTCGCCCGGGGCCGAGATCTCGCTGAACGCCCGCCTCTCCGCCTGATCCCAGAAGGTGCGGACCGTCGCCTTTCCACCGGCGGCGGTCTGCTCCCGGCGCGTGCGGCACAATTGGGCGCGTGCCGGTCGAGATGAGCCGCGAGCGTTTCGAGGAACTGGTCGCCGAGGCCCTCGACGAGGTGCCCGAGGAACTGCTCAACCTGATGAGCAACGTCGTCATCCTGGTCGAGGACGACTCGCCGGAGGACGGCCCCGAGCTGCTCGGACTCTACGAGGGCCACGCGCTGACCAGCCGGGGCTGGGACTACGCCGGGGTGCTGCCCGACCGGATCCTCATCTACCGCCGGCCGATCCTGCGGATCTGTGACAACGAGGACGACGTCGTCGACGAGATCGCGATCACCGTCGTGCACGAGATCGCCCACCACTTCGGCATCGACGACGACCGGCTGCACGACCTCGGCTGGGGCTGAGCACCGCAGACCCCGGCCCCGCGACCTGCCTGGTTGCGCCGGTTACCTACCCTTGGTCCTCCACCCACAGGAGGAACGTGATGCGCAGCGCGCTGTTCTCGGCAGAGAACCTGGAGAAGGAGTCAGACCAGCCCGGCATGCGGCTGCAGAACTCCAAGATGCTCAAGATCGAACTCAACGGCGAGGCGATGGCCCGGGTCGGCTCCATGGTCGCGTACCAGGGGCAGGTGCAGTTCCAGGCGCTGGGCTCGGGCGGGCTCGGCAAGTTTCTCAAGCAGAAGCTGACCGGCGAGGGTGTCCCGCTGATGAAGATCAGCGGGCGGGGCGACGTCTTCCTCGCCGACTACGCGGCGGACGTGCACATCATCGACCTGGAGCCCGGCGACGCGCTGTCGATAAACGGCTCCAGTGTGCTCGCGTTCGACTCGACCCTCCAGTACGACATCAAGATGGTCGGCGGTGCCGGCATGATGTCGTCGTCCGGCCTGTTCAACTGCGTCTTCAGCGGCTACGGCCGGATCGCGATCACCACCAAGGGCACCCCGGTGGTGCTCAACGTCGACGCGCCGACGTACGTCGACCCGCAGGCGGCGGTCGCCTGGTCGGCGAGCCTCCAGACGGGCTACCACCGGGCCGAACAGCTCGGCCTCGGCACCCTGCTCGGCCGGCGTACCGGTGAGGCGTTCACGATGAGCTTCGCCGGCCAGGGCTTCGTGATCGTGCAGCCGTCCGAGGAACCGCCGATCCAGGGCATGGGCCGCCAGGAGCAGCAGAGCGGTGGCGGCGGCCTGCTCAACCAGCTGCTCGACTGACTGGCGCACGGCGGCGTCCGGCTGCCGGAGGCGCCCCGCCTGAGGGCGCGGCGCCTCCGGCCCGTGCCGGTGAGGTGTTGCTGGGCCGGTCGGCTGTTGCTCAGAACCGGCCGTACCGCCCGGCGATGACGCCGGTGAGCACCCGGGTCGCGCCGCTGATGCTGCCGCCGCTGTGGTAGCCGCCGACGCCGGTCCCGGTCACGCTGCCGCCGGTGTAGATGTCGTACTGCTGGCCGTTGGTGATCCGGTTCGACGAGAAGACCACCTCGCGGGTGCTGGCAGACGTCCGGTACGACGCCAGCACCGTGCTGCCGGAGACGACGTGCACGATGGTGTTGGCGGCGAGGTTGGCGCTGAACCGGGGCGCCACCCAGCCCTGGCCGGTGTTCGGCACCGCCCGGAACACGGCCATCGAGGTCAGGCCCGCGCCCAGCACCGTGCCGGCGGTGAAGGTGATCGGCCCGTCGGCGTCGATCGCGCCCTCGCCACCGCCCACCCGGCTGGAGCCCTTGGCCACCACGGTGCCACCGGCGAAGGTGAGCGAGCCGTTGGAGTCGAAGCCGTCGGTCCCGCCGGTGGCCACCACCGTGCCGCCGGTGACCCGGATGAAGGCGATCGCGGACGGCTGCATGTGGCCCAGGCCCTCCTCGGCGGCGTTCACCGCGTCGTCGGTCGCCACGGCGTTGATGGTGCCGCCGCTGATCGTGGTCCGGAGCCCTTCGAGTGCCTCGTAAGACCTGGTCACGTTGATGGTGCCGCCGGAGATGTTCAGGTCGTTCTCGCCCTTGATCGCGTCGTCGGCGACGGAGGCGGTGATGTTGCCGTTGGTGATGGTGAGTACGCCCTTGCCGGCCTCGGTCTCGTTGGACTTGATCCCGTCGCCGCCGCTGGAGGTCACGTTTATCGTGCCGCCGTTGATGGTGAGCGAGTCCTTGCCGCGGATGGCGTCGTCCACCGCGTTGACGGTGATCGTGCCGGACTGGATGACCAGGTCGTCCTTGCCGACGATGCCGTCGGCGTAGTTGGCCCGGACGTCCAGCGACCCGGTGCCGCCGATGGTCAGGTCGGCCGCGCTGAACAGCGCCGCGTCCGGTTCTTCGGTGTTGGTGTACGTCGTCGCGTCGGTGAGCCGGTTGCTGGTCCCGGCGGCCAGTGTCACGGTGACCGCGTCGGCGTCGGTGACGTAGAGCGGGGAGGAGCTGGAGTTGGTGATCGAGGCACCGCTGAGGATCAGTTCCACGGTTCCGGCGGCGGCGCTGGCCACGTTGACGTACCCGTTGTTCAGCGTGCCGCTGATCTGGTAGGAACCGGGGGCGTTGATGGTGACCGCGCTGCCGGAGACGGTGACGTTGTTGCCGGAGACGCTCGCGCTGCTCCCGTTGAGGGTGATGGTGGCGGTCGGTGCGGCGGTGGCCGCGACGGCGAGCGGGCCGGCCAGCAGGGCTGCGGCGAGCCCTCCGGCGAGGGCGGTTCGGCGTACCACGGTGGTCATCGACGGTCCTGTTCGTCGGGGAACGGGGGGCTGGACCGAGGCGCGGTGGGGTGCCTCGCACACCGGCGGCCAGGGATCGTGAACCGCGGGTGAACCAAGGGTGTCCATCGACGAGTGTAAATGAGTACGGCAGGTGTCGAAGCCCTCGCGCGCAGAAACTTCGGGCGGTCTGCTGCGCTTCCCCCGCGTACCCGGGCGAACCACCCGGGACGGTTCGCCCGGCGGGACCCCTAGGAGAGTTCGCCGGCCCGCAGCCGGGCCAGCCAGGCCGCCGCGTCGGCGTAGTCCACGTCGGAGAGCCCGGCCGGCGCCGGGACCGGCCGGTCGGCCACCGCCGTGCTGCCGCGATGCCTCGGGTACGACCCCAGGAAGCGCACCTCCGCGCAGATCCTGCGCAGCCCCTGGAGAGCCTCGCCGACCCGGTCGTCGGCGACGTGCCCGGCGCAGTCGAGGAAGAAGGCGTACCGGCCGAGCGCCTCGCCGGTGGGCCGGGACTCGATCCGGGTCAGGTTGACCCCGCGTACCGCCAGCTCCATCAGCACCGCGAGCAGCGCGCCGACCCGGTCGTGCGCGATGTAGACGGCGAGCGAGGTCAGGTCGTCACCGGTCCGGGGTGGCGGCGGTCCCGGCCTGCTCAGCAGCACGAACCTGGTCACCGCGTCGTCATGGTCGGCGATCTTGTCGGCGAGTACGGCCAGCCGATGCCGGCTGGCGCCGATCGGCGCGCAGATCGCGGCGTCCTGCTCGCCCTGCACCGCGGCGAGCGCGGCGGCGGCGTTGGAGAGCACGTCCACCACGACCGCGTCGGGCAGGTGCTCGCGCAGCCAGCGCCGGCACTGGGTGGACGCCTGCGGATGGGCCGCCACGGTGTGCACCTCGGCGAGGGTCCGGCCCGGCGGCCCGGCGAGCACGAACTCGACCGGCAGCACCACCTCGCGGGTGATCACCAGCGGTTCACCGTCGACCATCTCGTCGAGGGTCACCGCCACCGCGCCGCCGATGGAGTTTTCCAGCGGCACCAGCGCGGCGTCGGCGTCACCGGCGCGTACCGCGTCCAGCGCCTCCGGCACGCTGCGGGCCGGGGTACGGGTGCCGCGTTCGGCGGCCGGGATGGTGCGCAACGCCTGTTCGGCGAAGGTCCCCTCGGGCCCCAGGTAGACGAAGCGGGTCGGCGGAGTTCCGGGCATGCCGTCAGCCTACAAACCGCCGTACGCGGGCGGGGGCGCGTCACACACCGTGGTCCGCAACCCGGGCGGCGCCTCCGCGCGTACCGTGATGTTGCAGACGTCGGTGCCGGCGGTGACCAGTCGCAGGTTGCCGGCCCGGCCCCGGGTCACCGCCTGCAACGGCTCCCGGTCGGCCACCGTCACGACGCTGTACTGCCAGTCCTCCAGGCAGAGCGGCCCGGTCTGGAAGGTGACCCGGCCGGACCGGGGCAGGTTCGCGGTCCGGCGCAACAGTGCGGTGACCTGGTCCCGGGTGGGTCCGCCGGCCGGGCAGGCGGCCAGGGCGGTCGGCCTCGGCGTCGGTGTCGGGGACAGGCTCGGCGCGGCCGTCGGGCTGCCGGTCGGGCCGACCGTCGGGGTGGGGGTCGGCCGGGTCGGGGTGGCCTGCGGCTCCTTCAGCTCCGGCGGCACACCACAGGCCGCCAGAGCGAGACAGCCGCCCAGGGCCAGCCACCCGGGCAGGTGCCGGGCGGCACGGAACCGACCGGCGACCCGGCCCGGCGCCGAGTGCCCGACGGAACCGGACGACGGGGGCGCGACGGAACCAGACGACGGGGGCGCGGCGGGATCGGGCGCTGGGCGCGCGACGGGATCGGGCGACGGGAGACGGAGCACGGCGGGTCCTCGGGCATCGGTGGCTGCCGTGGGTGGTGTGGCGGGCGGATTGCCCCGCCAATGGTAGGGCGTAGCCATGATCGACCACTCCCCAGGTGCCGACCCGGTGTGCCGCCGTCGCCACAACTGTCGCTGTTGCCGCCACTGTCGCCACTGTCGCTGTCGCTGTCGCGGCCACGGCCGCCACTGTCGCTGTCGCGGCCACGGCCGCCACTGTCGCTGTCGCGGCCACGGCCGCCACTGTCGCTGTCGCGGCCACGGCCGCCACTGTCGCCGCGACGCAGGCTCGGACGATCCGTCAGCGCGTATCCGGCGCCCGCTCAGCTGGCGACTCGGTGCCCGTACTGCCGCAGCGCCGCGAGCGCCTCGACGAGCCGTACCGAGGGGACCAGCAGATAGTCGGTGTCGAACGTCGAGAACGCCACGATGTTGACCCGGGCGTCGGCCAGCGGGACGACCAGGGAGGCGAGGATCCCGGTCAGCGCCAGGTCGAGCGGGCCGGCCACCCGGAGGCACCGCCACGGGGTCTCGGCGGTGGCGTCGGCCGGAACCTGGTCGGCCCGGCAGATGATCGACATCTCGGTGCCGCTCCGGGTCACCGAGAGGACGCCGGAGTCCGTCGCAGGGGCCAGCAGGCCGGCCGGCACCGATGCGTCGGCGGGCAGCCGGCACACGGCGTACTCCTCCGGCAGCAGAGCGATGTCGAGCATGAGGAGACCTTACGGTGGGTGTGGCAAGGGCCCAATACCGCCGTACGGCGAAAGGCCTGATCGCGACGTGCGTCACCTCCCGGGAGGCGTCCGGCTGGCCGACCGGGCCAACGAGACCAGCCAATGGGTGACCGGGAAGTCGCCATGAGTACGCCTGTCGGCCTGGCACTGCCCCCAGCGTGCCCGCCTAGCGAACCCGTGCCCGGACTGCGGCTGCCTCAGGTGGCGGCTGTTTCAGACCTGGCTGTTTCAGACCTGGCTGCTCAGACTGCGGCTGCTTCAGACCTCGGCGAAGAAGGTGAGCGAGCCGGCGACCTCGCCGTCGGTGAGGATCGGGGTGGTGATCGCGTCCACGGTGGTGGCGTCCGTGCCGGGGCCCTCCGGGCAGCGCACCCGGAGCAGCCCCCGGGCGAGCCGGGCCGACTGGAGGGCGAGCAGCGGGGGGATCTTCTCGACGTCCTGCTCGGTCAGTTCACCCCGGGCGGCGGTGAAGTCGAGCAGCCGCAGTGCGCTGCCGAGCAGCGGCAGGCCGAGCGCGTCGAGTGGGGTGCCGAGACCGAGCAGTTGGCAGCAGGACGGCGAGACGGCGGCGATGGTGGTTTCCCGGTCGATCAGCAAACACGGCTCGGCGGCCGTGGAGACGGCCTCCGACCACCGGCTGAAACCGTCGACGTGGGCGCGACTGTCGGCGTGCCCGCGGTCGTTGACGTGAGCGCGGTCGTCGGCGTCGTCGAAGCCGGTGGACCCGTGTCCCGGCGAGGCGGTCGCCGGCGTCGGGAACGCCTCCGAGATCGAGAGTTCGACGTGGGCCACCGCGCCTCCTATTTGCCGCACCACCCCCACGCTAGCCGGTGGCTCCCCGGGGCCGCGACCCCCGCGGTGCACCGGCCGGCTGGGCCGTCCACCGTCCCCGCCGTCGGCACGGCCCGCCCGCACGCCCCCTCGGGCGGCGACGGGCACCGCCTGAGCGGGTGGCGTCGGCTGGTGACGCTACCGGCGACCGGCGTGCTTGTCAGCCGCCGTTCGGCCCTCCTCGTACCACCGGTAGTCCGCCGCCGAGCGGTACGGGGCGTTCAACCAGGTGGCGGGGGACTGGGCGACCCGGGAGAGCTTTTCCGCGGTGGCGGCACTGATCCGGTTGCCACCCGCGACGAGCAGCCGGTCCAGCTCCCGGTGGGTCGCCACCAGGCACTCGTTCGGCAGCCCGTAGACGCTGATCACGCCGGAGCCGACGAAGGTCAGCACCGGGGTGACCGGAATCGGCAGCCCGACGGCGTTGCTGAGCGCCTTGGCGGCCCGCTTCGCGTCCCGGCGCGCCTCCGTGACGTACGCCGGGCGCCGGCCGTTGATCTGCACGACGTCCCCGGCGATCAGGACCCGGGACCGACCGTGGTCGGCCACGGTGACCGCGAAGAGGCCGCTGGGGCCGATCGCGAGGAAGCCGGCCCGCTCGTCCCGGGACCGGTAGTCCAGCTCGAGCATGCTGGCCTCGGTCAGCTCGGTACGCGGCCAGTCGACCACGTGCCACGACGGGCCGAGATGGTCGAGTCGGCTCAACGCCCGGGCACCGGCCGCCTCGATCCGGCGGGCATCCCGTTCGGCGCGGCGCCGACGGGCCCAGTCCATCGGTGTCGGCCGGACGGCCTCCAGCGTGGGAAGTGGGTTGACCGGTGCGGGGGGCAGTGCCCGCGCGGGCGGAACCGCTGAGCGTGCAGAGAAGACAGTCATCGTGACCTCCGGCAAAAGGTCCCTCGAAGTTATCTCCTCACTACGGTACGTGGCCAGTACTAGGGGGCGGCAAGTTGAACCGACGGAGTGAGTGTGGATGAATGCCCTATTCATCCGAAGCCTGTTTTCCCGGATGGTGCCAACTGCTGCCCTACGCTGCGAAGATGAGCCATTTCGTGGACAGCGAGGTCGGCCGTCTCGGCACCGTACTGCTGCATCGTCCCGGACCTGAACTCGCCCGACTCACGCCCCGGAACAACGACTCGTTGCTCTTCGACGCGATCCCCTGGGTCGGTCGGGCCCAGGAGGAGCACGACGCGTTCGCCGCCGCGCTGACCGGGCGCGGCGTCGAGGTGCTCTACATCGGAACGCTACTCGCCGAGACTCTCGCCGTGACGGACGCGCGGTCCGAGATGACCGAGCGGGTACTCGCCGACTCCCGACTCGGCGACACCCTGCGGCGGCGGGTCGCCGAACACCTGTCGTACCTCGATCCGGCCGCGCTGGCCGGGGTGCTGATCGCCGGCCTCGCCCACGAGGAACTGCGGCTCGGCGGCCGCGGCGGCGGCCTGGTCTACCGGCTGATGGACCGGCTCGACTTCGTGATCGACCCGCTGCCGAACCTGCTCTTCACCCGGGACTCCTCCACCTGGATCGGCGACCACGCGGCGGTGACCAGCCTGGCCATGCCGGCCCGGGGCCGGGAGACCAGCCTGACCGACGCGATCTACCGCCACCACCCCCGGTTCGCCGGCACCTCCTTCGTGTACGGCCCCTGTCTGGAGCACCTGGAGGGCGGAGACGTACTGCTGCTCGCCCCCGGGGTGCTTGCCGTCGGGGTCGGCGAGCGGACCACCCCGGCCGGAGCCGAGCGACTCGCCCGCCGGGTCTTCGAGGCGAAACTGGCGCACACCATCCTGGTGGTGCCGATCGCCCAGGAGCGGGCCACCATGCACCTGGACACCGTCTGCACGATGGTCGACGTCGACGCCGTACTGATGTATCCGAACATCGCGGACACGCTCTCGGCGTACACGGTGGTGGCCGGCGCGGACGGCGAGATCCAGCTCGACGGGCCGGCACCCTTCCTGCGGGCGGCGGCCGACGCGATGGACCTCGACACGCTCCGGGTGATCGACACCGGCCTGGACCCGGTGACGGCGGAACGCGAGCAGTGGGACGACGGCAACAACACCCTGGCGCTGGCCCCCCGACTCTGCGTCGCGTACGAGCGCAACGTGGAGACCAACGCCCAGCTCGAACGGGCCGGCATCGAGGTGATCCGGATCGCCGGCTCCGAACTCGGCTCGGGCCGGGGCGGCCCGCGCTGCATGTCCTGCCCCCTGGTCCGCGACCCGCTACATCCCGCGACGACGCCCGACCCCGACTCTCGCCCCGGCCCCGGCCCCGGCCCCGGCCCCGGCCCCGTCCCCGGCCCAGCGCCCGCCCCGCGCTAGGAGTCGCGGCAGGATCGTGCTCGATCCGGGAAAGAGTGGCCTCCGCCAGGCGTGAGGCCACTCTTTCACCGAATTAGCACGATCTTGCCCCGGCCACCCGGGGCGACAGCAGCGGAGGGAGGGCAGGGTCAGCGGCGGCGGGGCACCCAGTGCAGGAGTTGGCTGACGATCAGCGCGGGGTGGGTGTCCGGAAGCTGTTGCAGGGCGCGGGCGAGATGGGCACCGAGGTACACCAGCAGCCCGACCCGGTCGCCCGCGAAGCCGACGAGCAGGGCCAGCCGAGCCTGCGGACACGGCCAGGGATGCTCACACTCCTGGCAGGCGTAACTCTCCGACGGGGTGTGTCCGGCGACCTGCCGCTCCTGTTCGCGCCTGCGGCGACGGGCGGCGAACCGCTCCCCAGCGTGCCGGCGGCCCGATCACCGGTCACACCCGGGCACCGCGCCCGGCGCGGTGCTCCTGGCCGGAAGTGCGGGCACCCGGCCGGTCGTTGGCCAGGTGTGCGCGGGTCGGCGCGTCCCGGTCGGGTCGACGGTTGACCGCCCGCACCCGGGGCGGTGGAGCTGGAACGACTCCACCCGTGCCGGCCCGCCCGGCTCGGGTCGGCTCGCTTCCGGCGGGTTCGGGCCGGGTCGGCTCGCTTCCGGCGGGTTCCGTCCGGGGTGGCGTGACCGGCGACCGGTGGCGTGCCGGCACCAGTGCGGGCGTGTCCGGGCAGCGCCACCGGTGACCGCATCGGCAGTACCGCCAGAGGCGCCACCACGCGCGGCGGTGGTGGGGCTCGGCCTTGCTGCGTACCTGTCTCATCTGGCTGCCTCCCGTCGGCGGGATGGGAACGGGGCGGTACCGCTCCCTGATCGCCGCGATCGAGCAGGGTCGGCATTCCCCGCCCCGAGAAAGCCGCCTCGTTGGACCAGTTCTTCGACAGCGAGAGCGAGATCCAGGAAGCCGCCGTACTGGCCCGGAAGGATGCCCGACCACCGTGGCTGCGCCCGTGGACCGAGAACGAGGAGCGCGCCACCCTGCTCCGCTGGTGGGAGCCGATGCTCGTGCCGGGCCTGCTCCAGACCGAGGAGTACGCCCGTGCCGTGTTGCGGGGCGGATGGTTGTCGGACGAGGTGGTCGACCGTGCGATCCAGGTCCGGCGGGACCGGCAGAAAGCTACCCTCGACCGCCCCAAGCCGCCGACCCTGTCGGCGATCGTCAGTGAGTTCGCGCTGACCTTCGGGCCGCCCGAGCTGCGCCGGGAGCAGTTGGAACACCTGCTGGAACTCAGCCAGCGGCCGAAGATCCAGATCCTCGTGGTTCCTCGTTCGGCTGACCTGCATGCCGGCCGTCAGGGCGCATTCGTGCTGGCGACGCTTCCCGCCGGTCGACGAGCCGGCTATGTGGACGACCAGCTTCAGGGTCGGGTGATCACGGACGGGGGAGATCTGGACCAGTTGGAAGTATCGTGGGAGATTGTCAGCGGGCTGGCCCTACCGGTGCAGCCGTCCAGGGACCTTCTCCGGAGAGCGGTTGACGACCATGAGTGACCTGGTGCCCCGGTGGCGCAAGAGCACCCGCAGCGGCTCCAACCAGGGTGCGTGTGTCGAGATGGCTGACAATCTGGTCGGGCGGGTGCTGGTCCGGGACAGCAAGGACCGCGCCGGGTGCACGCTGACCTTCGGGCCGGCGGATTGGCAGGCGTTCGTCGAGCTGGCGAAGCGGGTCGGCTCGGTCGGCCAGTCGTCCTGAGAGGACAGACCGGATCCCGGCGTGGTCGTCACGCCGGGTCCGGCTCGTCTCCCCAGAAGGTGCCCGAGAGGCCCACACGCGGAGCCCGCCCGCACTGCGCAAACGAGTGGTAGACGCCGAGCAGCGCGTGCCGGCCCGCCTCGGGCTCGGCTCCGCAGCCGCCGGCGGCGAACCGTCAGATCTCCGGGCCGCCGGTGTTCCGAATCATCTGCCGGAGCACCTTCAGGGTCGTGACGTAGTCGGCGTCGTCGACGCCCTGGTGGATGCGGTCGCGGATTGCCGGGGCATGCTTCCCGAGGTCGACGCGCGCCTGCTCGCCCGCCTCGGTGATCCAGAGCCGTCCCTCGCCGTCCCGGGTGAGCCAGCCCCGCTCGACCAGGACCGCCGCCTCCGCGTCGAGGTCGTCCTCGGGCCTGAGATAACTGCTCATCGCCTGCCGAAGCTCGGCGACGGCCATGCCGTGGCCGTCGGGCGAGATGTCGTGCTTCGACAGGTTGCGCAGCAGCCAGAACTGCGGCTGGGTGAAGCCGGCCTCGGCCTGCCGGGCGCGGATGAAGGCGACCAGGGACTCGTAGGCCACCTTGGCCCAGTAGGCCGCGGGTTGAGCCGCGAGTTGGGTGTCGGAAAGGTGCTGCGCTGCCATCCGGGTTCGCTCCTGGGAGGTGTTGGTGGCGGAGGTGCCTGGCAAAGGTAGGACCTCGATCGTGGTTGAGGTCAACTGGCCGGGCGCTGCTGGTTCGTGGAGGCAGGTCGGTCCTTGGCCCGCCGCCCCCACGTCAGCGGCGTCGGTTACGGTCCCCGAATGATCGACCTGGACTCCCTCCCCGCCACCCGGGACGCCTACGACGCCGTCGCCACGCTGTACGCGGAGCAGTTCGCCGACAGCCTGCGCGACCGGCCAGTGGAGCGGGCACTGCTCGCCGCGTTCGCCGAGTTGGTGTGCGCCGGTGGTGACGGCGAGGTTGCCGACCTGGGCTGCGGGCCGGGATACGTCACGGCTCATCTGCGAGGGCTGGGGCTGTCTGCCTTCGGAGTCGATGCCTCGCCGAAGATGATCGAACTGGCCCGGAAAGCCAACCCGGACCTGCGGTTCGAGGTGGGATCGATGGCAGGGCTCGACATCGCGGACGGCGTGCTGGCCGGGGTGCTCTCGCGGTACTCGATCATCCACACCCTGCCGAAGGATCTTCCGGCCGTGGTCGCGGAGTTCGCCCGGGTGCTGGCTCCCGGCGGCCAGCTGCTGATCAGTTGCTTTGCCACCGACGACCCCGCGATCGCGACACAGTCCTTCGACCACACGGTGATCACGGCCTACCGCTGGTCGCCCGACCACCTGGTGGGGCTGCTGCGCGACGTCGGCGTCAGCGAGGTCGCCCGGGTGCTGTGCGAACCGAAGCCCACCGACAAGCGGCAGTTCCAGGAGTTGCAGTTGCTGGCCGCGAAGAGCTAGTGCCCGGATCGATTCCTCAGGGGCAGATGAGTGTGGCGACCGCACCGGCCGAGGTGACAGTACGCCCGGTGGTGTGCTGGTAGCGCCGGATCAGGTCGTGCCCGCGGGAGCGCTGGCCGATCCGGCGCTCGGCGCGGAGCAGTGGGTTGCGTGCCGGTGCCGGGAAGGCGGCGGCCAGCTCGGTGAGCAGGGTCGGGCGGTCCACGGCGGCGGCTTCGAGCGCCCACGCCACCCCCGGGTCGAGCGCGACGAGGGCGAGGGCGAGGTGTTCCGGTCGGTGTTCGCGGTCCCGGCGGGCGAGTGCGAGTCGGAGCGACGCTTCGTACGCCGCCTGGGCGTCGAGCCCGAAGGGAGGGTTGGCGCGGGCGCACCGGCGTCGTGCTCGGGCCGCGCCGAACGGCAGCAACGGCTCGGGTCGGGTCGTCCGGTCCAGTGTGGAGGGGCTCAGCCGGGACAGGAGCCCGGCCACGTCGACACCGAGCGGGGCCAGCAGGTCGCGGTCGGCGGCGGCTCCGGCGCCCAGTGGTGCGGCCCGGCGTACGGCGGTCCGGATGGCCTGCTCGGTGCCGCCGTACCGGCCGAGCAGGGCGCCGACGGTGTGAGCGGCTGCTGCGGTGTGACCGGGCGCTGCGTGACCGGGTGCGGTGAGGGCCAGGAGCAGGTGCTCGCTGCCGACTCGGGGGTGGTCGAGTTCGGCGGCGGCGGTCCGGGCGCGGGCAACCGTACGCCGGAGTTCGGGGTGATCACCTCGGAACATCAGACCTCCTGGTCACGGTATTTCCGGTGCACGGTCTGCTTGGTGACGCCCAGCCGGGCGGCGACGTCGGACCACGACCAGCCTGCCCGTCGGGCCGCCGCGACCTGCTCGGCCTCCACCTGCTCCACAAGTCGACGCAGCCGGGCAACCGCCCGCAACGCGACGTCGGGATCGCTTCCGTGCACCGCACGGTCGAGATCGGCGAACGAGGACATGTCGTCAGCATATGCTGACGACACCAACCCGTCAACAAATGCTGACGCCCCGGCCTACCCCCGAGAGAAGGTCAAGATTCTTGTTGAATGATGGCGCATGCCGAACCACAACTCGTCAAGAATCTTGACCTGCCGGCACCTGCCGGCACCTGCCGGCACCTGCCGGCACCTGCCGGCACCTGCCGGCACCTGCGGGGGGTGTGCCCGGGGGGGTTAGCGGAGGGTTAGTTGGCGGCCGAGTAGGCCCTGCTTGGCGCGGCGGGCGGCGGCGTCCAGCGGTGCCGGATCGGCAAGAGCGGCGGCGTACCGCTTCGCGCAGTCCGCGAGCGGAGCCTCCCACGACTCGGGCGCGGCCTCCCGGGGGACATCCCAGACGGGTACCAGCCGGCCGTGTGCCCGGAACATCCCGGCGAACTTGGTCTGCGGGCCGAGCAGCAGCTCACCGGCGGCGGAGAGCCGGGAGAGCGCGTCCAGAGCGGCGTCCTCGTCGTCCGGGAGCACCCAGCGGACGTGGCTCTTGTCGCTGACCTGGCACCAGTACGCGGCCGGCGCGGCGGCCAGCCGGGCCGTCGGATAGATGGAGGCGTTCGCCCGCTCCAGCGACGCCTTCACGTTGGGGTCCTCGCCCGCGCCCGGGTCGAGCCAGAACTCGAACCCGTCGTGCATGGTGACCTCCAGCGGCCCGTCGACGATCACGTCCGGCAGCCGGGGACCCTCACCGGGCAGCGCCGGCACCGAGACCGTACCGCCGGGCTCGGTGCGCAGCGCGCAGAGCAGCGCCTCGGCCAGGTCCCGGGAGACGTCGCCGGACTGCACGTGCCGCTGGAGGCCGATCATGATCCGGCCGTCCGGCTTGGTGATCGCGGGCGTGGCCATCGGCAGCACGGTGGCCAGGACGACCGGGCGGTCGCCGAACTCCTCGACCAGGTGCGGCGCCAGGGTCAGCGGGGCGGAGGCCGCCGGCACCAGTTCGCGGAGCGCGATCCACTCCACCTCGTCGGTGAGCCCCTCGAAGGGCCGGGGCACGAAGACGTCCCGTACCTTCTGCCGCTTCGCGGTCTGGTTCTCAGGGCTCGCGGAGCCGCTGGCACCGGTCGCGGCGGACCGGGAGATCTTTCGACGCTTGCCCACGGCGAGACAGCCTAGTACTCCGAAGCCATGATCTTTTGCCTGGTCCGTTGGACCTGTCCGACGGCCGAGTTCGCGTTCGTCCATGCACCCGGAGTGCGGGACCGGAACTACTCGTACGCGGCGGAAAGGTGGTCACCGGACGGTGAGGGTGTGCCGGGCCGGGTGCACCAGCCGGGCCCAGACGCTCTGGCCCAGCCCGTCCCGCTCGACGCCCCACTCGGTGGCGAGCGCGGCGACCAGGAAGAGCCCCCGGCCGTCCGCCGCCGCCGGTCCGACCTGTCGGACCCGGGGTGGGCCGGCGGCACCGCCGTCGGTCACCCGGATCTCGACGGTGTGTGCGGTCGGGCTGGTACGCAGCAGCCAGGTCAGCCGGATCATCCCGCCGGGCAGCGGCGGGGCGTGCCGTACGGCGTTGCCGAGGAGTTCGGCCGCCACCATCTCGACGTCGCCGAGCAGGGCCGCCGGGACCGTGCCGTCGAGTTCGGCGCCGAGCCGGTGCCGGGCGGTACGGGCACCCTGGGCGTGCTGCGGCACCAACAGGCACCACGACCGCTCGGTCGAGATGCTGGACGGCGGTTCAGGTTGGAAGGGGTTCACCCCAGGTGCCTCCTCGAGGGACCACCGGACTCCAGGTGCCGCCCCGACCGACCGCCGGGGTACGGCAGCGTCGGGCGACCTCGGTTCAGCCTCGGGGCAGCCGCACCTCTGCGACCGTACCGCCGCCGTCGCGTGGGCGGAGGGAAACCCAGCCATTCTGCCGCTCGACGATCCGGCGTACCAGGTAGAGCCCCAGGCCAGCGCCGGGATAGCGGCGCCGGTCACCGGACTCGCCCTGCCAGAACCGTTCGAATGCGCGCTCGACATGCTCCGGACGTACCCCGATTCCCCGGTCGCTCACCCGGAACGCCACGGTCCGCCGGTCGGCTTCGGCGCTCAGCAGCACCGGCGAGCCGTCCGGGGAGTACTTGCCGGCGTTTGTGGTGAGTTCGGTCAGCACGGTCGCCAGGCTGGCCCGGTCGCCGAGCGCCTTCGGCAGCTGCTCGGGCAGCCGGATGACCAGCCGGTGCCGGAGTTCGGCCGGGAGGTCGGCGGCGGCGGCCCGGAGCGCGTCGAGCAGGTCGAACGGGACCGGCGGGGAACCGCCGACCGGTCCGGCGTCGTTTGTGGTGGCGAGCAGCCGGTCCACCAGCCGGGCCAGTTCACCGGCCCGCTGGCCGATCACCCCGGCCGCCTGCCGGCGGTCCGAGTCGGAGAGCGACTCCCAGTGCGTGCCGAGCGTGTCGGCGTACCCCTTGATCACGGTGACCGGGGTACGCAGTTCGTGGCTGGTCACCGCGACGAAGAGGTCCCGGTCGTGGTCCCGGACGTGCTGGTCGCTGCTGTCCCGGAAGGTCACCACCCGGGCCGCCGCGGCGCCCGGCAGCTCGCCTGAGGTGATCTTGAGCCAGCGGCCGTCCGGCAGCCGGTGGTCGAGCACCTGCCCCGGCGGCGGCACCGGGAACGGCAGCGGCCGGTCCAGCAGTTCGGCCGCGCGCAGCCCGGTCACCTTCTCGGCGGCCGGGTTCCAGAGCTGCACGGTGCCGTCCCGGGTGACGACCGCCAGCCCGTCGGCCAGGGCCGCGACCACGGTGCCGTCGCCGTGCACCGGCAGGCCGGCCTGGTCGCCGTACATGTGTGCGGCGGTGGTGGCCAGGAAGCCGAGTACCGACTGGTGTTCCGGGTCGGCGGGGCGCTCCGCGTCCGGGTAGACCGCGTACAGGTTGCCGATGGTCAGTCCGCCGATCTCCACCCGGGCGGCCAGCAGGTGCCGCAGGCCGCGCCCGTCCAACTCCTCGGCCAGGTCCGGCGGGAGGACGTCGACGTCCATCGCGCGTACCCCGGGGCCGCAGAGCCGCTCGTCGGCCGGCCGGTCGAGGGCCGGGATCGGGCGCCCGACCGCCCAGTCCAGCTCCCCGTCGCCGCCGACCACCCGGCCGCCACTCGGGCCGAACTCGACGAACGCCACCCCGGGTGCCCCCAGCGCCCGCCCGGCGACCCGTAACAGCCGGTTGAGCACCGGCAGGCCCACCTCGCCCGCGTTCAGCATCACCAGCACCTCGGCGTGGCCGGCGACCAGGCAGGGGTAATCGGGGCGTTCCGGCATGCTCCGAGTCTGCCCGTTCGACGCCGCTTTCGGCAGTACCGCCGTCCTCGCGCTCACGGGCGGCGGCCGGTGGTCAGACGACCCGGGCCGGCGGTCAGACGACCCGGGCCGGCTGCCCGTCCTCGCTGGCCAGCGGGCGGCCGGCGGCGGCCCAGGCGCGCATCCCGCCGTCGAGGTTGCGGACGTTGTCCCAGCCGTTGCTCATCAGATAGCCGACGACCTGTCCCGACCGGCCGCCGGAGCGGCAGACCACCACGACGTCGGCGTCGGAGGGGATCTCGGACAGCCGTGCGGGCACTTCCATCATCGGCAGGTGGTGGGCGTCGGGCGCGTGCCCGGCCGTCCACTCGTCCGGCTCGCGTACGTCGAGCAGGTAGGCGTCGGCGGGCACTTCGGCGGCGGTCACCGCGGGAACGTTGGCTGCGAACACGGTTACCAAGGGTAGAGCCTGACGGGCCCGTCGGCCTTGCGGTAGCTCCTGCCGCCGCCGGGACGCATCCGGCGGGCGGCCACTGCCGCACCCCGCGGGGCCTAGAGCGGGTTGACCCACTTCGGGTGCTGCCGTGCCCAGTTGTCCAGGTCGGCGCCGCCCATCGAGTCGAACAGGGAGTACGCCGGCTCGTCCAGTAGGACGTACGAGACCTCGTCGATCGTCTCCGCGTGGGACGGCAACTGGATGCCACGCAGCGCGTCGGAACGCACCCCGCGCAGACCGAAGATCAGGTCCTCCAGGGGTACCCCGTTGGTGTCGACGGTGAACGACGAGCCGACGGCCCGGATCACCTGGTCCAGCCGGAGCGGGTTGCGGAGCATGTCGCCGGTGGTGGCCTTGTCCATCATCGCCCGCAACAGCTGCTGCTGGTGACGCTGCCGGTCGAAGTCGCCGTTCGGCAGGTCGTAGCGCTGGCGGGCGTAGTCCAGCGCCTGCGCCCCGGTCATCTGGTGGCAGCCCGCCTCGAAGAGGTTCCGGGTGTGGATCGACCGGACCGGGGTGTCGACGCACATCCGGATGCCGCCCAGCAGGTCGATGGAGCGCTGGAAGCCGGCGAAGTTGACCAGGGCGGCGCCGTCGAAGCGGATTCCGGTGAGCCGGCTCAGGGTGGCGGAGAGCAGTCGGGTGCCGCCTTGGCCGCCGCCGCCGTACTGGAACGCCGAGTTGATTTTGTCCGGGCCGCCGGGCCAGCCGCCGGCGGTGGCGGGCGGGATCTCGACGAGCAGGTCCCGGGGTACCGAGATCAGGTAGGCCCGGTCCAGCCCGGCCGGCAGGTGGGCGATCATGATCGTGTCGGAGCGCTGGTCGGTGCCGGGACTGGCGGCCGGGCGCTCGTCGGAGCCGACCAGCAGGTAGTTGAGCGGGCCGGCGACGTCGCCCCGGGCGCCGCGGGCGGCCGGGTCGAGGAGCAGTTGCTTGACCACGCTGTTGTCGTAGCGGTCGGCCAGCATGTGCAGGCCGGCGCCGCCGGCCCCGGAGACCAGCAGCAGGACCAGGCCGAGCCCGAGCGCCACCTTGGCCCAGACCGGCGTCTCCCGCCGTCGGCGCCGGTCTGCGGAGCTACCGGTACGGCCGGCGGCGCCGGGAACTCGTCGTGGCTGCCCGGGTGAGGCCGGAGCAGCCCGCCTGGATGTGAACGTGACCCCTCCCCGGACCCGGCGCTGAGTGAAGCTTCCTCAGCTCAGGCTAGGCGTCCGGTTTGCACGTCCAGCGGCTTTTGCGATTTTCCCCGTTGGTATCCGCCGGTATCCGTCGGGGCGGCGCTACTTCGTCGACGCGAGCACTGTCGGGTTGTTGATGATGAACTCGTCCAGCCGGTCGTTCTTGACCGCCGCGAACATCTGCTGGCTGATCGGCTTGAGGGTCTCCCGACCGCTGCCGTTGCCGGCGAAGTTGCCGTCGTTGGTGCGCAGCAGCACCAGGTCGTTGGCGGCCACCCCGCGCATGGTGAAGATGAAGTCGGCGATCGGGGTACGCCCGGTGTCCACGATCAGCGCCTCGCCGGCGGCCTTCATCAACTGGTTCAGCTTGCCGATGTCGGTCATCACGCCGTCACTCATGGCCTTCTTGGCCATTGCCTTGATCAGCTGCTGCTGGTTCTGCTGCCGGTCGTAGTCGCCGCGGGGCAGGCCGTAGCGCTGGCGCGAGTAGTCCAGCGCCTCCCAGCCCTCCATCTGCCGGCAGCCCTTCTTGTGCACCACCGGCTTCTTGACCCCGCGGGCCTTGTCGGCCTCGTGGTTCCACATCGGCTCGCCGTCGACCAACTTCATGTGGTGCGACTTGACCTCGTGGCGCACGCACATCGGGATGGTGCCGAGGGCGTCGATGATCTTCTTGAAGCCGCTGAAGTTGATGATCGCCGCGCCGTCGAAGCTGATCCCGGTCAACTTGTTGACGGTCGCCGCCATCAACTGCGCGCCGCCGGCCAGCCCGCCGCCGTTCTGCGCACCGTGGTAAAACGCCTCGGTCGCCTTGGCGGTGCCGCCGCCGTACCGGCTCTTCTTGAAGGCCGGCACCTGCACCTCGGTGTCGCGCGGGATGGAGAGCAGGTACGCCTGGTCGTGGGTGGCCGGGATGTGCAGCACGATGATGGTGTCGGCCCGTACGTTGTCGGCGTCCAGCCGGGCCCGCGCGTCGATGCCGAGCAGCAGCAGGTCGATCGGGCCGTCGAGGTCCTTGCCGCCCTCGGCCTCGGACTTGCCCGCGCCACCGAGCAGGTTCTCCTGCTGGATGGTGCTGGTCGCCTGGTCGATCGCGACCTGCATGCCGGCGATGGCAACACCGCTGGAGAGCATCAGCACGGCACCGAAGATGACGGTGAGGCGGGCCCAGAGCGGGGTCCTGCGACGCCGGGCGCTCTTGCCGCCCTTGCCCCCGCTGCCTTTGCCGCCCTTCGCCTTGCCACCGGGTCCGTTCGGCGCCTCGGGCCAGTCGTCGAGCGGCGACGGCCCCACCGACGCGGTCGCCCGGGAGGGCGGGACCGTCGAGGCGGGCCGTGGGGGACGTCGGCGGGACTGCACCGGCATGCCTGCTCCAGGTTCAGGGGTGAGGGCGGGACGCCGTGACAAGGTGCGGTCACCCGCCGGTCGCCCCGAATTCAACTACGTTACCTGCTCCTGTTCATCTACGGGTGCACGCGTCGATCGGTTCAACCGCCGTTGCCGGGCGTGGGTGTCGGCGCGACGTTCGCCGCCACCCAGTCGTCCATCGTGTCCGCCGCCATCGCCTGGTACATGGCCAGCGCCTTCTCCCGGTTGGACACCACCACCGACTCGCCGTTGACGGTCTCGCTGCCGTTGTGCGGGCTGGTGATGAACTGGAGGTTCTCGCCGCGCAGGTTGCGGAACTGGATCGCCATGTCGACCAGGGAGAAGCCCTCGTCGACGGTGACCGCGCCGGTGACGGACTTGAGGAAGGCGTTCAGCTTGCCCGGGTTGGTGAGCGTGCCGGTGCTGGCCGCCTTGTCCATCAGCGCCCGCAGGAACTCCTGCTGGTGGCGCATCCGGGCGAAGTCGCCGTCCGGGAACTGCTTGCGCTGCCGGATCCAGTCCAGCGCCTCGGCCCCGTTCATGTGGTTGACGCCCTTGTCGAACTTCCGGTACGGCTTGTGGATCGAGGTGATGTTGCGCTCCACCTTCAGGTCGACCCCGCCGAGGGCGTCGGTGACCTCCTTGAAGCCGGCGAAGTCGATCGCCATCACGTGGTCGATCCGGACGTCGGTGAAGCACTCGACGGTGCGTACCGCCAGCGGCAGGCCGCCGAAGGCGAAGGCAGCGTTGATCTTGCCTCGCTCGCCGCTGCCGCACTCCGCCTTCGAGTTCTCCGGAATCGGCACGTAGAGGTCCCGGGGGATCGAGACCAGGTACGCCTTGTCGTGGCTGGCCGGGATGTGCATCACGATGATGGTGTCGGCCCGCCACTTGCTGCGCTGGTCGACCGGGGCGTCCGGGTCCCGGGAGTCGCTGCCGACCATCAGGATGTTCAGCGCACCGCTCACCGACTTGGGCCGCCCGCCGGCCAGCTCGGCGAACGGGTCCGTCCGGGCCAGGTCCTTGTCCAGCCCGCGCAGATAGAGCCATGCGCCGCCGCCGGCCAGCAGGGCCAGCACCAGCACCGCGACGCCGGCCACCAGGGCGATCCGGCCCCACCGGGGGCGCGGGCCGCCGCGCCCGGGAGCGCCGGGCAGACCCGGACCGCCGGGACCGCCGCCGCCGGGACCGGCCGGCGCGTCGTGCCGACGGGACTGACCGGGTACGCCGGACACCTGCGCCCGGCCGGAGATCCGGTTCGACCCGGCCGGCTGACCGGGGCCGGGCACCGAGGCCCGGCCGGCGGATCCACCGGCCGTCATCCGGTACGGACTGTTGGCCGCGTTCGGGGGAGGGCTCGCGAACATGCCCACAGGGTACGTAGCGGAACCAAGAAACCTCTGGGTGCCACGGCCCGGGTGGCCCGGGGCCGGGTATCCTCCGCTACCCCGCCAACCGCTGGCTGAAGTGCTCGATCGTCCGGCGCAGCCCCTCGGTCGGGGCCACCTCGGGCTCGTAGCCGAGCCGCTCCCGGGCCAGCGTGAGGTCCGGCCGGCGCATCTCGGGGTCGTCGGCCGTCCGGGTGATATAGGTCACCTGGGACCGGCTGCCGGTCAGCTCGGCGATCGTCTCGGCCAGCTCCCGCATCGACACCTCGTGTTCGGTGCCGCAGTTGATCGGGCCGGTCTCGGTCGAGTCGAGCAGCAGCAGGATGCCCCGGACCAGGTCGCTGACATAGCAGATGGACCGGGTCTGCGCACCGGTGCCGTGCACGGTCAGCGGCTCGCCGCGCAGCGCCTGGGTGATGAAGGTGGGGATCGCCCGCCCGTCGTCCGGCCGCATCCGGGGCCCGTACGTGTTGAAGATCCGCACGATGCCGACGTCGAGCCCGTGGTAGCGGTGGTATGCCATGGTGCTCGCCTCGGCGAACCGCTTGGCCTCGTCGTAGACGCTGCGCACGCCGATCGGGTTGACGTTGCCCCAGTACGTCTCGACCTGGGGGTGCACCTGCGGATCGCCGTACGCCTCGGAGGTGGAGGCGAGGACGAACCGGGCCCGGTCGGCGACCGCCCGGTCGAGCAGGTGCAGGGTGGCCAGCGAGCCGACCCGGAGGATCTCGATCGGCAGCGTGGCGAAGTCGGTGGGGCTGGCCGGCGAGGCCAGGTGCATGACGGCGTCGAACCGCTGGGCGATCGCCGGGTGGTGCTCGGGCAGCCCGTCCGAGACGTCGGCCTCGACCAGGGTGAACCGGGGATGGTCGGCCAGGTGGGCGACGTTCTCCTTGGAGCCGGTGACGAAGTTGTCCACCGCGACCACCGTGCAGCCCCGCGCGACGAGCGCGTCAACCAGGTGGGAAGGGACGAATCCGGCACCGCCGGTGACGAGGATCCGGTGTTCCGCTCCGAAACGCTGGGCTACCACCATGCGCCCAGCCTACCCAGAAAGCTGATCTCCGGCTGGCCGAGGGGAGGCCCCTCCGCCGGGTCCGGTGGGCGGAGGACGGACGGGTGGTGCCGGGTCACCTTCGTGCCCGACACCACCCGTCATGCCGATCTGACCATTCGTGACCGTTGAAGCGGTCGACGGCCGGTCCGCCGGATCAGTGCGCCCCGGCGCCGGTGAGCGAACGCACCTCCAGTTCGGCGTACTTGTCCTCGTCCGACTCCTTCGAGATCATCGTGCCGATCCAGCCGCAGAGGAAGCCGCCCGGGATGGAGATGATCCCCGGGTTCGACAGCGGGAACCACTGCCAGTCGCTGTCCGGGAACATCGCGGTGGGCGCCCCGGAGACCACCGGGGAGAAGAACACCAGCCCGACGGCGCTGATCAGACCGCCGTAGATCGCCCAGACGGCGCCGGAGGTGTTGAACCTCTTCCAGAACAGGCTGTAGAGGATCGCCGGCAGGTTGCCGGAGGCCGCCACCGCGAAGGCCAGCGCGACCAGGAAGGCCACGTTCAGGTTCTGCGCGAAGATCGACAGCACGATTGAGATCGCGCCGATGACCAGCGCCGAGATCCTGGCGACGTTCACCTCCTGCCGCTCCGACGCCTGGCCGCCCTTCATCACGTTGGCGTAGAAGTCGTGCGCCAGGCTGGACGAGGAGGCCAGGGTGAGCCCGGCGACCACCGCGAGGATGGTGGCGAAGGCCACCGCCGCGATGACCGCGAGCAGGGCGGCCCCGCCGACGTCGCCGCCGAGGAAGTCGACCCCGAGTGCCTCGGCGAGCTGCGGCGCAGCCGTGTTGCCGGCCTTGTCCTGCGCGGTGATCGCCTCCTGGCCGACCAGGGCCGCCGCGCCGAAGCCGAGGGCCAGGGTGAACAGGTAGAAGGTGCCGATGATGCCGATCGCCCAGAGCACGCTCTTCCGGGCGGCCTTGGCGGTCGGCACGGTGTAGAAGCGGATCAGGATGTGCGGCAGGCCGGCGGTGCCGAGCACCAGGGCGATGCCGAGGGAGAGCAGGTCGACCTTGTTGTAGAAGGTCTTCGTCGCGTCCCCGGCGACCTCGACGCCGTACCGCAGTCCTGGTTCGAGGAACGCCGAGCCCTTGCCGGAGGCGTTGGCGGCGTCGCCGAGCAGGGCGGAGAGGTTGAACTTGTAGTGCGCCAGCACCAGGACCGTCATCACCAGGGCGCCACCCATCAGCAGGAACGCCTTGACGATCTGCACGTAGGTGGTGCCCTTCATGCCACCCACGGTGACGTAGATGATCATGAGGGCGCCGACCATGATGATGGTGGCGATCTTCGCCGCGTCCGCGTCCATGCCGAGGAACGTGGTGCCCGGCCGGATCCCCAGCAGCAGCGCGACCAGCGCACCCGCGCCGACCATCTGGGCCAGCAGGTAGAAGACCGAGACGGTGATGGTGGAGACCGCCGCCGCCGTCCGGACCGGCTTCTGCCGCATCCGGAACGCCAGCACGTCGGCCATCGTGTAGCGGCCCGAGTTACGCAGCAGCTCCGCCACCAGCAGCAGGGCCACCAGCCAGGCGACCAGGAAGCCGATCGAGTAGAGGAAGCCGTCGTAGCCGTACAGCGCGATGATGCCGGCGATGCCGAGGAACGACGCCGCCGACATGTAGTCGCCGCCGATCGCCATGCCGTTCTGGAAACCGGAGAACGAGCGGCCACCGGCGTAGTAGTCGGTCGCCGTCTTGGTCTGCCGGCTGGCCCAGATCGTGATGCCCAGGGTCACCGCGACGAAGACCAGGAAGAGCGTGATGGTCAGGGTACGGGCGGTGCTGCTGTTGCCCGCCTCCGCCGCCAGGCTGAACCCGGCCAGGATCTCTCGACTCATGACGACGCCTCCTCCTTCCGCTCGTCGGTGCTGCCGGTGAGCTCGGCGCGGATCTTGTCTGCGACCGGGTCGAGCTTCCGCTCGGCGTACCGGGAGTAGAGCCAGGCGATCAGGAAGGTGGAGACGAACTGCAACAGGCCGAAGACGAGGGCGACGTTGATGTTGCCGACGATCTTGGTGCCCATGAATCCGCGTGCGTACGCGGAGAGGATCACGTAAAGCGCGTACCAGAGGAAGAACGCCACGGTCATCGGAAAGACGAAGCCGCGCAGAGCCTTGCGCAACCCGACGAACTCGTCCGATCGCTGTGCCGCGACGTACGAGTCCGCCGGTGCGCTGGCCGGCGCGGGAGTGTCCGTAGACATGCTGGTCTCACCACCTTCGCAGGGGCAGGGGAGTTTCCGCGCACCGTATGGAGCCGCCCGGATCTCGGAAAGCAGTGATCCGGAGCCTGGTCGGCGGCTGCGCCGAACGGGCCGGTGGCTGCGCCCAGTGACCCGGATCACGCCGCTTGGCGACGGCCCCGCCCACGGCCGACCGGGCCGTACGCCGGAGGTCGCCGGGGCGCCCGCGGGGCAGATGTCCGTTCCGCGTGATACCACCAGGTCATCGTGATGACACCCTGGTATCACGCCCGTCGGGTCACCCGTTTCCGGCCAGTTCGCGGTAGCGGCCACGGTGGTGCAGCAGGGGTGCCGCCGTACCGGTCAGTTCGACGGTCTCGACGGTGGCCTCGACCAGCAGCGCCCAGCCGTACTCCCGGGCGCCGTCCAGCCGGCAGCCGACCCAGCCGCCGACCCCGGCCCCGCCCGGCACCGGCCCGTAGCCGGTGTGCGTCCACTCGCCGGTGGCGAAGAGCCCGCCCGGCGCCGGGAAGAGCCCGGCGAACCGGTCGGCGAGCTGCCGGTGCGCCGGACCGAGCAGCGTCACCGCGAACCGGCCGCTGGCCGAGGCCGCCGCCCACAGCTCCGACTCGTCGTCGACCAGCCCGAGCAGCCGGCCCGGCTCACCGTCGGCGACCAGGGTGGACGAGACGGTCAGCCCGGCCGGAGCCGCCGGCTCGCCGGTCGCGGTCGTCCCGGCGTACGCCGTCCAGAGCGTCACCGGCGCCGGCAGCCGGCCGCGCAGCCGGCGCACCGGAGAGCGGTCCCCTTCCGGGGTGGCGAACGGATCGGTGTGGTGGATCTGCCCGCCCGGCGGCTCGGCTCGGTTCACCGCCCCATTGTGCCGCCCCGAACCGCGAAACCGTGGACGCGTCCAGGGGTGGAGGCAGTAGAAACCTGACGGGACGGGCGATGGCCCAGGAGAGCGACTTCCACGAGTTCTACCAGAGCACCCGGCACCCCGCGGGTGCACGTCAGAGCCGGAGTGCCTCCGGAGCGTGCAAGCGCAGCATCGTCGAGGCGACGTCGGTCGGGGCCCGGCGGCGGGTGGCCCAGGAGACGGTCACCATCACGGTGAAGGCCAGCGGCACGGTCCAGGCGGCCGGCTGGGCGATCAGCACCGCCGGCCAGCCGGTGAGTTCCGGGCCGACCACGGTGAAGAGCACCGCGCCGACCGCCGCGCCGCCGCCGGCCAGGATCCCGGCCGCCGCGCCCGCGTCGGTCAGGCCGCGCCACCAGATGCCGAGCACCAGCAGCGGGCAGAAACTCGACGCCGCCACCGCGAAGGCCAGCCCGACGACCTGGGAGACGTCCAGCCCGGAGACGTTCAGCGCCAGCACCATCGGCACCAGCCCGGCGAGCACGGTGGCCAGCCGGAAGTCGCGTACCGAGCCGCGGCCGAGCACGTCGGTGGAGAGCACCCCGGCCACGCTGGTGAGCAGCCCGGAGGAGGTGGAGAGGAAGGCGGCGAACGCACCGGCGGCGACGAGCGCGGCCAGCAGCTGCCCGGTCAGCCCGCCGCCGAGCGCCGCGCCGGGCAGCAGCACCACCACCGCGTCGGTACGCCCGGTGAGCAGCAACTGCGGCGTGTAGATCCGGCCGAGTACGCCGTACAGGGTGGGGAAGAGATAGAAGGCGCCGACCAGGGCCAGCACCACCAGGGTGGTACGCCGGGCCGCCGCGCCGTCCGGATTCGTGTAGAAGCGCACGAGTACGTGCGGCAGCCCCATCGTGCCGAGGAAGGTCGCCAGGATCAGCGAGTAGGTGGCGAAGAGTCCCCGGTCGTCGTCCCCGGCCGTGCTCGGCAGCAGCCAGTCCAGCCCGCCGTCCGCGTCGACGCTGGAGATCTCCGGCACCGGGTCACCGGCGGCGAACGACAGCTCCTCGCCGGGGCGTACCTGCCGGGTGGCGCCGTCCGGCAGGGTCAGCGTCGCCGGCTCCTCCACCACCACCGTGGTCGCGGCCGGGAAGACCGAGCCGCCGACCGGGGTCACCGGCGGCCGGGCGTCGGCCTGCCAGTGCAGCACCAGGAAGATCGCGGGCACCGCCAGCGCGGTCAGCTTGAGCCAGTACTGGAACGCCTGCACGAAGGTGACCGCCCGCATCCCGCCGAGCGCCACGTTCGCGGTCACCACCGCCCCGACCAGCAGCGCACCCAGCTCGTACGGCCCACCGGCGACCGTGGTCAGGGTCAGCCCGGCGCCCTGCAACTGCGGCACCAGATAGAGCCAGCCGATGAAGACGACGAAGGCGGTGGCCAGCTTGCGCAGCCGTCGGGAGCCGAGCCGCAGCTCGCAGAAGTCGGGCAGGGTGAACGCGCCGGAGCGGCGCAGCGGCGCGGCCACGAAGAGCAGCAGCGCCAGGTAGCCGGCGGCGAAACCGACCGGATACCAGAGCACGTCGACGCCGTACTTGAGGATCAGGCCGGCGATGCCGAGGAAGGAGGCGGCCGACAGGTATTCCCCGCCGATCGCCGCCGCGTTCCAGGTCGGGCTGACCATCCTTGACGCCACCAGGAAGTCGGAGGTGGTCCGGGCCAGGGTCAGCCCATAGAAGCCGATCGCGACCGTGACCAGGGTGACCACGATGATCGCCGGCACGGTGTACGCGTTGCCCACCTCAGCGCTCCGGTCGCTGGACCACGTCGACGAAGTCCTGCTCGTTGCGCTCGGCCAGGTGCACGTACGCCCAGCCGGCCGCGACCAGGAACGGGAAGGCGGCCACCCCGAGCAGCAGCCAGGGCAGGTTGATCCCGAACAGCTTCGCCGCGCCGACCTCCGGGGCGATCGCGAAGAGCAGCGGCAGCCCGCCGAGCCCGATCCCGACCACCAGCGACAGCCGCAGCGCCAGCGCGAGCTGGGCGCGGATCAGCCCGCGGAGCAGTGCGTCGCCGACCTGGGTCTGCTGGGACAGCTCGGCCCGGGTCCGCTCGGCGCCGCTGCCGCTGCGGGCCACCTCGGCCAGCACCACCCGGGTCCGGCGCGGCGGCCCGGGGCGCCCCGGCTCCGGCTGCCGATCGATCGGGATGGCCACCCCGGCAGTCTCACCGCCTGGCCCGGAATGTCAAGTCGACCTCCGGCCGGCTCGTCAGCGTTCCACGAGGACCGCGGAGTGTTCGCCGGCCGCCGGGGCCACGGTCGGCAGGCTCACCCTGATCTGGCAGCCGACCGGGCGGGCCGAGCGGCCCGGGTCGGCGGGTTCGACCA
Source organism: Micromonospora sp. WMMD1102 (assembly GCF_029626265.1). NCBI lineage: Bacteria > Bacillati > Actinomycetota > Actinomycetes > Micromonosporales > Micromonosporaceae > Micromonospora > Micromonospora sp. WMMD1102. The sequence goes on along the minus strand of NZ_JARUBN010000001.1, from coordinate 7,434,606 downwards.
GGGGGCGGTCGGCGACGGCGATCGTCCCGCCGTGCAGCTCGACCACCCAGTGCGCGATCGCCAGGCCCAGCCCGGTGCCGCCGTCGCTGGTCCGTTCGCCCCGGGTGAAGCGTTCGAAGACCTCCGGGCGGAGCCGGGCCGGGATCCCCTCGCCCTCGTCGGTCACCTCGAACCGCAGCTCGTCGCCGACCCGCTGCGCGGCGACCAGCACGGTGCCGCCGGGTGGGCTGTGCCGGGCCGCGTTGTCCAGCAGGTTGGCGAAGACCTGGTGCAGCCGGCGGGGGTCGGCCGGCACGGTCAGCGGCGCGGAGTGCTGGCGTACCTCGAACCGGACGTCCCGCCCGGCGCCGGCCGCGGTCACCGTGGCCTGCTCGATCACCTCGGCCAGGAAGTCCGCCACGTCGACGTCCTGCCGGCGCAGCGGCAGCACCCCGGCGTCCAGCCGGGAGAGGTCGAGCAGGTCGGCGACGAGGTGGCCGAGCCGTTCGGTCTGGGACAGCGCCACCCGCAGCGTCGGCAGGTCCGGCTCGGCCACCCCGTCGACGATGTTCTCCAGCACGCCCTGGAGGGCGGTGATCGGGGTACGCAGTTCGTGCGACACGTTCGCGATCAGCTCCCGGCGGCGCCGGTCGGCCTCGGCCAGGTCGCCGGCCATCTGGTTGAACGCGGCGGCCAGGGTGCCGACCTCGTCCCGGGAACTGGCCCGGACCCGCCGGGTGTAGTCGCCCCGGGCCATCGCCCGGGCCGCCGCCGTCATCTCGCGCAGCGGCGAGGTCATGCCGTGGGCCAGCAGTTGCGAGGTGAGCAGGGCCAGCAGGACCGCCGTTGCGGTGGTCCACGGCGGCAGCCAGCCGATGCCGACGATGAAGACGGCCATCCCGGCGGCACCCGAGCCGACCATCAGGATGCCGAGTTTCAGTTTGATCGACCAGATCGGGTCCAGCGGCCGGGGCAGCACGTCCAGCGTCCGGTTGACGCCGGTCCAGAAAGCGGTCACGGCCGCACCTCCAGGGCGTAGCCGACACCGTGCACGGTGCGGATCAGGTCGGCGCCGAGCTTGCGGCGCAGCGCCTTGACGTGGCTGTCGACGGTACGGGTGCCCGACCCGTCGGCCCAGCCCCAGACGTCGGCGAGCAGCCGCTCCCGGGGCAGTACCGTCCGGGGCCGGTTGGCGAAGTGCGTCAGCAGGTCGAACTCGGTAGGGGTCAGGTGCGCCTCGACGCCGTCCCGGCTGACCCGCCGTTCGGCCTGGTTGATCTCCAGGTCGCCGATCCGGAGGATCGCGGTGCCGTTGCGGGCCGCGCTCGTCGCCCGGTCGACCCGGCGTAGCAGCGCGTGCACCCGGGCGGCGAGTTCGCGCAGCGAGAAGGGCTTGGTGAGATAGTCGTCGGCGCCGACGGCGAGCCCGACCAGCAGGTCCGTCTCGTCGTCCCGGGCGGTCAGCATCAGCACCGGGACCGGCCGGTCGGCCTGGATCCGCCGGCACACCTCCAGGCCGTCGAAGCCGGGCAGCATCACGTCGAGGACGACCAGTTCGGGCCGGCCGGTCCGGAACGCCTCGACGGCACCGGGACCGTCCCGGGCGATCTCCACCAGGAATCCCTCGGCCCGCAGCCGGGCGGCCACCGACTCGGCGATGGTGCGCTCGTCCTCCACGACCAGGATCCGGCGTTGCGTCATGCCCTGACTGTAGAAACCCGGCGTGCGGAAACCTCGCCCGCGTTGTGAACAACCTGTGGAGAACTTCGTCACCCTGTGGATAACTCGTTGACCAGCGGTGGAGGGGCGGCGCACGGGTTCGACCGGGCGGTCAGGAGCTCAGGTCGTCCTCGGTCAGCAGGTGCGTGACGCGCAGTTCCGCGAGTGTCTCCGGCGAGGCGGCGGCGACCAGGCAGGCCGTGCCGAGGACGGTGGCGCCGCGTCGGGTGGCGATCTCGTGCAGGGCGCGTACCTGGGCGCCGCTGGCCAGCCAGTCGTCCACCACGAGTACCCGGTCGCCGGGTCCCAGGTGCCGGTCCCGTACCCCGAGGGCGAGCCGGCGTTCCCGGTAGTCGTACCCGGTCCAGGCCCAGGTGGTCGGCTCGGCGATCCGCCGCTGTCCGGTGTTCTTGTACGCCGGGACGAACCCCGCGCCCAGTGCGGTCGCCACCAGCGGGCCGAGCAGCAGGCCGGTCACCTCGGGGGCGACCACCACGGTGGGCGGGGCGGCCCGGAACGGCTCGGCCAGGGCGGGGCCGAGCCCGGCGAGGAGGTGCGGATCCCGCCACCAGCCGGAGACGTCGCTGACCAGGTGGGCGCTCTCCGGCCCCGGGTCGGTCCACCGGAACGCCTCGACCAGCCGCCTGCTCAGCTCCACCCGCACGGGAACCATCCTGCGGCATCTCCGCTCCAACCCGTACGCCGCACGGTCTCCAACCCGTACGCCGCACGTCCGACCCACGCCGGGTCGGATGATCGGCCACACGTTTCGTCTCATAACTGGACGAAAGCAGATGATCACGTTGACTTCCGAAGTGCCACCCTCGTTACGGTCCGACCCGATCTATGTCGTGCCCGGGGAAGGACGTTGCGGTGACTGGGAAGCATTCCCGAGTTCGGATCCTGCGCTGGCCGACCGGTCTGCTGGCGGCCGGTGCGGTCGCCGTGGCGCTGGTCGGTGCGGGCGCGGCCGGGGTGGTGCGGCTCGGCACCGAGCCGGTCGCCGACCCCGGCTCGGCGCCGGCCCTGGTCGAGCCGGCGACTCCGGCCGGCGCAGGCGGGCCGGTGACGGCGTCGCCCACCCCGGAGGCGGTGACGCCCACGCCGACCCGGGCGCCCGAGCGTGCCTCCCGGGCCAGCTCCCGGGCCACGCCGAGCCGGGCCAGCACCGCGAAGAAGCCGGCCGGCAAGCGGCCGGCGAGCAGCCCGACGGCCCGGGTGGTGGACAGCGGCTCCTGCAGCGCCTCCTACTACGACCAGGGGCAGGTCACCGCGAACGGCGAGGCCTTCGACCCGAACGGCCTGACCGCGGCGCACAAGACCCTGCCCTTCGACACCCGGGTCCGGGTGACGAACCCGGACAACGGCCGGTCGGTGGTGGTCCGGATCAACGACCGGGGGCCGTTCGTCGACGGCCGCTGCATCGACCTGTCCCGGGCGGCCTTCGAGGCGGTCGCCGCGCTGAGCCTCGGCGCCATCGACGTGCGGTACGAGGTCCTCGGCTGATTCCCTGTCGAGGGTCGGGTGCCGAGCGGTCGGGTGCCCCGGCGTCGTCGGCCGGACGCGTGACGTGATCGAGGAATGTTCATTCGACTGGCAACGGTTGGCTGACCCGACGACAAGATCCGGCGGATCCGGACCGGTGGGATGCACCGGGTGGCCAGAACCCGATCGGACGAGGAGTCAACTTCGTACAATCGCGGTCGTCGATCAGGCATGCTGTTCCGCGTACCCATGCGACTGATGCCACCGGGCCGTCGCCCGCTGAGCCAAGGTTCCCGCGCCGGTCTCGGCGCGGCCCTCGTGCTGCTCGCGCTCGTCTCGGTGGTGGAGTTCGCCGACGACTCGAAGGTCAACTATGTCGGCCTGGTCGCGGCGGCCCCGTTCCTGGCCGCCGCCTTCGCCTCCTGGCGGGTGGTGCTCGCGGTCGGCGCGATCGCCACCGTGCTGGCCGGCTCGCTGGGCTGGGGCGACCGGGTGGTGCCGCTGGCCACCACCGTCAACCTGGTCGGCGTGGTGCTGGGCACGGCCATCGCGGCGCTCTTCGCGGTGATCCGGCAGCGCCAGGAGGATCGGATCGCCGAGTTGTCCAAGCTCGCCTCGGTGGCCCAGCAGGCGGTGCTGCGCCCGCTCGGCCCGCAGGTCGGCAGCCTGGCGGTGGCCGGGCACTACATCTCGTCGACCGCCGCCGCCGACATCGGCGGTGACCTGTACGAGGCGATCGACACCCCGTACGGCGTACGGATCATCATCGGCGACGTACGCGGGAAGGGGCTGGACGCGGTCCGGCTGGCCAGCATCGTGCTCGGCTCGTACCGGCACGTGGCGTACGAGCGGGCCGACCTGCGGGCGATCGTGGCCGACCTGGACCGGGCGGTGGCCCGCAACGTCGGCGACGAGGACTTCGTCACCGCCGCACTCGTCGAGGAGCGGGGCGGCACGCTGACGATAGTCAACTGTGGACATCCGGCCCCCCTGCTGCTGCGGCGCGGTCAGGTGATCCCGATGGAGCCGCCGGCACCGGCGCCGCCACTCGGCTTCATGCCGGTGGTCCGGCCCCGGGTGGAGCGGCTGGAGCCGGGCGACCGGCTGCTGCTCTTCACCGATGGGCTCGGCGAGGCACGCCGGGACGGGGAGTTCTTTCCGACCGTGGACCGGGCCTGGCGGCTGCTCGGGCACGGCACCGTCGCCGACGGCCTGGCCTCGCTGGAGACGGCCCTGGTCGAGTGGGTGCGCGGCCGGCTCGACGACGACATCGCGCTGGTCCTGATGGAGTACCCCGGACCGCACTCGGCAACCGCCTCCCGGGTGCCGAGCTGGGAGGTCGGCGCTGCCGACAGTTGACCGCGTCCCGGTCGCCCGCACACCTGCCGGGTACGGGCGACGGGCGCCGGGCGTCAGGTTCCGGTCACTGTGGCGCGGGTCACTGGGGTGGTCGCGCCACCTCGACTTACCCGCGAGTAATATAGCCACTGTTACTGCCGGGTAACCTTCGCGAGTGTCCGGGGGGCAGAGGCGTATGAGCCACTACAGGAGCAATCGGCGCGACCTGGAGTTCAACCTCTTCGAGGTCTTCGGCGCGGACCAGACGTTCGGCGTCGGCCCGTACGCCGACATGGACGCCGACAGCGCACGGAGCGTGCTCGCCGAGGTCGAGCGGATGGCCCGGGAGGACCTGGCGGCCAGCTACGCCGAGAGCGACCGGAACCCGCCGGTCTTCGACCCGGCCACGCACACCGCTCCGCTGCCGGAGGCGTTCAGGAAGTCCTACCGGGCGATGATGGCCTCCGAGTTCTGGCGGATGGACCTGCCGGCCGAGCTGGACGGCACGATGGCGCCCCGGGCGCTCTGGTGGTCGGCCGCCGAGCTGATCCTCGGCGCCAACGCCCCACTGTGGATGTACGCCGCCGGCCCCTCCTTCGCCTACACCCTCTACCGGGAGGGCACCGAGGAGCAGAAGGAGTGGGCCAGACTCTTCGTCGAGAAGCAGTGGGGCGCGACCATGGTGCTCACCGAGCCGGACGCCGGTTCGGACGTGGGCGCCGGCCGGACCCGGGCGATCCCGCAGCCGGACGGCTCCTGGCACATCGAGGGCGTCAAGCGCTTCATCACCAGCGGTGAACACGACCTGACCGACAACATCATCCACTATGTCCTGGCCCGGCCGGTCGGGGTCGAGGGCGTCGGCGGTCCGGGCACCAAGGGGCTGTCGCTGTTCGTGGTCCCGAAGTTCCACTTCGACCCGGAGACCGGGGAGCTGGGCGAGCGCAACGGCGTCTACGCGACGAACCTCGAACACAAGATGGGGCTGAAGGTCTCCAACACCTGCGAGATGACCTTCGGCGAGCACGGCGTACCGGCGAAGGGCTGGCTGCTCGGCGACGTGCACGACGGCATCCGGCAGATGTTCCTGATCATCGAGTACGCCCGGATGATGGTCGGCACCAAGGCGATCGCCACGCTCTCCACTGGCTACCTCAACGCCCTGGAGTACGCGAAGAGCCGGGTGCAGGGCGCCGACCTGCTCTCGTCGGACCGGAACGCCCCCCGGGTCACCGTCACGCACCACCCGGACGTCCGCCGTTCCCTGATGCTCCAGAAGGCGTACGCCGAGGGCCTCCGGGCGCTGGTCTGCTACACCGCGACCTGGCAGGACCGGATCAACCTCGCCGAGGCGAGCGGTGACGAGGCGGGCGCCAAACTCGCCAAGGGCGTCAACGACCTGTTGCTGCCGCTGGTCAAGGGTGTCGGCTCGGAACGCGCCTACGAGCTGCTCGGGCACGAGTCGTTGCAGACGTTCGGCGGCTCCGGTTTCCTCCAGGACTACCCGCTGGAGCAGTACGTCCGGGACGCGAAGATCGACACCCTCTACGAGGGTACGACCGCGATCCAGAGCCTCGACCTCTTCTTCCGGAAGATCGTCCGGGATCGCGGTACCAGCCTGATGGCGGTGGCCGGCGAGATCACCGCGTTCGTGGAGTCCGGTGGCGGCACCGGACCGGCCGGCGCGGACTCGGCGGCGACCGGCTCGGCCGGGCCTGGTGACGGGCAGCTCAAGGAGGAGCGTGCCGCGCTGGGCCGGGCGCTCGGCGAGGTGCAGGCGATGCTCGGCACCATGACCGGCTGGCTGGGCGAGGCGCAGGGCGGCGACCCGCGCACGCTCTACAAGGTCGGGCTGAGCAGCCGGCGGTTCCTGCTCGCCGTCGGCGACCTGGTGGTCGGCTGGCTGCTGCAACGGCAGGCCGAGGTCGCGCTCCGGGCACTGGGCGGCGAGGTGTCGGCGGCGGACAAGGCGTTCTACACCGGTAAGTTGGCCGCCGCCCGGTTCTTCGCCCGGGAGGTACTGCCCCGGATCGGCGCCGACCGGCGGATCGTGCAGGGCGCCGACCTGGAGCTGATGGATCTGCCCGAGGAAGCCTTCTAGACGGGCGCGCGGCGGGTTGGTTTCCGGCGGCCGGTGGAGCTGTTGCTCCCCGGCCGCCGCGCTATTGTTGAGGCGGTGCTAGGAGCAGTTTGACCTGATTTGTCATGAAAGCCCACGACCCATCGCACGGGGGAGTGCAGCGGACATGGGCATCGGTACCGGAATTTTCCTCATCACCCTGGGAGCCATCCTGACGTTCGCGGTCAGGGCGAACGTCTGGTGGCTCGATCTCCGGGCGGTCGGCTGGGTCTTCATCCTGGCCGGGGTCGCGGTGCTGGCCACCACCATGTGGTATTGGCAGGACCGCAAGAAGCGGGCGCGGACCCTGATCGTCGAGGAGAACAGGCTGTCGCATCCGACGGCGATGATGCCACCGCCACCGGATCCACCGCCGCCGAGCGCGCCACCCACCTGACGGCAACGTGTCCGGTGCCCGGCCCTGCCGCCGGCCAGCCGGGTACCGGACCGGCTGGCCGGCAGTCGCCTGTCCGGCCGCAGCGGTCCGGCGGCTGTCCGGCCGGTCCGGTCCGGCGGCGGTTCGATCGCTCCGGTCCGGCGGCGGCCGTCCGGCGGGTCCGGTCCGGCGGCCGGTCGTTGGGTTCAGCCCCGGGCGGTGTGCCACTTCACGATGGGTGAGGTCTGCGGGCTCAGGTCCGCCCACTCGCCGTCGAACCGGTGGATCACGATCCCGCTGGTGCGTAGCCCGTCCGGGTCGGCGTGCACCGGATCGAGCAGAGTGGAC